>CAZCXI010000122.1:0-7627 GCA_964502635.1 uncultured Desulfobacterales bacterium
ACTTTTTGCCCGATTATCAAGTTGAATGAATTTTACGAAAAGGAGGCTTTCAATGACTGACCCAAATCAGCAGCTCGATTTTGCAATCAACATAAACAATCTGTATCGTGAAGAGGCTGTAACAGATCTCAAAGTGGGGTCGATAAGGTGTTTTATACCTATCAAACCAGATGGAACCAAAGATGAAAGCCGTGAGACCATGTTCGTCGGTCATACCCAGCTCATGTCACCCCAGGGCACGGTACCGCTGCAAGCCCCGATACAGGCAGCTCAGTTGGAAGAAGCCATGAAGAAATTCCCTGATGCGATGCAACAGGCCATGGAAGAGATGATGGAAAGGGCAAGAAAAATGCAAGCCGAACAGAGTCGTGCACCGCAGCAGGATGATTCACGCATTATTCTGCCTGGCAGGTAATGTGAGGCACGGGGCATGACTTGGTCAGGTTATGGGGTCTAGGGTTGACTCGTGCTAAAAATCAATAAGAGTCAAGCGTAGACCCCATGCCTCACTGTTTGGGCAACAGCCCGTTGAGACCTATGAGACTTCTCTAGAGCAAGCTGGACTCACTCTTACAGCTTGATGGAAAGGTTGCCTTCTTCCACGCGGATATCTTCCAGGTGGTCTTTGGGGTCTTTGTGTCTTTGGGATTGCCAAAACCTTAGACTCCCTTTTCTGGCTATAAAAAAGAGGTCCTAAGCCCTAAAAACACACCACCAATCATTACTTTATATCGCATGTCCAGCAAGTTACCTCGGTCGACCCCGATGGCGCTAAATCATCCATGCTTGTCATTACAAATAGTTACTGGAGACTATGACGGAGCCCTGACGATGACCCTGCCTTGGCGTTTCTGATTCAACGTAAGCCTATGGGCAAGTGTCCGGTTTGAAAACCTTGATACTTTTCACGTTGCTGGACACTCCGTCCTCACCACCAACCACTACCCAAATCTTCCGTCTTCTATAGTCGTTTCCTTTGAACCATTCGCATTTGTAGTTCGGAAGTTTCACTTTGATCTTGGTGTCTGTCCAGAGCTTTATCTTTCTGTGACCAGGACCGTAAACCTTCGGGCCGATATGAACTTCACTGTCGCCTTGGGGTTCTCCGAAACCGCTGCCGATGATTCTGATTATCTTGCCTGGCTCCTTAGTGCCCCTGATCTTATCGATAATGGATTGGGTGGCTGTGACTGGAATTCGGAAGTATAGTCCCTCAGGCCCGGTATGGCATCCGGTGCACACGTAGTTTTCCATCCCACCAGGCATTCCCACAAATGCTCTACCATAGCGACTCTCAGACAAGTCCCATGTCTGTGTAACGCCGTCCGCTTCGAACCATTTGAAGTCCAGTGCGGGCACCTTGTCCGTCGTGCCTGGTGAACTGATGAGTTCCCCATGGCGAATCATGGCAGCCGCGGGAGATCCATGAACATTGTGACAGTTGACACAAGTCAAGGCAGAATCGATACCGGTGCCATCAAAGTCGGAGTCTGATGCCAGCCTGTCAGGCCACCAATTCAGATGCATCTCATGATACTGTTGGCTCTTCTGATCATCCCTGAAGTTGCTGGTCGGGCCGGTAATTGCTAAATAGGCATGGCAATTGGTACAGAGCCTGAAGGCTTGTGGATCGATTTCACCATTGCGGGGAACAGCCATGTCTTCATTCAGTCGGTAACCATTTCTATAGTTGTCACTTGCGGCCACGTAGGTCCTTGCCTGGCTATCAACATGCAAACGTGTAAAATCGTGGCAATCTCCGCAATTCTTGCCGGCAGAAGGCCTCCCGTGACCAGAGATATTGAAACCGTAAGACAGATTATCTCCCATCACATTAGGAGCGGCCACGCCACCTATGATGGAACTGCCATCATCATGGCAGCCGGCGCACCAGCCTTGTTTTCCGGACTTGAGTGCCGTGCCATCGGCCTCATATACTGCATCGGGCCAGTTATTCTTGGCGCCGATAACCGGATCATTCACCCCATCAAAGGCACCACCCGGGCTGTGGCAAGGATCACAGGCACCCGCTGCGACCATTTCTCCAATAGTGTCGCCTTTGCCATGGCAAACGCTGCAGTCCACCTCATCTGGCCCCCTGGCAAAAGCTCCATGGTGGACATTGTGGGCTGCGTCATCGGGCATGTCGCCAAGCCACTCGTTCACGTGTAAATGGCAAGCATTGCACTGCTCTTCTGCACCGGGCCCGCCATAATGAGGATCACCTGTGCCATCGTTTTTCCAATAAAGCGTTCCCGTGTGGCATACCTCACAGATCCCGTTGTACGGCTCTACACCGAGAACATAGGGGCTGTCTCCGGGTATTGGAAAGAGCACTTCGTCGGCAGTGTGTTCGACAGGACCATAGAAGTCCATTTTCATCCATACCAATGCCTTATTGTCATGATCACCCCCAAATTCATCTTCTGCCCTAAATACCCCGGGTGATTCCTCGTATTGAAACCTAAGGCTCCTCCCATGCGAAGTATGGCAATCGTTACAGTCATCAATTGCATCGCAAATATACTGCCCTTCAATCGAGGACCTCTTGGTTAAATGACAGGTAGCGCATGCGTTCCACTGGGTAGGGTCCCAGCGAAGGTGGCTCCCCCCCGGAGTCCCATGGGAACGGTGGCAGGAGAGGCAATTGATAACGTCTGTACCCGGGGTCACAATGTCGCTTGGCCCCGTAAAGGAGCTAAGATCCGGCCGCCCTAGCGGGACATTCGGATTATACTCCGTATACAGATGATAATCCGAACCCTCATCGTCGGGCAGGACCATCTCCACGGGGTGACGCAGCCATTCGTAGTCCTGCCCACCTTCAGGTTTTCCTGTGGCATATTCAGACGCAACGTGAAAGTTCCCGTGGCACCCACTACAGAAGGCCGTGCTGGTATGGTGGTCGACACCCTTCCTAAAACCCCCAGGGCTGTTCAAAGCACCCTGAAGGCCAAGATATTCATTGTGATCGGTGGAGCTCACAGTAGCCTCCCAGTCGTCATCCTCAATCCCGGCCACACCGTGGCCTTCACCACTCATGTGGCCCGTAAGATATCGATAATACCCGTCAAAACCAGGGTCCCCAGGTACGTTGCGCCCCAGCCCTACCACCAGTGCAGAGTCATCAGCATGATGAAAGCCAGCGGGATAGTCGGTACCTTTCATCATCATGTGGCATTTGAGGCAACTCTGGCGATTACCAAACGTATTATCTGCCGTGTTAAGGTTACTGTGGCAGGAGTCTGGATTGAGACATCCACTCGAGTGTCCAGGAGCAACGGAAACCCCCTCCAATGTATATCGCTCGTCAACTTCACCCGGAAAGATATTGTGCCCACCCTGGTCATTGCCGCCACCAGTCCAGTTGTTTGGGCTGCCGGGGATCCCGTCAGCAGGCCCCTTGACCCACCAGAAATTGCCTGAGGCCAAAAATTCGGTAGGCTCGGTTGCTCCTGTGTAAACCGTAACAGGAACCGTGATTTCGGGTGAACCTCCCGGGTTTATGACATACGTGGTGGAAGAGGTAGCGTGTGAGTGGCACGTAATACATCCCGCCTCGCCTTGGTATTCGGACCGGAGGGTCCAATTTGCCGGGTCTCCAGGAGTTGGGGTACCACTTTCGTGGCAATTGAGACAAAGGTCCCCCGTTGGCGTTTTTGGGATCATGGCCCAGGCAGTTGACCCGCTGGCAAAGCATAAGGCAAGACTCAGCCATCCCATCAGTACCAGGATTTTACGACTCATGACCTCCCCTTTCATTGTAAGCCTCCTTAGATGCAACCCCGTCTCCGTGGAACCGTATAGTAAACCTAGGCTTCGCAATGGGACCCAAACCTCGAACACGCTATTACTAAGGCACGATATACTGGTATGGTCGATAGTACTCCAAATAGGTGTCATAGCCCCAGCGCACGCCTCCGTCGCTGGCATCATATGATTGGCTCGGAACGACTTTGTTGCCATGACAGCCAATACACATATCGCCGGTGTCGTTCCTGAAAACGGCGCCGATACTGCTTGCCCGGGTGGCCCCGGCGGATGTCACCATGGGGAGGCCGCCGGCGCCAATATCTTCAACCAAATAACTGAATCCGTAGCCGCTCCTGCCGGCAAGATTTCCACTCCTGATCATCGCCTCGTTGGTCGAACCCAGAATCCCCTCAGAACCGTGGACATTGTGACAGCTCGAGCAAGCGATCGTAGAATCGGCGCCGGAGCCCGGTGCAGCGTCTGTGCCGGTGGTGGCGGTATCCCAATCAGAATCCCAATATGTTCCAATGTAATGTAAGATGTGCGAAACATGGTCATTAATGTCCCCGCCATTTCCCCACACATGGGAGTACTTCAGTGGGTACTCTTTGTGGGGAATGCCCCCGGAGGCCATGAAGTTTGTGTCGTGGAGATCTCCCACAGGCGTGTTGTCAAAAATGGTGTTTAAAGTGTGGCAAGCAGGATTGATGCACAGTCTGTATGCCTTTTCCGCGTGCTGTGAATAGTCGTAACCAAAAGTAATTCGGAAGTCGTTAGGGATCATCAGAGGCACTTCACCGCCGACATACCTCAGACGATACCCTGCGGCGTATGCCTTTCCGCACTCACCGGGATCGTACTGGCTCGGATCGAAGGCATACGTCCTGTGATCCCCATCGATGTGATCGAGACTTGGGTCGTGGCAGTAAATGCATTCCTCGTTCAGAGGACTACGCCCGTGGCCATTGACATAGAAGCCCCAGGTAGAGCCGTCGCCCGCCACCATTGGGGCGTCGATGCCGCTGCCGTCGGACTTGCTGTTTGCAGGCGCCGAATCGTGGCAGCCGGCGCACCACTTCTCCTTTCCGGGAGTAAGCGTGCCATCCGGCTGGCGAACGAGGCTATACCAGTTGCTGGCAGCACCGACAGTGGGGTCGTTCACTCCATCATAGCCACCACCAGGGCTGTGGCAGTTGTCGCAGGCCCCTGCGGCCACCATCGCACCAAGTTCATTTGCCCCCCCGACACCGTGGCAGTCATTACACTCTTGTCCATCTGGGCCATGTATAGTGCCATCCATATGCATATGGTGAGGAGCATCGTCAGGCATGGCACCGCCAAACTCGGCTGCATGGGAGTGGCAGTCAGTGCAGGACTGGTTTGCATAATGGGTATGGTCTCCGGTGCTGTCATTGCGGTGATAGCTCGTCGTCGTATGGCAAACCTCGCAGACACCGTCGTAGTTAGGGGCCCCACGAATAAAATCATTGGCTCCGCCTGACGGGAATGTGACATTCTTGTTACCACTATTCGGTGTGGTTATAACCTCTGCTACCAAACAGCCATTGTTGTTTTCCTCGAAATCAGGAGGGCCGTCTCCGTGCGAAGTATGGCATGCCGTACAGTCTGTCACGGTTGCGACATGGTACTGCCCTGGAGTCTCGGCCACTTTGAGGGTGTGGCAGACAGCACAAGCGTCCGTAGCTGTGGGGTCCCAGCGCAGCATCTTCGGATATGGACTTCCGTGAGCACGGTGACAGGACAGGCAGTTGACCAGGTCTGCGCCCGGGCTCACTGTGCTGCTTGGGCCAGTCCAACCAGTAAGATCCGGCCTAGCCACCGGGGCATCCGGATCAAAGATGGTATATAAGGCAACCTCGCCCGAATCCGGCAAGACCGCGCCGGCGGGATGACGAATCCAGTCTCCGCCGCTCGCGGAGAGAGAGGAATTATGAAAATTGCCGTGACAGCCGCCGCAAAAGCCCGTAATGGTATGGCCCTGGTTGCTCAAGCTGGCGGCGATGTTCAAATCGGTCTGATTGCCAAGATACTCGTTGTGATCGGTCGAACTGGAAGTGGCCTCCCAGTCGTCGTCTTCGATCCCGCAAACGCCGAGGCTCTCTCCTGACATATGTCCGGAGAGGAAACGATAATACCCGTCAGCACTGGGTGAGTCGCTTCCCACCAAGGCGTTCGAGTCATCGGCGTGATGAAAACCCGTGGGGTAGTCGTCATCATCTTCCATCATGTGGCATTTAAGGCAGCCCTGACGGGGGCCATACAGGCCAGTGTTTTCTGTGTGGAGGTTGTCGTGGCAGGAGTTCACCCCGCAAGATCCTTGGATGCGACCAGGAGGAAAGCTTAAACAATCGTCCGGTTCCCCGGAAAAAATATTGTGCCCCTGGCCATCCTCAGCGCCTCCAGCCTCACTGACCCACCAAAAATTGCCGCCGGCCAGGTAGTCGGTCGGGGGGGTGGCTCCGGTATAGACGACAACAGGAACCGTGATTTCTGGGTCACCACCTGGGTTTAAGACATAAGTGGTGGAAGAGGTGTCGGAGGAATGGCAGTTAATACATCCTTGGTTGCCTCCATACTCTGCCCTGAGAAGAGCGGGAGGCGACCCCCCATGCATGTCGTGACAGAGGAGGCAGTCGCTCCCCGGGATCCTGGCCCAGACCATGTTGCCAACGGCAAGACACAATAGCGTAACCAGTGATCCTGCCAATAGCATCTCTTTTCGATTCATGGTTCCTCCTCTCGTCATATGCTGCACCGTGTCTCCGTGGACCGGGGGAGGCTTCGGTTGTTGCAGTGGACGAAAACTTCGAAGACTTTGGTTATGTTCCCTCCGTCTCGATTTCTCGGCCTATCGCAGGTTGGCAACCAAGCATCAAACATGGCTGTTTCTTAACGCCCCGCTTTTTCTCATCAAGATGAATCCAGCACGCAGCTCACTCTGTACGAACCAGATAAATATGGCTATGATCAATAATTGTCACATTGCTCCCAACACCAATATCTCCTCGCGTGGAAACACTTCAAACGTCTTCTTACTATCCAACACATGGACCGTTTGCCAAGGATTCGAGCAAACAACGGTAATCGCTACAACGAAACACATTTATTGTTTTTGTGCAAGAATCATGCGGGACAGCTGTTTCCCATTATTTCAACAGGTTAGAGTTTACAGACAACGAGTGGAGAGAAGGTTAATACTAAATGTTGGCATTAAAAGCAACAGGGGCGGCGAAGAAGATTGGGCTTACAAATTCATTTAATGCCCATTACTTAGAAGGCTCTTTTTGCTTGAGTTGCTCCCGCATCATTCTGTATCGCTTGCTCCTCATGCTTTTTCTCCAGGCATTTTGCAGTTCTTCTTTGGTCAGAAACCCATCATGGTTACTATCACTGTTTTTGAAAAAAAGTTCGTCGGGCATCATATATTCATCGTGACTAACCTTACCATCCTTATCAGCATCGACTCTGTGGAACAAGGCATCAACTCTCTTATCCAGCCGATCATTCTTGACTGCCATTCCTTTTGACTTCTCTGGTCGTGGAGTCACAGTCATAGTCTTCTTTTCTGATTCAGTGGCCTTTTTCTCTGGCTCGGAAGCATGTTTGTCAACTTCCGCGAAAGCACAATTCATTGTTAACAGCACCAGTACAACTCCAAAAATCAAAGCCATCAATTTCAGCGTACTCATCGTTGCCCCTTTCATTTCCTATGTGAAACAAGATACCACAGTTTCGTATTTTCAAAAAGTTAGATCTGGGGGAAGGGTAACTCAAGCCACAACGCGGGAAATCTACTAACTAGTGTCCATCCATAAATGGGAATTCTAGCGGGACGAGTGCCGACAAAGAACGG
>CAZCXI010000123.1:0-7614 GCA_964502635.1 uncultured Desulfobacterales bacterium
AGGGCGGGGAGGCTTCACACCGCCTGGGGTACGCCTCAGATTTATCAAAAAACGTTCCAGAACAAGCGAAAAGGCATTTGGGCAACAGCCCTTTAATGGGTGACCCCAGTTTCTTCAGGCGTAGAGCAACCCGCCTGTATCTTCCAGGCCCCAAGTCGAAAATTGCTAAGCTGTGAGCTGTCAGGAGATACCTCACGGGAAATAAGATGAAGAGAAAGACTAAGGGACGTTGTACGTTGGCAGTCCTTGCAGCTGCCTGGTTCTGTTCAACTCCCTAAGCTTGCTGTCAAGGTCTACTTTCTGTAGTGCTGCCAGCTCCTCCCTCACTTCCTGCCCTGCGGCATCTGCTTTTCCCTTCAGCAGAAAATCGAAGGTCCCCCGGTGCGAAAGGTCTACAGCTGCCACAACAAGGAGGATGACGGCTGGCAAAATGAAATAAAAAGGTTTCATAGTCGTTGCTCTTGCTTCCAGCCTTTTTTTGGTCTTTGTGTTCCGTTGCCAGTCTTACTGTGCTCGACGCCGTGCTCTAAGGCAAGATCAAGGACAGCTACTGGACTCCAGGGCGCTGGAATGTTTTTGGGAGGTGCCGATGGCTCTCCATACTCTCCTGTTGTTTTCAAAGACTGCCGTAAACCAGAATGTCGAACCCTTTCCCTTAACGCTGTCAACACCGATTTCTCCTCCCATCATCTGGGCGAGTTGTTTGGAAATAACGAGTCCAAGACCGGTCCCTCCATGTCTCGGCCTTGTTGAGGCATTGGCCTGAAACGGGGAGTTGTTGAATAGACGATTCAAGCGATCGGCCGGGATGCCGATGCCCGTATCCGTGACAGCGAACCGAAGCGTTACGTGTGTGTCGGTTTCTAGCTCCAGTGAAACCCGTATGACAACCTCGCCTTTTTCGGTGAACTTGACGGCGTTATCCGAAAGATTAAGAAGTATCTGCCGAAGCCGACGGGGGTCACCCCGGAGCCGGCTGGGGACCTTTGGATGGACTATAAAGGTAAACTGTAGGCCCTTTTTCAAAGCTCTTTCAGCCAGCAAATCGTACAGGGCTTCCATGGTGGCTCGAAGATCAAAGTCAATCATGTCCAAGCCGAATTTATACCCTTCGGCCTGCAACAAGTCCAAGTCGCCATTGATCATATCCAATACGGATTGAGCCGTGGCACGTAGCATCTCAGCACACTCGTGCTGTTCGGAAGTCAGTTCAGTATCCAGCAACAGCTTCGCCATGCCGACCACACCGTTTACTGGAATCCGGATCGTGTAAGACACCCTGGCCAGAAGTTCATCTTGGAGCCTCTTAGCTACTTCTAGTTCTTCCTTGGCTTTTAATAGTCTCTTAGACACCTGCTTCTGCTCGTTATTGCGCGTTTTTTGATCAACGGCATTTGCCACCGTTTTCAGCAATTCTTCATAGTCCAATGGCTTTTTAAAATAATCGTAGGCTCCTCCCCTGAGCGCCGCCACGGCCGAGTCTACAGAAGCATGACCTGTAATGAAAATGACCGGAGTCTCAAGACTGCGACGATCCATGTAGTCCATAACCTGGTAGCCATCAACGTCTGGCATGACGATATCCAGAAGAACAAGATCAAACCCATTTCCAGCAAGAGATTCCATGGCTTGCTTACCACCAGTGCTTGTATGGGCTTCATAGCCTTGGTGGCTCAACAGTGCCTTCAGGCTGCTACACAGACGGGGTTCGTCATCAACAATGAGGATCTTGGGTGTGTAAGACATGATTACCCCCTGTGCTCATATTTTTTGCCGTTATATGCTTTTTTCTCAAACATCCGCTTTGAAACAAAAAGCCCCCTCCGAAAGGACGAAGCGGGCTTATTGTAACAGTACCGTCACCCGGCAGCCTCGCCACCTTATCCGCCTCTAGCGAACTTAGGCCGCAAGCTTTGCGTCCCCACCTTTCGGAAGGTTTGCCCTTATCAGGCGCGATGAATAACTAACTTGTCAAAAATGCTTCAGAAACTGTTTTTCTTTTTGGCACCTCCCTTTTTCTTGGTTGCTTCCTTCACCCTTTGTTGAATTCTTAGCCAGGGGCTCACCAAACGGTAGGTGATCCTGTTTTAGCTAAGTCTGACCACAAAAGCACATTTTGCCTGGAGTAGAGCGCAAAAAACATACCAAAACGGCTAGGCTGCGAAGATGTCCATGCATCTATTGGACAACGTTGAAATAATCTTGACCGTAGCTGCAGGCTGATAAGAGGCCTGACAGCGCGAATGTGACAGGAATTGTCAACGGGATGACAAACTTTGTGATGCAGGTGAAAATTCATACTTATCTTACTTATATTTTCCTATGGCGAAGGCGGAATGGCACTTGCAGATGTTGTCGCAGGCAGAGCGACGACTGAGGCTTAGCCCGCATGTCCCGCTATTCTGTTTGCTTTAGTGACTTAATATAGGCAACGATATCAGCCATGTCGGCAGATTTTGGATCAATGGCTTGGCCTTTAAGCGCCTGTTCAATACATAAATTAATAGTCTTCTCAATATCTTTCTTGTCAGCGGCCTTCTCCAAACCCTTCCCGTCTGGATGGCATGAGTTGCAGGACATTCCTGCAGTGCCACCTGCGAGTTTGGCATCATTAAAGAGAACCTTTCCCTTTGCAACGTCGCCCGCTGCAAAGGTAAAAGAGGCGACCAGCCCAACTGCTATTATTGTGAGCATTGCTGTCTTTAAAATCTTCATCTTTTTCACCTCCTTTCTTATCAGATTGGATAGCCCAGAAGCGGTGTCACGCCAAGCTGTTACTGCAGCATACCCCCTATGTAGAGAAGTTACACCATTGCCACTCGGCGACCGGACGATCTTTTCATAGATTTGTACATCATATCGTAAATCTTGGCAAACCTTTGTAGCTACCTTGCATACGCCAGACTATTTGACGGTGAGTTTTCCCTAGTTCTTGCGCTGCTTACCAAAAAGCTGTGTCAAGCTTTCGGCTAGATCAGCGATGTGTCCTTTTGAGATGAAATCGGGCTTCAGTCCATACCTTCCGGCGGCCTCTGCCGTGGTTGGTCCAACAGCAGCAATAGTCACGTCCTTGAGGGAGTCGTTTAGGTTGAGACCAACCTTCTCCGCACCTTTTAAGAAAAACCGCACTGCGGTGGGATTTGCTAGAGCAAGGGCATCTAGCTTCCAGCTGAAGGCCTTTTCAGCCATATCCACAGTGGCCTCTACGAGCATCCGATAACCGGCCACCTCGGTCACCCGAGCTCCCAAGCTCTTTAGCCTTTGCGGTAGGTTTCGGGATGCACCTTCAACCCTGACAAGGAGGAACGCCCAGTCGGATATCTCCCCAAGACAGGCAGCAACACCCTCGGCAGTATGGAGCTTCGGAACGTAATGCACCTCGATCGCCTCCTTCTTCAGGGCAGACACGGCACCATGTCCAATGGCCACAATCTTTAGTTCACTGAGGGCCGCCTTGCCAACGTGGAGCACTTCGAGGCGCTCCAAGAAGTTTATAACACAGTTGCTGCCGGAAAAGATGACGCAATCAAAGCCCTTAAGCCGCTGGATGGCTCTATCTATTGGGCCATAGTCTTCAGGTGGAGCGACTTTGACGGCAGGAAACTCGAGTGCCTCTGCCCCACGCTTCGAGAGAATATGGAGAAGGGGGTTGGCTTCTGGCCGAGCTGGTGGCACCAGGATGCGCTTGCCTGCAAGAGGCTTTCCCTCGGGTGAAAACATGTCGTATCTCGGGGTGTGGGCAGAAGCAACTTTGATAGTCATTTTAACCCCCTCGTCTGGAGAAATCGGTTGAGTATAGCATAGGATTCTACCTGAAACGTATAGTATTTAGTGTGGCAAGCAAGAAGAACAAAGGATTTACCCAGAGAGAAGAAATGCCTGTGCGCGCGCCCAAGTCAGCCCAAAGAGGCAAAGGATGTGGATGACACGGGGTGAAACACTGCTCGATATGAGGATTTGGTAAAAAGTCAAAAGGTCCTGCATTGTCTCGACTAAGAGCTTCGAGAATCCGTAATTCAGAAACCACAATATCGCTTGAAAATCTAAAGAATTTTGGCCTTCAAGTAGTTACCCTGAAATAGCAGAAAGTGATGATCCGCGTATTTCCGCTTCAAGGCGAGAATCAGTGGGTCATTTCGCCAGTTTGCTGCGGATTTCAATTCCGTTATCCCTCATATGCGTGCGAATCCTATTGGCATGTTCCTTATCCTCTCCGTTCAACATCTGGAATACTTCCAATAGCGTCGAAGATGGAGCTTGCTCCATAGCATCCTGAAAGTGGGCTTCCCCAGCGGACTCTTCTAAATCCAAAGCCACATTGAATGCAATTTCTCTTGAAGGGGGATTTTCGCTGTACTCCTCAAGCAGGGAAGCCAACTTGGTGTTTAGTGCTATTAACTCATCCACATTTGGAGACAGTATTTCAAGTGGGAATTCCTTTCCAGATAACCAAGCCTCTCTGGCACTTTGAATTATAGACGCATGATCCTTTTCTTCCATGTGCAGTTGGAACCAGAAGGCGTAATCTTCATGGAATGTTTTACAGAAGGTCATGTAAAGGTCAGCGACATTGAATTCAAGTTTTATCGATTCGTTCATGAGTTGTATTAGTTGTTGTTCGTTCATCTGCAACCTCCTCATAATGAACGCTAGATGAAACAATTATATCATCAATATTGACCCCTAGACCGGAAATATTTCCGCACATCCCTGATATTGACTGTTAGAGCTCCCTTGGAGCGTCAATATATAGTCCTCAGCGCAACCACAACCTCTCCTTGGACAAGACGCATGCAAACGACTGATCCAGAGGCTCGTAGGAAGCCGCAGAGGGACACATTATTAACAGATAGCGACGGGAAGGGTCAAGCTGGGGGCATAATTCGACCTGTCCCCGCACAACATCTTGAGAATGTGCTCAGACGGGAAAAGTGGCGATTTGCTTGCCAAGAGATGATAATTAAGAATAGTGACCATTTCAAATGAATATTGAAGCTCATAGCCGATAGGCCTTGACACCCTGCAAACAGATGGGCTGAATGACGGTCGGCCTTGCGAAGATCTTAGGGCCTATGTCTCGGATCTTTGTGATGTCCCATGGCTGGCTATCCGCCTGTGGGGATTCTTCTTGTGCCCCTTGGTGCCTCCTTTGACCCAGTGGTGTCAAAATGGTATTATGGGCACGTCCATAAAAATATAACTTGCCTCAGGATCGAGCATAGAATGTTATATCCTGATGGACGCCCGCTATTCCCCCTCATGTCACCCATTTCCCGAGATGAAACGCATAAACGCATGACCGTCCCGTCCGAGTCCCGTCCGACTCCCCGTGGTTGCTCACCAAACCACGGGCAGGCGGGCACGCCATGATGAAATCTCTAACTGGCGTCTTCCGGAAACGCAACCTGTTGTTCATAGAATCCCATGGCGGAGATCTGCGCTTCCTTTACGTTGGAGGCTACTTGGTCATAATTGTCGAAAAGGAGGCTAATGATTCTCGGGTCCAGGACTTCTCGGTCCCCGAACTGCTTTATTATTCTTCTTATCTCATTTTGTGACATCCCTTTCCGATAGGGTCTGTCTTCGGCAAGTGCGGTGAAAATATCCGCCACTGCCATAATCCGAGCACCAGTTCCTAGCTCGTCTGCTGTAAGGTGAAATGGGTAGCCGGAGCCATCCAATCTTTCATGATGAAATGCCGCCCACTCGGCAATTTGTTCCAGATTGCCAATAGTATTCAACAGCGAATACGTATGGTATGTATGAGACCTAATCACTGAGAACTCTTCCTTAGAAAGTTTACCACGTTTTTCCAGGATACTATTCGGTATACCCAACTTTCCAAGATCGTGTAAGTTGCCTGCAATCTCCATGAGCTGCACTTCCATATCAGTAAGTCCAAATATCTTGGCAAGCATAGTTGCGCATGCAGCGACTCCGGCAGAATGCGTTGCTGTAAAACGAGATCTGAAATCGATTATATTTCCAAAAAGCTGGCTCAACGAGTGTATGCTGAAAATGTCCACTTCGAATTTCCTGTACGGTCCCTCATGAAGCAGGAGTGAATAGAGCCTTGGAGAGACCAGGTCTAGCCAAAACTCCTCACGGTTGGCAACAGCCACAAAGTATTCCACCACGTCTGGGTGAACGTCTGTGCCTGACATGCGCTTTATCTTTGAGATAAGATCTTCATCTTGATGCAGGATGTATTTGTCGCGAACAACTAGACGCTCAAGGCGATCCGCAAGAAAAAGGAGCTGGGATTTTAGAACGTGGGGCGCTTCAATTGGCTCGTCCCATTCACTCCATTCCCTGTGGTGAAATCTGACAATCTGGGCAGGAGGGGCAAGCCATGGAACTTTCTTCAGTAGAATGTATCCACGAATGCAATGTGTGTCAGTATCTTCAATCTCCACTTCCTCCACAAATGATTGACGAAGAGCTACCTTTTCTTCAACTGACAATGCTCCAATGTCGTGTAATAGAGCCGCTATAAAGGCGTCTTC
The DNA here is from genome assembly GCA_964502635.1 of uncultured Desulfobacterales bacterium. GTDB lineage: Bacteria > Desulfobacterota > Desulfobacteria > Desulfobacterales. The sequence continues at coordinate 6,507 of CAZCXI010000123.1, forward strand.
CATTATTTCTTCCGATACTCCAGCGACCTTACCCATCTGCCAGACGGTGAAGGCAGTCCTCTGCTGATGCTGGGCCAATTGTGGACTGGCCAGGTCCATCGCATCGGATAAGGATAAAAGCAGATTACCTAGGTTAACTGAAAGCTGCCGTCTCAAGAGTTCCTCCCAGAGAGCTATCGAGATTCCAAAAAGTGTTCTCTATCAAACGATATTTCTTGCGTTTCACCCCTCTTGATCGCTGTTGCCAGATATATATGGAACATATTTCTGGTCAGTGGTTAGTATGTGGTTAATCCACCAATCTTTCAGAAACACAAAGACGTCGATGGTCATGTCACCGAATGTCTGTTCAAAATCCCTTTTCAACTGGGGAACCTTGTGCCTGAACTTGTTGTGCTCAGTCCTGTGTGCCTCAAGTTCGGGAAAGTTGTTGGCTTCCATTAGGCTTTCTTCTGAGCGAAAATGTACTATCGCATATTCGCTCAGCCGCTCTAGCATTTCTGCCACAGGGGCAACAGACTCTTTGTCTTGCAACGACTCATAAAGTTTGTTCAGTAGGCCGAATATGGTCCTGTGTTGGCGGTCGATCTCAGCATTTCTTACGCTATACCGATCCTTCCACACAAGGGCATGGGATTTGGCTGCTGGCTTTTCCATCGATCTCTGTTCCTTTATGGCATTCGTCCGTCTGATAACATGCAGAAATCGTACCGAAACATTCGCGCCTCCACTTCTTGACTCTTCCCACCTCGAGTTGAGCCCAATTTTTCTCCCGGTTGTTAGGTTTTTCTTACTGAATTGTTTGAGGAGTTGGCGTTTTCCTTTTTATGACACCAGTCTGTTCCAGAGTGCTGATGATCCGTTGAAGCTGGTTGAACAGGTCGAGACCAGCTTTCGGAGTGAGGACAAGACGACATGTTGGGTATTGCCGTGAAGTTGGCGGTTTTGGTGGCTTCGGCTCATCCATGCGAGAAACGCAAAACTCCATTCTCAGGGTTTGACCGTCAAAACTGATTGCCCTGATGGAGTCTGCAAATGTTTCACAAACCTCTGGCCTGTCTACGAAGCATGTTTGAGGAGCCGGTTGCTTCGACATGAGTTCCCCCTT
>CAZCXI010000124.1:0-1230 GCA_964502635.1 uncultured Desulfobacterales bacterium
CGAGAAAATTGTTTGGTATTTGTCTTTAAAAGGAATTCAAAGATGGTCTCCAAAGAGATAGTCCTTAACGTCCGACACCACACCCTTGGCGGCCCACCATTGTTACCTATGGTTGCTGTCTCCAGGGCTTGTAAGAGGTCATCGGTCCTGACCACAGATGAACCATCGCCTTCTTCCGTGAGCCCTTTTGTCAAGTCTTCTGGAAGGTCGCAAAGGGCAATTTTCGTTCCTTTGGCCAGGATAACCGCCCTTTGGATGATGTTTTCCAGTTCCCTGACATTTCCGGGGAAGGCGTAGTTTGTTAAGGCCTCCATGGCCTCGCGGGATATCCCTTGAATGTCCTTTTCTGTTTCGCGAGCATACTTGGCCAGGAAATGGTCGATCAAAGGGGGTATATCCTCTTTACGGTCTCTTAAGGGAGGGACCGTCATGGTAATTACATTCAGACGAAAAAAGAGGTCTTCCCTGAACCAACCTTGTTGAATCCCTTTTTTCAGATCGCGATTTGTGGCGGCAATAAGGCGTACGTCCGCCTTGATGGTTCTGGTGCCGCCAACCCGTTCAAACTCCATCTCCTGCAGGACCCTGAGCAATTTGACCTGAAGGGAGGCAGGCATCTCCGAGATCTCGTCCAGGAGCAGGGTGCCCTGATGGGCACACTCGAATCGGCCCTTTTTGGTGACAACGGCCCCGGTAAAGGCCCCTTTTTCGTGTCCGAACATCTCGCTTTCCCACAGGTTGGGCGCCGTGGCCGAGCAGTTGACGGCAACAAAGGGCTTGTCCTTCCGCGAGCTGTGATCATGAATGGCCCGGGCAACCAGCTCTTTGCCAGTCCCACTCTCACCAACGATAACCACCGGGGCGTTCGTAGGGGCAACCATTTGGATCAGTTCGCATATTTCTGACATGGGTTCGGTTACACCCACCATGTCATGGAAGTGTGGATCTCTAATTGCGGTGTGTGAGAACATGACACCCTCCTTGACGGCTCATCCAAGAGAATTTGCAAAGGGCCTTGTTGGGACTGATCCTGTCTAAGGCAGGACACAAGACCCACTAATTCGGCAAATGAGATAAGGCAGCGCTACCGTGAACAGGGGAGGCTTATGAGACGTCCGTCCTAATACTCAAGCCTCACCCCGGCCTCGATCCAGCGCTCAGGCTGGGGAAAGACTTCACGGTAGATATAGGAGGTATTGGTGAGATTATGTACTGCACCAAAGACACTGA
>CAZCXI010000124.1:1330-7474 GCA_964502635.1 uncultured Desulfobacterales bacterium
ATGAGGTCTTCAATCTCTGATCGAAAGAGATTCACCTCTATCCATAGGGGCCCGAAAGGTCGAACCTCGCCGCCAAGCTGATAGTTGATCCCGATCTCCGGGTCGAGATCAGGGTTGCCAAAGTGGGGATCATCCAGCGCGGACGGCGGCGGGGCGGAAAACCCCTTGGCGACCTGGGCACGGACCAGGGCTTTTTCCTCTGAAATGCGATAGACCATTCCCGCAGAAGGACTGACCTCGGAGCCGAAACGGTCATTATCATCATAGCGAATCCCGGCAGTGAAGGAAAATTTGCCGATGGTCACAGTATCATTCACATAAGCAGCCCAGTTTCTGGTCTCGTACTCTTTGGCAAAGAAGGCCCAGTCGTAGCGGCCCCAATCCCCGTCGAACCCGAGATTAAAGCGGTTTGCTCGAGGGATCTCGTGGCTCAAACGTGCACCGCCACCCCAGGTCTCCTCCTCGTAATCGTTGAAAACCTCCTTGTGCTCACTGAAGACATCGTCTATGTGGGTGTCAAACTGGTGATGCCGCCCCTCAAGAGTCAGGACAAGATTGTCAACCGGCAAGGTTTCAAAAAGAAGGCGCTCATAACTGCGTCTGCGATGGATGTCATCCCAGAATTCCGGCAAATCGACTACGGGATCTGCGTTGCGGCCCTCATCGTAACTGTAGACAAAGTTTACGCGGGTCGTCCCGGTAATGTCATAGTTGAACTTTGCGTAGGCAGCGTCCTGGTCATATTCCGTATGTTCGATGAAGCCGTCGCTGCGATCGCGGGTGAAGGAAAAAAGATAGCCGAGAGAATCCTTTGTGCCGCTCAGGGCTCCTCGGCTCCTTGAGGTCTCAAACTCGCCGTACGAGGTTCGGATATCAGCTGCGACCGCCTTTTTGGGGTCCGGTTCCCTGGTAATGATATTGATCACACCACCCAAGGAAGAACCCCAGGCAGACGATGCCGCCCCCTTGTAGATCTCGATCCGTTCAATCGTGTCAACGGGGAGATAGGATAGATCCGTCCTGGGCATTGCCAGCTGGTTGAGGGGGACGCCATCCTGATAGACGGCCACGTCCCTGACGTTAGAGCCCTGGATCTGGGCCGTGGCCCCGCTTCCCAACCCACCGCCGAACTCTACGTAAACACCTGGTATGTACTGGAGGACCTCAGCCGCATTGGAGACGGGCATCTTTTCTATATCGTCCTTGGTAACCACAGTAATATTTGCGGCCACCTCTTGTCTGGGAATGTCCGCACGTGTGGCGGTCACCACGATCTCTTCCAATTCATAGGCTTGGTCTTTGGCAGCCATGCCCGCGGCCCACACCTTGCTGGGAAAGACGACCAGGAAAATGAGGCAAAAAAATAAGGACTCTTTCATGTTTCCTCGTTTCCATCCAATCCATAACTCTTAACCTTTTCAGCAAGGGTCTTCCTGCTTATACCCAACAAGTCAGCTGCTTTGCTTTTGTTATTTTGGGTACGGCTTAAGGCAAGAGCGATAAAAAACTTCTCCACACCCCTCAAGTTCAGATCGGGTATTCTCTCATACCCTCCTGCGCCAAAAGGAAGGTCTTTGGTGGTAATCATACTATCTCGGCAGGTTATCACTGCCCGCTCTACGACGTTTATCAGCTCCCGGACATTGCCTGGCCAATCGTACTCCCTGAGGGACAGCATGGCGTTGGTAGAAATGCCCTCTATCGCTCGACTATACTCCCTACAGAATCTCTTGAAATAGAACTCGGCTATCAGAGGGATGTCTTCCTTTCTATTCCTCAAGGGTTGGAGGTCGATCGTATAGACGTTCAAACGGTAAAAAAGATCCTGACGAAAGCGACCAGCGGCAATCTCTGTCTCCAAATCGCGGTTGCTGCTGACAAGGAGGCGGAAGTCCGAATAGATCGGCAAGGTTCCCCCCACGCGCATGAAGGTCCTGTTTTCTACTGTCCTGAGGAGTTTCGACTGAAAAAAAAGCGGAGACTCGCTGATCTCATCCAAAAAAAGCGTCCCCTTATGCGCCACCTCGAAAAGACCTATCTTTCGATCAACAGCACTGGTAAAGGCCCCTCTTTCATGGCCAAACAACTCGCTCTCCAACACCCCTGGGGCAAATTCATTGCAGTTTACGGCAAGAAACGGCTTATCTCGCCTGCCGCTCAGATTATGGATCGCCCGGGCAACCAACTCTTTTCCCGTCCCCGTCTCACCGGAGATCAGGACGGTCACGGAGAGACCGGCTACTTCCTCTATGGAATGAATGAGCCCTTTCATGACCTCTGATTGGCCTATGATGGTCACCGGCGTCTTTTTTTGGAAGGATCTTTCTCTCCGAAACGAGGCGAGTTCCTTGAGATTCTCTCTCTTGTTCAAGGCCTCGCGGACGGTTGTCCACAACAGATCCAGTTTATCGTTGATCGGCTTTTCAAAATAGTGAAACGCCCCGTGTCTCACTGCCCTTATAGCCTCTTCTGCAGAACCGTAAGCCGTAATGAGGATGACGGGGACGTCAGGATATAGGTCCTGAACCGTTCGAAAAAGCTCCGTCCCGCTCATCCCAGGCATCTGGATATCTGAAATAATCACGTCCACAGGATCTTGGCTCATGAGCTCAAGGGCCTTCTCGGCAGATGTGAGAGGCACTATGTCAAGATCTTGGGCCGAAGCTACGGAAGAAAAAAGACCGAGGAAGCCTTCATCATCATCGATCAACATGATTCGGGGTCTGTGCATAGCGAGTTTATTACGTACTAGAAACATCCTGGACAGTCCATGCTTTTTCGTTTGCAAGGCACCTTTTTTCTTGTTGTGTAAAAAGGTTACACCAAATAGCTCGGAAAATTTCTAAAAGTGTAACGTTTTGTTACACTCAAGGCCGGCACCTATGAACATGCCCGAAATTAGATGGTCATTACGGTCGGTTATGCGTCATCTCCAGGACGCTTGTCTGGTATGGTTGTTGCGATACAAAAAACTCTTACCATATGGCAGCGCATGATTTTAACGGCATTGACGACACGGTAGATAGAGGGCCCGGTCTGTTGGAAGGGGAGGCGAATCTTGACTGTAGGAGTGCAAAGCCATGTTTGAGCCCGTTGACATTGATCCAAAGACCTTTCTTCGTGAGCACTGCACCCTGCCGACCTTGCCAGGGGTGGTCAGCCAGATTCAGAGGCAAATCCAGGGCGGTGATGCGGACATGGCAAAGGTGGCCCAACTGATAAGCGGGGAGCCGGCGCTCCTTGCGCAGGTACTCAAAGTCGTCAATTCAGCTTATTACGGCCTGCCTGGAGAAGTAACAAACGTACGGGTGGCCATTGCCTATCTGGGGCTCAATGAGATTTACCGCATGGTGCTTTCCCTGTCTGTGATCAATACCATGCAGATCGAACAAAAGGATGAGTTAGAGGAATTCTGGTTTCACTCGTTCTATGCAAGCCTTTGTACCAAGTACCTGGCCAAGCAATACGAGCCGCACCTATCCTTTGAGCAACTGTGGTCGGCAAGCATGCTTCATGATATCGGCAGGCTCGTCTACCTGAAGTTTTTCCCTGAGCATTATGAAGCCATAAGGGCTTTCTCCAAAGAACACGGCGTTTCCATAAGCGAAGCAGAAAGGCATTTTTCCTTACCCTCAAGCTCTTTTCTTGGCGCCCTGTTGTGTGTCCACTGGAGGCTTCCGGACAATGTGAGACGGGCATGTGAGCTTCATACCCTGAGTGATTTCTTGGCAGCAGAAAGGGATGGTACGTTGACACCTTCCCAGCGCATGATATGCCTCGGAAATCTGCTTGCCGTTCTGTCCACAAGAGAGCTGAACGATTCGGCCAAACAAGAAATCAGTGATACCGTAAAGACAGCCCTGGATTGCACAGAGGCTGAGTTCTTGACCATGATGGGAGACATTTACGAGTTGGGGACTGAGGTGGAAAGCTTCATGCAGCAATTCCGTTAGTCTCCCACCAATCGGCTTAACGTCTCAAAGACAGTGGTTGATAGCTGTTTCCCAAGAAATGGGGAATAAGGGGGGCGTCCATAAGTAAACAAGTCTCTCGATTCTAATCCAGGTTGCTTGCTTATTTATGAAAGCCCCCCCTTTCCTCCCTACAACCATTGATAGCTGATTGCTAGGAAATGCAGGGGCAAACTGTCCGCGAGATTTGTGCCATATGAAGTGACGGCAACCATCTTTCGCTGTCGGCTGATAAGTCTTAAGGTATAGAGAGCTTTGATGGACGGTGAACTGCGCGGTGAAGAATTGGAGCGACGGACCGACGAATCAGAGACAGACGCCGTTGAGCGCAGGCGATTCGAGCAAGAGCGGTGCGAAACTCGAGAGGAATTTCGCACATTTTCTGAGTTTGCGTCGGACTGCGTCTACTGGCGCGCTCCAAACAAAACAATCCTTTATATTGCCCCTCCTTGTCTGCAGGTTACCGGCCACAGCCCGGATGAGTTTTATGCGTCACCAGAGTTGCTTGATAGCCTTGTTCATCCCGATGACCGGCTTCTCTGGAAAAACCATAGCCACCCTGCCGACGGCGACAGATCTCCCAAAGTGCTTCAGCATCGAATTGTCACAAAGCAAGGGGAGACCCGCTGGGTCACCCATGTCTGTCGATGTGTCTGCGACAAGGCTGGGACATTTCTGGGGATTCGGGGTAGCTACTATGATATCACTGAATTCAGGAGGGCGGAACAGGCGTTGCGTGAGCATGAACAGCGGTGCGGGCGCATTACCGAGACGCTTAGGGATAGCCTTTTCACGGTTCGCATTGAGAACGGGCATCCAGTACAAACCATTCATAGTCCGGCATCTGTGGCGGTGACAGGGTACACCCCCGAGGAATGTTCCTTGGACCCGAATGCATGGATTCAAATGGTCCACGAGGAGGATCGAGCAGCCTTTGAAGGGCAGGTCGCGCGCGTTCTTTCCGGACAGGAGACCCAACCCCTTGAGCATCGCATTCGGCGAAAGGACGGCCTCACGTGTTGGGTGAGGACGACCCTTGTTCCCCATTATGATAGCCAAGGGAACCTCCTGTCATACGATGGTCTGGTTCTCGACCTCTCGGAACAGAAGCGCTTGGAAGCCGGGGTTAGACAGGCCCAGAAGATGGAAGCCATCGGAACGCTTGCAGGCGGCATTGCTCATGATTTCAATAATATCCTGGCAGCCATCGTCGGATACACCCAGTTGGCCCGGGAGGATGTGCCCGAAGACCGCAGGGTGCAAGCCAACCTGGAGGAAGTGCTTAAGGCGGCTTTGCGGGCAAAAGACCTAGTGCGGCAGATTCTTACCTTCAGCCGTCAGAAGGAAGAGGAACGAACACCTTTGAGCATAGGCTCTCTCGTCAAAGAAGCTCTTAGGATGCTCAGGGCATCGTTGCCCACGACCGTTGAGATTCGTCAGCACATCAAGTGCAAGTCAGACTTCGTGTTGGCCGATCCTACCCAGATCCATCAGGTGTTGATGAATCTTTGCGCCAATGCAGCCCATGCCATGCGAGAGAGGGGTGGTGTGCTAGGGATCAGCCTTGAGGATATAGATGTTGATTCTGATGCTGCGGGCAAGCATCCCGATCTAGAGCCCGGGCCATATGTGAACCTTACCGTCAGCGATACGGGCTGCGGCATGACTCCCGGTGTGCGGGAGAAGATCTTTGACCCCTACTTCACCACCAAGAAAACAGGCGAAGGCACGGGCATGGGTCTGGCCGTGGTCCAAGGTATTGTCAAGAGTTATCAGGGGTCGATTGAGGTTCATAGTGAGCCGGGAAAGGGGACTACCTTCCGTGTGTTTCTTCCAAGAATTGAGAGTCCGGTCAAACCTGAAACAAAGACACCTGACGTCGTTCCAGAGGGTAGCGAACGGATACTTTTCGTCGACGATGAGGCGGCATTGGCAAACCTGGGAAAATACATGTTGGAGCGCCTTGGTTATCAAGTCGAGTCCAAAACCAGCAGCATTGAGGCCCTTGAAGCCTTTCGGGAACAACCGGACAGATTTGACCTGCTCATTACCGACATGACTATGCCGAACATGACTGGTACGGAGTTGGCTAGAGAAATCACAGGTATTCGACCGAAGCTTCCGGTCGTCATTTGCTCAGGGTATAGCGATCTGATCTCGGAAGAAAAGGCCA
>CAZCXI010000125.1:0-7380 GCA_964502635.1 uncultured Desulfobacterales bacterium
TCTCCGGACATGGTCTCTTTGATTTTTTCTTCACTGCCGCAAATATGAGGAAAATCTCCGATCATCACGACGCACCATCAACAAGAAGGTCTGCGCCCTTGACGAGCAAGACGAATCCAAGGACTAATTTCCTTTCAGACCATTCGAAAGGTCTTTTCCAAAATCCGTCAGAATCTGACGAAGCGCTTCATTCCAGCCTTTGACCAATGCCTGCGGCGAGGCGCTATCCAGCGGAATCTCCCTCTGGTAGCGCTTTTGAAAGGCGACCTCCCCTTTAGCAGAGACATCGCGAGTGAGAAGAAAGTCGATTTCCATGATCGCCTTTGGCACAGAGATGTCCCTGAAATCGCCGTACAGCGCTGTAACTGCCCCTCCAAGAAAAAGGGTCGGCTCATTATAGCTCGAAAGGTCTGCAACCTGGCCGAAGAGACCGGAGCTTGCCACCCATTGCCTGACCTGTTCAGTAAACATGTCACCTGGTGAAATCAGAAACTCATTGTAGAAGTCGGACTCGTAGACAACATCACCCTTACGATAAACAAAATCTTTCCCTTCATACTGAGGTGAAACAGAAAAGGTGACAACTTTCAGGACTTCATCCGTCACACGAGGGGAAACATCTTCCTGCCGAGAAATCTCGATAAGGAAATAACGCTTTTCCGGGTAGCTGCTCTCGAGTCTGATGCATCCGCTCAGAAGACAAAGCAGGGCACAAAAGCCAATGGAGAGATTAAAGAAGGCGTTTTGGCTCGTTTTCATTCTATTCCACAGGCTCCAAACGGGGCGGAGGTTTCCCAAAAAGGAGTTGAGAAGGATATTTACGTGCGTTTTCGGTCAACTCCTTGAGGTTTTCTGAAGCTATCCTGATATTACGAACGGTCATTTCAATATCTTTCTCCTGACCGGACAGCAGCTTGTCGACCTCGCCAAGGACCATTCTGAGTTTGGCAATAACCCCTGGGACGTCTTCGGACACGCCGTCGAGTTTTCTTGCCAGGTTGTCTATGCGTGTAGAAGCCTCTAATAGAACGGTTGGAACCTGGGTAAGGGGTTGCTCAGACTCCGTCATGATACGACGAGCCGTGGCCATGGTTGCCGATGTGTCTGACAAAATGGATTCTATTTTTCCTTTATTCAGAAGCTGAGTAACACGCTGGCTGATTTCTCTCAATTCTACCACGAGCTGCTGGGCCTGTTCATTAATCTCTTTTAGATCCAGCCCGTTGGCGGTTTTGGTAAAGGTATTCAAAGAGGTTTCGATGGCATCTGTGATTTTTTCGACATCGATCTGCTCCAGTTTTCTCATAATTCTGTCTAGAGATTCGCTCAGACGGGCAATGGTGCTAGGTGCAGAAGGGATATAGAAATAGCGGGGGATCCAATCGATCTTCAAGGGGGGATTGCGTTCCGGGTCCAAGTAATCAGCTTCCAGATAGGCGGTTCCAGTGATCCCTTGAAATGCTAGTCGAACCCGAAGGCCTTTTTCTATTTCCTTCGTCAGGTCTGACTTGGCCGACTGTTTAGATCGGGTCTGCCACGCGTCTTGGGAAAGGCCCACTCGGACAAGTACGTATCGAAAGCCGGTAGGATACTCTCTATCAACAAGCGTAATGAGCTCAACATTGCCGATACCAACGCCACGGAACTTGACGGGAGAGCCGACCTCCAGCCCCTGCACGGAGTCCTCGAAGTACGTCTCCATGGGTGTTTTTTTCTGTAGGAGCGCTCCTGCCCCCAGAATGGTCACGGCGACCACGGCGATCGCTGCGGCGCTGATGACAAATATGCCTATCTTAAAGTGACTGGTTCTGGCACTCATGGTCTGGATTGCCTGAAAGGGTTAATACCAGTTTCTCTTTCTTGCGCTGACAAGCCTATTCGAACATATCAGATGCCACCTTCCGGTTCAAGAATTGTCGCACCCACGGATTGTCGCTCTGGTCCCGCAATTCGTTGGGGCGACCTGTGGCGGCAATGCCCTTGGTGGTTGTATCCAGGATCACGACCCGGTCAGCGATCGTATAAGTACTCGCCAGATCATGGCTCACGATGACGAAAGTGATGCCTAGGTTATGGGCCGCATTCAAAACGAGCTGGTCCACTTCTGCCGAAGTAATGGGGTCCAATCCTGACGATGGCTCGTCAAGAAAAAGAATTTGAGGATCAAGGGCCATGGCCCTGGCAATGGCTGCCCGCTTCTGCATACCTCCACTTAGCTGGGACGGCATTTGATCTTCAAAGCCGTGCAGTCCCACCAACTCCAGTTTCATCATGGCAATAAGGTCCATCGCCGACGGCGGTAAATCGGTAAACTCTTCCAGCGGCAGACGGGCGTTCTCGAGCAAGGTCATAGAGCCGAAAAGGGCTCCTCGTTGGTACATGACACCGATCTCACTCAGAATCTGAAGACGCTCTTTCCCTTCAGCAGATACAATATCCTGTCCGTTAATAAGGATCTTTCCCGACATAGGCCTGTACAGACCGATCATCTGTTTCAGGATGGTACTCTTGCCCGAGCCTGAACCTCCCAATATGACAAAGACTTCACCCCGATCCACCTCAAAGGAGATATTGTCAATGATTAGGGTTTCGCCGTACCCGGCAGTGAGGTTCTCAACGCGCACAATGGGATCTTGAATTCGACTCACGCCTTAGACACCCAGGTAGTAATAGACGACCGAAAAAACACCATCAATAATAACAATAAAGATAATGCCGCTCACCACTGCCCGTGTGGCCGATTCGCCGACGGCAGTGGCACCGATTTTCGTTTGCAGACCACGCAGACATCCGATACCCGCTATCATGATGCCGAAGACAAGGGATTTCACGAGGCCACTCAGGAAATCCATATAGCTCACAGCAGAAAGGACCTCGTTCCAATACGTGACAAAGGGATAGCCCAGCGACCGCAAGACAAGAGAGCCTCCCATCACACCTATCAGATCAGAAAAAATGGTCAAGAGCGGCGTCATGGCCAAGGCTGCAATGACCCGGCTCACCACCAGGAATCGCACAGGATCAAGCCCCATCGTGTTGAGGGCATCTATCTCTTCATTGACCTTCATGGTGCCCAACTCCGCGGCAAAGGCGGAACCCGAACGCCCTGTCAGAACAATGGCCGTCATGAGAGGCCCGAGCTCTCTCAGGATGGCCAGCCCAACAAGGTCTGCCACAAAGATCTCGGCACCGAACTGCCGCATAGGGATAACGGCTTGAAAACCCATGATCAACCCAACCAGGAAGCTGACCAGGGCAATGATGGGGAGGGCATTGACGCCTGTGGTTTCCGCCACAAGGAATGCATCTTTCCACCGCACTCGACGAGGGTTCCGGAAGGCATACACCAGGGAGACAAAAACCTCACCCACGAAGACGATGAGGTCGTAGGCGTCTTGCCAGATCCTATAGACAGTTTTGCCGACCTCTTCTGCAAGATTGACGGATTTCCGCTCTTCCGTCTGTGCATCCCTGAATCCAGCCGGGTCAAAGAGGTCCAGAATGCGCTGGAATCTGGCTTGAAGATCTCGGATTTCCGCTTCTCCGCCTCTCATTTGTTGCCGTCTGAGGATGTCCACCAACAGTCCGATTCCAGAAACATCGCAATAATTGATCTTCGACGCATCAACCACTACCCGGCTCGGCGACATCTTCTCAATGGCGCCTGTTGCCTCGCGCCACACCTTTGCTGTTGTGGCTGAATCCAGACGGCCCTCGATCGTGAGCAAGAGGCCGCCTGGCCCGCTCGCGTCAGCGCGAATCGATGCCGGGGATTCCCCTTGCATATTGAAAGATGCGACATCCATGGTTTCTGGTCCTCAGTCGATCAAGAGGAGCTAACGGGCTTTGGTGTAATACCGCATTGCTTCGGGCAGCAATGCCTTGATTTTCCTGATCCTGGTCTCATCAGATGGGTGGGTGCTCAGGAATGCGGGTGGAGATTTTGCGTCTTTCTTTGCAGACATTCTTTGCCAGAAAGCGAGGGCTGCGTTTGGATCGTAGCCGGCCATGGCCATAAATATCAAGCCAAGATGGTCCGCCTCTCCTTCTTGCAGGCGGCCGTACGGGAGAAGCACCCCAACTTCAGTGCCCAATCCGAAAGCCGTCATCCAAAGTTCTCTGGTTTGTTGCGGTTTTTGCGCTAAGGCCACGGAAAGGGCCGTGCCTCCCATCTGGGCCATCAGGGCCTGACTCATCCTCTCATTACCGTGCTTTGCTACAGCGTGTGCTATCTCATGTCCCATGACGGTTGCCAGGCCGGCTTCATCCTGGGTGATCGGCAATATGCCCGTATAGACGACCACCTTCCCGCCCGACATACACCAGGCGTTCACTTCGTCACTCTCCACAAGATTGAATTCCCAGCTATAGCCGTCCAATTCGCGGGACAACTGATTCTGAGCAAAGTATTGTTCTACCGCTCTTTGAATCCGTTCTCCAACCCGCTTGACCATCTGCGTTTGTTCTCGGTTGGAGCTCAATTTATGGGCTTTCAGAAATGTATCATACTCTTGCAGGCTCATAGCCAGCATCGTCGAGTTGGGAACAATATCAAGTTGTGTCCTGCCTGTGATCGGTACGGTGCTACAGGAGACTAAGAGAAGAAAAAGGGCCGCTATGATACTGCTGTAATCTCTTAAGGCTTTCATGGCCGCATTCTCCTTAGGTATGTTGGCGTTAGAGGTTTTCGATAACCCGCTTGAGTTTTGCCTGCACCTGTGCTGCAACATCCCGCAACTTGGGATTCTCTATTGCCTTCATGGACGCTATGGGATCTATCGCTGACACGTCAATCGTTCCGTCCGGATGCTCCTGCACCACCACATTGCACGGCAGCATGGTGCCGATCTTGTTTTCCAGTTTAAGGGCCTCATACGCAAAAACAGGATTGCAAGCGCCGAGAATTCTGTATTTCCTGAAATCGACATCAAGTTTCTTCTTCAGGGTCTTTTGAACATCAATATCGGTGAGAACACCAAAGCCCTCCTTTTTCAGCGCCTCGACAACGCCCGTAACAGCATCATCAAATAACATATGCAGTGTTTTGTTGAAATAATATTGCATGTTTTCGGCTCGTTACAAATATTTTCATCTAATAACAGGTACGGATCGGAGTCGTCTTTTTGGCCAAGCACCTACAATGTAATTGATTTCATACCAAAATTGGTTCAATAAGGCAACGAGATCAGATTTTCATCAGATGTTGAATAGACATAGACCGCAAGACACCACATGCGACAGGCTTCCTCTTACGATACCCACCTCATTGGCCGACTATCCAAAATCCTTGGGCGATGAGGCTTTAATGTGTTCTAATCGGGACTCAATTCGACAGGTTTGTCACATCAGCTTGGATGGCATCTGACAGATTGTGGATCGAGCTTGATAAGCGGAGGTGTTTAGATATAGTTATAGAATCATAAGCTTCCCAAGAATGTAGATGCTGGCAAGCTGTGTTCCGCCAAAATCCTGCATTTTGGCAAGTGACCTCTAACTGGGCTTAAGGCCCTTTTCCTTCCAGATATCATCCGGAAATCCAAGCAGGGCCAGAGTGGGTTCCAGAAGCCGCCTTGACATTAGCTATGAACAAACCAATCGGTTCACGATTTTCCATTTTGAAATATGTGTCGCAAATCCGACCTGTCACCTTCTAACCGGTGAGGCGAACAGATATCTATATTTCCATCAGACTTTGGACAGGTTCACTTTGAGGAGGATAATTCACTTCAGAATCTGGGCGCGACCAGTCAAGGTTCCAAACACAAACAACACCACCCTCGGAGGCTTGGGCGAAGCTCGATGCAACAGAGATATTGGCTCCCGGTTAATCCGGGCAAACCACAATATATAGAGATTGATCGAAACGAGTTGACTCTGTTAGGAGATGAGCCCTTTTTGCAAGAGGAGTGTCTATAGGGCGGGAGATCTTGAGTACATGTTGTGCGTTTTGGAATCACCTGGGCAAGGTAAAATAAAAGGTGGAACCCCTTCCTTTTTCAGACCCTACCCAGACTTTGCCTGCATGCTGGCGTATAATCCGATCAACGATGGCCAGGCCTAGGCCTGTTCCCTCTTTATCGCCTTTTTTCTTTATCCGATAGAACCTCTCGAATATGTTCCGGAAGCTCATGTTCTGGAAAAGTGCTCTCGATGATCTTCTCCACGCCCTTTGCCGACACGATACAGGGCACGCTGAGGCAGACATCCTGAAGCCCGAATTCGCCATTCAGTATCGTGGAAACCGTAAGCATGGTGTTTTGCCCGCGCAAGATCGCGCCGGTGACCCGATGAAAAAGGGGGTGATGCACCTATCCCTTTCCTGGAATCTGCCAGTTCTCGATCCTTAATCGTTCTTCCGGCACGCCGATGTCACCAAGTACTCCCTTTAGAGATTGAACCATGGGGGGAGGACCGCACACGTACCAGAGCTTCTCTTTTGGGTCATCAACGTGCGTCAGGATGACGTCTTTGTTCACCCTGCCTCGAATTCCCTTCCAGTGCTCTGGAATCTTTTTCGTAAGAGAATGGATGACGGTGATGTTCTCTCTCTTGCCCAGCACCTCCAGCTCTTCTCTGTCAATGATGTCATCCACGGTTTTGTTGCTATAAAGCAAAATGATCCTATTAGGCATATTTCTCGAGGCCGCAAATCTTATCGCCGATATAAAAGGCGTGATGCCTGAGCCTCCTGCCACAAAAACAACATCGTCTTTAATCGATTCATCGAAGTTCAATTGCTCTCCAAAGGGACCCTTAAGGAGCAGTTTATCACCTGGGTGCATATTATGCATGGCCGTGGTAAACGCCCCCATCCGCTTCACCATGAGCTCGACGTACTCATTTTTGGGAATATTGACAAAGGTAAAAGGCCGCCACTCCTTTCGGAATGCTTTGTTTCCGGGCAAAGAGACCATGCAGTACTGGCCAGGGATAAAGTCTATCTGGTTCGTGACTTCAATGACAAAGGTCTTCACATCATGAGTTTCGTCTCTTGTTTCTGCAATATGTCCTTCAAATTCCAGCATGTTCAACCCTCCTAGCTTGCTCTGTACCCTCTTTAACCGAAAACCGTGGTTTTGGTCAACTGCGACATACACGAAAAGCGCCATTCCCACAGCAGCAAGGCTTTCGGCGATCTCTTTTTGGTAGGCCTTGATTTCCTTTACAGTGATTTCACAAAGGATCTTCTTATAAGGTCATAGGCCCACGCCTCCTTCGGGCCAACTGATTGGCATTCGAGAAGATAAACATCATGTTTTTCACCTTCTGATCAGATTAAGAAAAAGAGATGCATCGTGGGGTGTTTGCTCCCATGTTCCCCTGGACTATTGAAGCTCCCTGTAGCAAGCTACAGGGAATCTTCGACCGTAAGGAACGCTG
>CAZCXI010000126.1:0-7117 GCA_964502635.1 uncultured Desulfobacterales bacterium
CCTGGCGGCATAAGTCTTGACAAAACTGGGGAGCTGTGTTTTTTTGAAATGTTATAGATCTCAATGGACTCGTAAAAAGTCGGCAGGCCACGAGCCACGCCTACTATTTCACAAAGGAGGGATCATCCGCCCAGGTGTAGAGGGCGCACATCATGAAACGAACCTATCAGCCGAGCAGAATAAAACGGGTCAGAACCCATGGATTTCTTAAAAGGATGTCCACAAAGCAGGGCCGAAGGATCATCAACCGTCGGCGTGCCAAGGGGAGGAAACGCTTAGCCGTATAAGAAGGGGTTGAAAGATCTTGAGCGCTTTTTCCTTGAAAAAGGGAGTGCGGCTCTTGAGAAGGGCTGACTTTAAGAGGCTATCGAAATACGGCAGAACCATTCACAGGGATCATTTTCTCGTCACATATTGCCGAAACAGCCTTGATAATCCGCGCTTGGGGGTCACGGTAAGCAAGAGGGTCGGGCGTGCTGTAATACGGAATCGAATCAAGCGTCTGGTGCGTGAATATTTTCGGTTGAACAAGACGCTGTTTGACGACACGTACGATATGAATGTGATAGCCAAATCGGGGGCTGCAAGTTTGTCGTCTCAGGAAATCAACCAGACGCTCGAAAGTATTTTTCGTGAGATGTCGAAGGATAGTAAGCATGAGGCCGTTGCTACTGGCACTCATTAAGACCTATCAATATATCCTTTCACCCCTCTTTACACCAGCATGTCGCTTCCGTCCAACGTGCTCCGAATACGCATACGAGGCTGTTCAACGCCACGGCATCTTCAGGGGCTCTTGGATGGCGATCAGAAGGATCCTGCGGTGCCACCCATTTAGTCCCGGCGGGTTTGACCCTGTTCCCTAGCTTTTGAGGGACATACGGCGAGCGCCCGGCTGTTTTTATGGGATTTTCAGTTAGATCAGGGAGAAGTGAATCCATGTCCACAGAACTTCGTATGTTGCTGGCCATTGTTCTATCGTTCTTGATATTTTTCCTTTATCAGGTGGCTTTTGTGAAGGACACGCCGGTCCAGCGAAAAGAGCCGTCTAAGAAAGAGGCGGCAAAGGAGGCGCAGGCCCCGGCAGAGGGCGAACGGGTCAAGGTTTTGGAAGAAAGGCCCCCGGTCGAACAACCGGACGTGGCACAGGAAGAGCGCCCCGGCCGGACGATCACCATCTCAACGCCACTTTATGTGACGGAGCTTGCAGAGCGCGGAGGGGCCTTCAAGACATTTAAGCTCAAGAGATACAAGGAATCCGTGGACAGCGACAGCCCAATGAAAGAGCTCGTCCACTTGCCCGGCGGCCAGGCCTGCACCCCGGTGGTGTCTTTCCTGGGCTCCGGCTTGGGGGGCTTGGAGCACGCGGTTTTCCATGCAACCACCGACGCGGACAGGATAGATGTCAAGGACGCCAAAAAAGACGTACGGCTGGCTTGGACCTCTCCGGACGGTGTGACGATCATCAAGACCTATTCTTTTTTCCCGGACACGTATGGAATGGGATTGGAGATCAACGTCAGAAACCCCGGCCCCAAGTCCATAGAGGACAATCTGGGACTTTCTTTGAGAATGAGCGTCGAGGACACGAAGCTCTCCAGATATGTTTTCTCGGGGCCTGCTGCCTTAATCGACGGGGAACTGAAAGAGGTCAAGACCAAGAAGATTGCCAGCGAAGGAAGTTCGTATGCAGGCCGGATTACCTGGGTCGCCAGTGAGGACCAGTATTTTGTGTCGGCTGTCATGCCGGACAAGCCCCAGAAAGCGAGTATGAGGCTCACCCTGACGCCACAGAAGGTCCTTGAGACCACGTATGTGGATTCTTCACCACCGGTGGCCCCCCAGACCGAAAGAACATACCAATATAAGCTGTACTTTGGCCCCAAGAGCCTGGAGGCCCTGGGCCGCGAGGGGGCGGAACTTGGGAAGATCGTCGATTTTGGGTTCTTTGACATCATCGCCAAGCCACTACTCTACGCCATGAATTTCATACATCGCTATATCCCCAGCTATGGCATCGCCATCATTCTCATCACCGTTATCGTTAAGCTCCTCTTCTGGCCGTTGAGTAACAAGAGCTATCAGTCTATGAGCCAGATGAAGAGACTCCAGCCGAAGATGGCAGAGATTCGGGCCAAGTACAAGCATGACAAGAAGATGATGAACCAGGAGTTGATGGGTCTATACAAGGTCTATAAGGTCAATCCCCTAGGGGGATGCCTACCCATGATCTTGCAGATACCTGTCTTTTTTGCATTTTACAAGATGCTATATCAGGCCATTGAGCTGAGACATGCCCCGTTCTTTTTGTGGATTACCGATTTGTCGGCGCCGGACCGCCTGTTCCGTTTTAGCTTCAAAATACCGATGATGGCGCCTCCCTATGGGATACCGGTGCTCACTATTATCATGGGGGCCTCCATGTTCTTCCAACAGAAGATGTCCCCGCCCCCCGGGGACCCGGCGCAGGCTAAGATGATGATGTTGATGCCCATCTTTTTCACGTTCATCTTTATCAACTTTCCATCAGGGCTTGTCTTGTATTGGCTGGTCAACAATATCCTGTCCATGGCTCAGCAGTACTACATCACCAAGAAAATGGCTTAACGATGGAGGGCTATATGACGTCTGCATATGAATTTGAAGGTAAGACCAAAGAAGAAGCAATAACCAAGGCCTCTGACACATTGGGCGTTTCTGAGGATCAGCTTGAAGTCGAGGTGCTTTCTTACGGTTCCACGGGGATTTTCGGGCTCGTTGGTGCGAAAAAGGCCAAGATCAAGGTGACGTTGCCCGAATTGCCGGAAGCCGAGATCAAAGAACCCCCTCTTTTTGTAGAGGAGCCTGAAGAAGTGGCTGAGCTGGCCAAGGGTACGCTGGAAGAGATTGTCTCTTTCATTGTGGACGATGCGACAGTCTCCGTAGAGACAGCGCCAGACCGGATCAGGCTGGAAGTGGAAGGAGGCAACTCGGCCCTTCTTATCGGAAAACACGGTCGGACCCTGGACGCTCTCCAGTACATTGTTCACAGGATTGTCCACAAGAAACACAAGACCGGGGTCCGTGTCACGATTGACGTGGAAGGGTATCGTGACAGGAGAAAAGACTCGTTGACACAGATGGCTTTGCGATTAGGGGAGAAAGTGAAGCGTTCCGGCAGGCCTGCCACCATCAGCCCGATGAATGCCTATGACCGAAGGATCATCCATGTTGCTTTGAAGGATAATGCCGGGGTTAAGACTCAAAGCACGGGTACGGGATCCCTCAGAAAACTGGTCATCTACCCCCGGAGGAAGCGTAAATAGTCCTCAATTTCCAACAACATCGGTCTCCTTTACAACGACTTGCCGGTTGTTCCAATCTCTCCGCTTAGAGGTCAAAGATGGGATCTCTGGATGCGGATACCATAGCCGCCATGGCCACCCCTCCGGGTGCAGGTGGTATTGGCGTGGTGAAGATCTCGGGGCCGCGGGCGATCTCCGTGGCCCTTCCTCTCCTTCGTCCTTCAAGGGATCCCTCCCGGCTGAAATCACACCACCTCTACTACGGGTATATCATCGACCCCGAGACCGAGAAGGCGGTCGATGAGGTGCTCTATGCCATCATGAAGGCCCCGCATACTTATACCAGGGAGGACGTGGTGGAAATCCAGGCCCATGGGAGCAGGTGCGGACTCCATGCGGTCTTGGAATTAGTCTTAAGACAAGGCGTCCGTCTGGCGGAACCGGGGGAGTTTACCAAGCGCGCCTTTCTCAATGGTCGCATCGACTTGACCCAGGCCGAAGCGGTCGCTGAGGTCGTTTCCGCACAGACCGCGGAAGGGCTTGAACTGGCCACCCGACAGCTGAAGGGGCTCCTGCATGAGGCCGTAGAATCGATCCGAAAACCCATAGAAACCGTGCTGGTGGAGGTAGAGGCTGCGATAGATTTTCCCGAAGATGTGGAAGAGATCATCCGGGCCGAACACGCTGCCCGAAAAATGGCGCAGGACGTGATCGGACCCTTGGAGCAACTATTGACCCACTATGAGGAAGGGCATGTCTACCGGGAGGGCATTGCCGCCATCATTGTTGGACGTCCTAACGTGGGAAAGTCGAGCCTGATGAATCGACTCCTTCAAAAGGAACGGGCCATCGTTACAACCATTCCGGGCACGACTCGCGACTTTATCGAGGAGACGGTGAATATCAAAGGCATACCGTTGAGGTTGATTGATACGGCTGGTCTACATGACACAGACGATGCCCTCGAAACCATTGGGATTCAATTTACAAGACAGCGACTGGACGAGGCGGATCTCGTCCTGTTAATGGTGGACGGCAGCGCGCCCCTCACGGAAGAAGATGCCAAGATTTATGATCTGGTGCAGGGCCAAAAGGCTATCCTGGTCGTCAATAAGACAGACTTGGAACCCTGCTGTGCCGTCGAAGAGATGGTGGCAGAATTTCCGGGGCTTGACTGGGTTGCTATTTCGGCCTTGTACAGCCGGGGCATTGAGGCATTGAAGGCCACGGTGTTTGCTGCTATCACGGATCAAAGAGGGCCTGCCGAGCTGCCCACCGTTGTTCCAAATGTTAGGCACAAGGTGGCTATTCAAAAAGCTATAACCGCCTCCAAGGCGGCTGAAGAAGGCTTTAGAACAGGGCGGCCTCCCGAACTGGTGGCCATTGACCTCAAAGATGCCCTTGATTTCCTTGGCGAGATCATTGGCGTGACCACGACGGACCATATCCTTGACCAGATTTTCAACCGGTTTTGTATCGGCAAATGAGCCTGTCTGGTTAAGGGCTCGCGGAAAAACAACTTCGCGAACTTGTTTTTGCGCGAGCCCTAAGCTGCAGGATATGAGGGAACTGCCAGGGGACCTCGTGACAGCGGTTGAGCGTTGTGTGGCTAATCGAGGGAAAATGTGATCGGAACGGACAGCCCCATGGTCTCCTCAACTTGTTCCTCCAGTTCTGCCACAGGATCGTCCCCAGCGTGGTCAGCGATCACTTCGGAGCGAGACATCTGTCGCGCAGTGGATTTTTTCTGCTGTAACAAGTGTTTTTGGACCTTGAGCATGTAACGATGTAGAGCATTGATCGCATCATGGCTCAAGGCCGTGAAGCGGCAATGGCAGACACCGTGCCGGTCGATGTCGATGATTTCTACAGTTATACGGATCGTTATCTCTTCGCCCGGCAAACTAATCGTGACGGACTGGGCGTCTCCCACGTTAAAATCCTTGTCGCAAAAGGATAGCCCACCCGCACCAATATCGTGGACAAGGACAGACTTGCCTCGAAACGCTACACGTATAGGTTCAGTCGCAGGTGGACGAACCCGGAATGAGCTCCGTCGATCATTGGCGTCGTAGGAAAATATCTCTGCATCATTGTGCTTGTTTTTCCAGAACAAATTCTACCCTCCTGTTGCGAGACCGGCCCTCGGGCGTGTCGTTGCTGACCAGGGGAATCAACGCACCATAGCCGGTTGCCGTGAGTCTTTGAGGGTCTATTCCCCCCTCTATGAGATAGCGTAGCACCGTTGTAGCTCGAACGGCTGACAGTTCCCAATTCGAAGCAAACCGTGGTGTTGAGATAGGAAGATCATCGGTATGACCTTCAATACGCACGTTATATTGGGGATAGTTTTCCGCTATTTTGATGATGTCATTGAGTATGGGTTTTGCCCCTAAACTGAAGGTCGCTGCCCCTGATTCAAACAGGATCTTGCCGGTCACCCGGATAACCACCTTGGAACGCTCTATGGACACAACGATGTGATCACTGAGCTTTCCTTTATAGATGATTCGCTGCACATCTCTGTAAATGTCCCTTGTCTTGAGTCCGATGACATTCTCCAAGGCGATTCTTCTGCCCGTCGGGCGCGGCGCAGAAGCCAGGTCCACCACTGACTCGGGCTGTGGGATCAATTCCAGGAGAGCCACCGGCGCGGTCTTTTCCCCGAGGCTTACTTGGATGGCGGCAATCGCCTGTTTGAATTTTTGAAGATTCATGGAGGAAATGGAAAACAAGAGGATGAAGAAGGTGAGCAGAAGCGTCATTAAATCGGCATAGGTCACCAGCCATCCTACAGGACTTTCTTCTCCCATGAGTTCAGAAACGGCCTGATTATGCTGATCCATCTTGTTCTCGTATGCTGCGTTTCATGGGCCGGCGAAGCCGCGCAGGTATATAGGAAGAAAGTTTTTCGTACACGAACAACGGGTTATTGTCTTCCAGAATCGATATGCCTCCTTCGACGATGATCTCCAGGTTGATCAGTTCCAAAAGCGTTCTGGCCTTCAATTTGCCTGCAATGGGCAGGAAGAACAAGGTGGAAAGCAGCGAGCCATAGAAAGTTGTTAGAAGCGCTATGGCCATGGCCGGCCCGATTGATTGCGGGTTTTGCAGTTTGCTGAGCATCTGGATCAAGCCTATGAGCGTTCCCAGCATGCCAAAGGCCGGGGCATAGATCCCCATTTTCTTGAACACCTCCTGGACAATGAAGTGTCTCGCCTTCATAGCCTCTACTTCAATTCCCATTGTCTTGTGAAACAACGCTTCTTCAGAACCATCGGCGATGAGATTGCACACTTTTTTCAGAAAAGCCGATTGTGTTCTTAGCTTGCCTAATTCAAGGATGCCTTTTCGACGACAGATGTAACAAAGCTTGATCATGGTTGAAACCATATCATTAGGGTCGCGCTTCCTTTCCGAAAAAACAAAGAAAGCGGCCTTAAAGGCAGTCAACACGTCCTTTAACTGAAAAGTCAAGAAAGTCGCCGCTATCGTCCCACCTAAAACGATCATCACGCCGGGGACGTTCACAAAATTGTGAACACTGCCACCAACAAGAATAGCGGCTACGATCAGTGCGACACCTGAAAAGATTCCGATTAGAGATCCTACGTCCACCTAGAAAGCCTTTCTATGGGCGGTTAGTGGCTCACTGGCGTCAGGGGCGAGGCCGTGGGCCTGGCCAACGTCAGGTTGGTGGCATCTGACAAAGCTATTTCCCCCTGCTTAGGGCTCGCGCAAAAATAACTTCACATTTTGGCATCTCACCTTCAGCCCGTCTTTGACCGATGCCTCATTCGCAAACTCCTCGAAATAGCTCGCTATTCCTCCGG
>CAZCXI010000127.1:0-7061 GCA_964502635.1 uncultured Desulfobacterales bacterium
CCGATTCGGGAAGTGCCTTGATTGATGGACACGACATCTTTACAAAACCCGGGGAAGTAAGAAAGATAATAAACGCCTTCCCGGAATCCAACGGTTACTATGAATGGATGACAACGTACGAATACCTTGAATTTTTCTCCTATCTGTATAGCGCGAAAAGATCAAAACAAGAAATCTACAAGCTAATAGAAAGCGTGGGGCTCAATGGGATGGACAATCTTCTCATTCGCAGCTTTTCCCGCGGCATGAAGCAGAGGCTCGGCATTGCGAGGGCGCTTATCAACCGACCGCGGCTTTTGTTTCTTGATGAGCCTACAAACGGTCTTGACCCAAAGGGCAGAAAGGATGTCCATGACCTGTTGATGGATCTCAACCAAGAACAAGGCTCAACCATATTTCTTTCGACACACCTGCTGGATGATGTGGAAAGGCTTTGTAACAGGATAACCATCATCAATTTTGGGAAGATAGTGAGGTCAGGTGATCTAGCAAAGATGGAGCGAAAGGGAACAATAGAGGATATCTTCTTTATGTCCACAAAGGAGAAAGCACTATGAAAGCACAGTATATAATCCAAAAGGAGATAAGGGAGAGTATCTTAACCCCAAAGGGTTTTTTATGGTATGTCTTTACATCCGTTATCTTGAGTATCCTGAGCTATTTCTTTCTGACCAATAATGAATTGAGCTTACTTGACCAGAGTCAGATGCTTTACATGATTATGAATTTCATAACCGTCCTTGGGGTATTGATGGGACTTGTATTAGGGGCGGATGTCTTCGCCGGTGAAATAGAAAGAGGGACCCTTGAAGCGCTGTTTCTGAGCCCTGTCACCAAGATAGAGATAGCAGCGGGAAAGCTGGGCGCGGCGATGGTAAACTGGTGGATTATCTTCGCCATCTCTCTGCCCTATCTATTCATCGTCGGCAAAGGGGGGCAAAATCTCCTGCGGGGTATTCTCTATCTCGGCATCCTCGGAACACTGCTATCGCTCACCTTCTCTGCCTTTTCCATGGGATTGTCAGCGAGAACAAAGTCCATGAAAAATTCCCTGATTATCTCCTTCTTTATTTTCCTCTTAGCCGGCTCCCCTGTCTTCCTTTCAGCAGCCCTGCGCATGACATGGTTTGGCAAAATCCTCGATCTGGTAAATCCCTTTGCTGATGCCATCAACACCTTCGACAGCGTGGTTATTGATAGCCAGGGTTTCAGCTTCCAGATTGAACGGATCGCGATTATCTGCGGCTACACATTTTTATCCCTGTGGTTCTTAAGAAGGGGTGCATCCAGATTGGAAATATGAGGTAATCAAAATGAAAAAGCTAATATTAGTTTTGTCAACATTTTTTCTGGGAATAGCTGTGAATTACACTTCTGCTTCGGCGGCAGGTCACATCACCGTGTCCATTAATCCTCAATCTATTCAGGCCAACATGGGAGATAAGATAACATATGTGGGAACGATAACCAATAATGCGGACATGGCTGTTGACAATATTATCTCTTATATCTCCCTGGCAAATGTTACACTGGGCAAGGAGGCGCCCATGGATCTTGAAGATTGGAGCGCCAATAAGGCAATTAAGATAGATACTATTCCGCCGCACGGGACGTATGAAGGCAAATGGCCCATGCGTTTAATCAATTCGGGAGGTTATGTTGCTTATATTACAGTTGTTAATAAGGAAGACATCACTCCTATAAGCAGCGCTATGTCTTATCTCGAAATAAAGAGGGTTATCAGGCTCAACCCTAACAATGTATTGCCGGTGGCCATCGGCGAACCTGCCCTTATTGGAGGCGTATTTATGTTTATCGCTTTTAAGAGAAAAAAAGGATAATCTATAAGCTATGCGGGTATTAATCGTCGAGGATGAAAAGTCCCTGGCCGACGTTATCAAGAAGGGACTGGAGGAAGAGGGCTATGCAGTGGATGTCGCATACGAGGGTGAGGACGGGCTATTCATGGCAGAGAATGAGCCCTCAGATCTCATCATTTTAGATATTATGTTGCCCATTGTTGATGGGATGACCATCCTTAGAAGGATTCGCAAGGCAGGGATTAAGACACCGGTTCTTATGCTCACAGCCAGGGATACACTGATGGACAAGATATCCGGACTCGACAGCGGCGCTGATGATTATCTGACAAAGCCATTCCAGTTTGAAGAACTCTTAGCACGCATACGTGCATTGTTAAGGCGGGATTCTGAAGTCAAGACCGCTGTGATCGAGATAGGTGACCTTGCCATTGACATGGTCACCCACCAGGTAAAACGGGCAGGAAAAGAGATTATGCTGTCATCAAGAGAATATTCCCTCCTTGAGTATATGGCCGTGAACAGGAATAGGGTCGTGAGCAGGACTTCCATATCAGAACATATTTACGACTACGCCTTTGACCTTGACAGCAATGTCATTGATGTTTTCATTAATCGCATTAGAAACAAGATGGACAAGGGATATGAGGCAAAGCTCATCCATACGGTGCGGGGAGCTGGCTATATCCTGAAGGGATAAGGAGATGCTTTCTTCCATAAAAGCAAGGATTGTTACATTCTACTTGGTTTTCCTTATTGCAACACTATTCCCACTGGGGGTCTTCCTTTATTTCAGTCTCAGCGGAATCGTCTACGATTCCATTGATTCAAGCTTACTTTCCAAGGCAAAGGCACTGGCAACGCTGGTCATTGAGGACAACGATGAAACAGAATTCAACTCTTCTGACGAAATTATGTCCGAGTATAATTCGCCAAATGCCAAGAGCTTTTTCCAAATACGGCGTTTTGACGGAACCGTTATAGAAAAATCAACATCTTTAGGGAACCTTGAACTCCCGTTTGGATCAGGAGAAAAGCGGGCGGATTTTAAGACCATTCTCTTGAATGGTGCGCCTACTAGGCTCGTGAATTTTCATGTCCTTGAGGACGGCGAACAGGAAGATAAAGCAAAAGCCCCTGGGATACAAAAGAAAGGAGATGGCCTTGTTGTCCAGTGCGCTGAGGATATACGGGAGCAGACAACCCTCTTGCAAAACTATGGACTGGTCCTTTCTCTGTCTATCTTTCTCGTCATGATTATCTCTGCATTGGGTGGTTTTTTGATCGCAAGAAAAGCGCTTGCGCCGGTAAAAGATATATCAGAGACCGTTGGCAAGATTTCCGAATCAAACCTCTCAGAAAGAATAACTGCTGGCGAAATCGCGAAGGAGCTGAGGGGACTCGCGGTTTCGTTTAATCGGACCTTTGACCGGCTGGAGAAGTCGTTTGAGCGGCAGAAACAATTCACGGCCGATGCGTCTCATGAGATCAGGACCCCTTTGTCGGTCATCCTGAGTCAAAGCGAGATTACGCTTAGAAAAGAACGGACATCCGAGGAATATAGAAATGCCCTGACGTCCATCGAGGGAGCCGGGAGGCTGATGTCGGAGATAGTCACTAAGCTTCTTACCGTGGCCCGCTTGAGCACTGATAGACTTGAGCTCACACGTGAAAACACAGATTTGAGCGCAATAATCCGCAAGGCGGTGAAGCTGTTAACGCCTCTCGCCGACCAGAAGGGCGTCAGCATAAACATGACAGTCGGTGAACACCCTGTAATTTATGGAGTCCGGGCGGCACTTTTGGAACTCTTTGTAAATATTGTTGACAATGCCATAAGATATAATATTCCAGGGGGGGAAATTGACATTTCCATCAAAAAAGAAAAGTCTTCTATTGTGACAGAAATAAGAGATACTGGGGTCGGCATAGCTGAGAAGGACCTGGATCAGGTTTTTGACCGGTTTTATCGGGTTGATAAGTCGCGTTCAAAGGAGATTGGCGGTGTCGGACTGGGTCTGAGCATCTGCGATGAGATAGTGAAATTGCACGGAGGCAGAATAGGAATAAGAAGCCAAGTTGGCACAGGAACCACTGTGTGTGTTCACCTGAAGGAGGATGGGAATGTCACGCAAATTTAAGGTTGGATCCAGGTTATCAAAGGAGACAGTTCGTGCATAGTTTAAACATCACTATATTTACGGTTCCGGTTTTGCGGGGTTTTTCCTTATGCAGGCAATTCATGAAAGAATCACGTTTCCTGGTTCAGGTAACTGGCAAATTCAGGCGATTTTACCTGGTTCATTTCAGGAAGGGTTACAAGCGCAGACAACTTCTTCTCCGCAGGGGAGAATGTCGCCAGTGTGGCACATGCTGCACCCTCCTTTTCTCCTGCCCTATGTTGACACGGCAAGGCCTTTGTTTTATTTACGGCCGATGCCGACCGCAAGTCTGCAAGGTTTTCCCCATCGATCAGAGGGACATCGACGAAGTAGCTCTCTGCGGCGGTGAGTGTAGCTATCGATTCGAACTGAAATCTGCAAAATGAGTTCAAATAGTCTTCTTAGCGTAATCACGAATCATTCTCACATTGCCTGTCTACCGATCCCCTTGATGTCTCTTTCTCAAACATTGGCCGTGGTCGGGCTTTTTGCCACAGGTATCATCCTTATGCTCGCTGTGTGGGCGGTGATCGCTGCCGAGAGCCTTTCATTGAAACTCACGTTAATTGCGGCCACGACCGGCACAATTGCGGGAGACGGGATACACTCCTGGTTGGGCCGTCATTATCATGAGCAGTTAAGAAAATAGTCGCCCTTTGGTTGAAGAAGGACGGATATGTCACACAACGTTAAAAGTGCGGTATAAAGGAATATCACTGAAGGAAACTTGTCTTATGCGTTTACTCCTCGTTGAAGACGACCTGAAGATCGCGTCTTTTATCTCAAAAGGCCTGAAAGAGGCAGGTTTTGCCGTAGACCACGCGGCAGATGGCGAAGACGGGCTCCATCTGGCGCTCAATGAGCCTTATGATGCGGCCATCATTGACATCATGCTGCCCAAGCTCGACGGGCTGAGTCTTATTGAGGCATTGCGCGCTCAGAAGGTCAACACGCCGGTCATTATCTTGAGCGCCAAACGAACGGTAGATGATCGTATCAATGGGCTCCAGACGGGAAGCGACGACTATCTGACCAAACCGTTTTCTTTTTCCGAGCTTCTGGCACGCGTGCACGCCTTGATAAGACGTTCCACCAGGACCACGGAGCCGACCCGCCTTCATGCAGGAGACCTGGCCGTGGATTTTCTCACACGGGAAACGACCCGGGCCGGCAAGACGATCGACCTGCAACCCCGCGAGTTCGCCCTGCTCGAATATCTCATGCGTAATACGGGGAAGGTGGTTTCCAGGACCATGATTCTGGAACATGTCTGGGACTACAGTTTTGATCCCCAGACAGATGTTGTAAACGTGTTGGTGTGCCGTTTACGAGACAAGGTGGACCGGGATTTTGAACCAAAGATGATCCATACCATCCGGGGAGTCGGTTATGTTCTCAAGGCCTAACCGCAAAGCGTTCCGGAAAACGGTAGGCTTCCGGCTGGCCCTCTGGTATTCAGGAATATTCATCTTCAGTTCTGTGTTGCTCTTCGGTTTTTCCTACTTCAATATTTCAAGCTCTTTGAGGAAGCAGGATCAGAGGGCCATCGAGTCTGAACTGAAAGAGCTCGCCTCCCTTTATGAAATGGGAGGCATGGATTTCATAGAGAGAAAACTCACCGTTCACAGAAAGTTCGAAAAGGAGGAACCCTTTCTAGTGCGGGTGGGCGATGCTACAAACGAGACGCTTCTATTGATACTGCCCAATCAGTGGATGGAGTTTGACATTAAGGATCTCAAGCAGATTAGTTCGAACAGCAGTATCACGTGGACGCCCTTGCATAACCGAAACAGCAAGAACGCTTTCGAGGTCGGCTCAATCCGCTTACCCGATCGTCATGTACTGCAAGTTGGAAGGAGCATAGAAGATCGGGAAAGGATTTTGGCTCATTTTCGCACGAACTTCTTGCTGATAACAGTTCCTTTAATTGTTTTGGCCTTTGCCGGTGGAGCCTTTGTCGCATTTCGAGCCCTCCGACCCATCCGTCACATTATCGGCGCCGTTCGGTCAGCAGCCAGTGGAAGGATGGATACCCGCGTTCCCAGCACAGGCACGGACGACGAGTTGGGAGAGCTGGTCACGCTTTTCAACCAGATGCTGAAAAGGATCGAGGCATTGATGCAAGGGATGAGGGATGCTTTGGACAATGTGGCACACGACCTGCGGACTCCCATGACCAGATTAAGAGGCATTGCTGAAATTGCCCTGAGCTCTGATGAAGGCCCGGATGCCTGCCGGGAATCATTGGCCGAATGCATGGAGGAGTCAGAACGTATCCTCAAGATGTTGAACACGCTCATGGACATTTCCGAAGCAGAGACGGGGGCAATGAAACTTGAACTGCAGCGGGTAAAAGTCTGCGATATGTTGAAACACATTGTCGAGGTCTACGATTACATCGCCGAGGATCGAGGGATATCTTTGCAGATGCAGTGTAAACGGGGCCTTTGGATCATGGCAGACCCGACGCGGCTATATCAAATCATTTCCAACTTGCTTGAGAACTCCCTCAAATATACGGCCCGTGGAGGGAGGATAGACGTAGCAGCCACAGCAAAAGACGCCGAGGTTTTTGTGGCCGTCAGGGATACAGGGATAGGGATTCGCGAAAAGGATCTGCCGAGAATATGGGACCGTTCGTATCGTTGCGACCAAAGCCGCTCACAATCGGGTTTGGGCCTTGGGCTGAGCCTAGTCAAGGCCTTTGTCGAGGCCCACAAAGGTCATGTCGAGGTCTCAAGCCAACCCGGGAAAGGCTGCACGTTTACCATCGCTCTTCCCGCCGCACATTGAACCGCAAAAGCGAGCGCATTCCCCGCAGCTTGCTGCGGGGTTAGCGAGCGTATCTAAGAAAGTCAGCGTTCCTTACGGTCGAAGACTCCCTGTAGCTTGCTACAGGGCGCTTCAATTTCTCTCGTCGTTCTTCCGCCAAGACCTTTCAAATTTGTAATCTTCCGGAAACCTTCCTGCAAGGTTCGTAGGGTATATTGACATAAAATGCTTCGGACGGCTCGAGGAAGCAGACCACCAAACCAAGGAGGAGATGTCATGAATGCTCTTTTGCAAACGAAGATCGACA
>CAZCXI010000128.1:0-6704 GCA_964502635.1 uncultured Desulfobacterales bacterium
TGCTAATATGATAACCTGATTCTTTCAACAAAGTCAAATGATTTATAGTTATTTTTTGATCGAGATTCTCGGCAAAGGCATCATTCAAACATTGAGTCGTCAGGTGGGTGTTGTGACAATCCCCGTTTTTTCTGTCGTCATATCAAGTTCGAGATTGTTGATTACACAGTGTCTTTGTGATATTATTGCTAATATCAACATGTTGGACCAATGCGATTCTGGAGACACAATTCTTGAGACATGATGACGCCTGCTTGAGAGTTATATGAAACCGCGCATGACAATCTCTCTTCTCCTTCTACTGACAATCGCCGTTGCATTCGGGCACGTGCTTCATCATGATTTTGTGCTTTATGACGACGGTCTTTACATCACTGATAATCTCCAGGTGCAGTCCGGGATAACCTGGAAAGGGATCTCGTGGGCTTTCACCAGCACTCATGCCAGCAACTGGCATCCCATAACCTGGCTTTCACATATGCTGGACTGTCAGATTTACGGGTTAAGTCCTTATGGGCATCACCTGACCAATCTGATTTTACATCTGGCGAATACCATCTTGCTCTTTCTTGTTCTGAACCGGGCAACGGGCGGTCTTTGGCGGTCGGCTTTCGTTGCAGCCCTGTTCGGATTGCATCCCCTTCACGTGGAGTCTGTGGCATGGGTGGCGGAACGCAAAGACGTATTGAGCACTTTTTTCTGGATGTTAACGATGTGGTTTTATGTTCGCTACGTGGCATCTCCACGACTTGCTTCATACGTCCTGGTCGTCTTCTTCATGGCCCTGGGCCTCATGGCTAAGCCCATGCTTGTGACGCTGCCGTTCGTTCTTCTATTGATGGACTTTTGGCCTCTTCGTCGCCTCGCAGTCGTACCTGAGGACAATACCTTTGATTCCAAGAATGGCGAGTCGAAGACGAAGAACAAGAACAAAGCACAACTCCTGCGCCTGTTTGTGGAAAAAATTCCATTGCTTGTCCTGGCTGCGGTCTCAAGTGTGATCACTATTGCCGCTCAGCAGAGCGGGAAAGCCTTTGCGCCTTTGCATGCCCTCTCGCTCAAGATTAGAGTGGCTAATGCTCTGGTTTCCTATGTGAAGTATATTGCCAAGATGCTCTGGCCACAGGACTTGGCATGCCTCTACACCTATCCTTATAACGGCTTGCCGGCCTGGCAGGTTGCAGGCGCCGCTGTCTTACTCCTGTCAGTATCGGGCCTGGCAATACGGGCGGCGCGACGATTCCCATATGTCCCCGCGGGATGGTTCTGGTACCTGGGAACGCTGATTCCGGTCATCGGCTTGGTACAGGTGGGATCACAGTCCATGGCTGACCGGTATACCTATGTCCCCCTGATAGGTCTGTTTATCGTCATCTCCTGGGGTGTCGCTGAGTTTGTCCAAAGTTGGCGGTACGGCAAGGCAGTGCTAGCCGTGGCAGCCGGGATCGCCCTTTCAGGTCTTGCGATTTTGACATGGCTGCAGGTAGGCTGCTGGAGAAACAGCACCACACTTTTCCAGCACACACTCAGGGTTAGTCCGGATAGCGCGATAGTGCAAAACAACCTGGGGTTCGCACTTGCGCAGCAGGGTCGTCTCAAGGTGGCTGTTTCACATTATAGAGAAGCCCTGCGTATCGAACCTTACTATTTGAAAGCGCGTTTCAACTTGGGCTTTGCCCTGGGCAAGTTGGGGAGGCTTGATGAGGCCATAGATCATTTTTCCAGGCTGCTGCACGTCAAACCTGACTTTGCGGAGGCACACTACAATCTCGCAGTTGCCCTGTCTCAGGAGAATCGACTGGAAGAGGCCATTGAGCACTTGCGTGACGCCATCCGTATCGAACCGGACTACGCCGAGGCCCACAACGAACTGGGTGTGTTACTCGCCAGGGGCGGAAAGATGCAAGAGGCCATAGTTCATTTTTCCAAGGCACTTGAGGTCAAGCCGGACTTGCAACAGGCGCAAAAAAACTTGACACGGGCCCATCAGCGACGCAATCAGGAAAAAGGTATTCAAGGCTTCTAAACGTCGTTGGCCCCAGATCCAGGCCGCACCGCACCGCCTGTTTTTCAAGGCGCCGAGGCCCTATCATAACAAGGCTTTTTGCTTGAATTGGCGCACAGGACCGCTTTCAAAAGCCCTCTTCCCCCTCATCGCGAGTCGAAGAGCAATCGAATGACTCTGTTACTTCTTCTGCCCATAGTGGCATTTTTTTTCATAGTATATGACCCCAATTGCCCAATGTTTCGGATGGATGTTACAGCGGAATTCTGGCTAACCTGTTGAAATATATAATAATCATTTAAGTCGTCTGAATTGGCATGGTCCTTGATGTTCGTATATCACAGGATGAAAAAGGTGTGCCGGCACTACAGTTACCAAGTCACACGCCAGCAGTTGTTAAGAGAAAGGCAGAAAATGAAAGATTTCTTAGTGTTAGTGACGATCGCTCTTGTTTGTGGGGCTGCGGTTGGCCTTTTGACTTATAACTTCCTCAACTGGATGCCTTAGTATCAAAGAGCAGGAGCAAGGAGTAACCCCATTGCGAAACGTCATGCTAACCATTCAACACCGTTTCAATCCCCTGCATGTTTACTGCCGCCTGGTAGATACGGGGTTGAACAAGCGGTTATCCATGTGCATATGCAAGCATTACGAAATGCTCATTTATAGCTGGCTTTCCTGGTGTACCATCGTGGGAATAAAGATGTGCAAACCATGGACAGGTTAGCGTTCATGGCATGGGTAGCAGCAAGGGCAGGGACCAGAAGTGGCCCTGCTTTTTCGTCAGGCGTTTAAACGTCTTGACCGAGCCGAAGGGAGATCGTTAGGATGAAGGAGCCCGGCGAGTTTCTAGATGACATCATCGAAGATTCCGAAGCCGACAGAGCTTACTTTGAGATGCTTGGTCGCGCACTCATAGCGTACATAGAGGAACACAAACAGATGCTGCCCACCATGACTCTCGAGCAAGCCAAAGAAAAAGGCTTTCGTCAGCTCAATCAATTCTGCTGGAAACAGAAGGGCGGCATGAAGAGCTGTGCCTGGGTACATCACAAGGACGGAAAACTTTATCGGCTGGTGCCAAAAGATCAAGAGTAGGCCTGTTGGCCGGCTTGCCCCCGCAAGCCATGGCCTGAAAAACTGAGAGTTTGAAAGCCATCAACAAACGCCCGCCTCTCTGCCTCACCCGTAAAGGTAAGTGCACACGACTACAGCAGCGATGACCGCTGCCACGTCCGCTGTCAACGCAGCGGCCAGGGCATGGCGGACGCGCCGCACTTGGATCGCTCCAAAGTAGACCGCGAGCACGTAAAAGGTGGTCTCGGTGGAACCTTGCAAGGTGGACACCAGGTAGCCCGTGTAACTGTCAGGGCCGACAGCCGGATCATTGATAATGGAAGCCATAATCCCATAGGCCCCTGAGCCGGACAAGGGCCGCATCAGGGCCATGGGCAGGGCCTCGGCAGGCAGGCCCACGCGTCCCGTCCACGGACCCAGCCAGGCCACCATCGCCTCCATGGCACCACTGGCACGGAACATGCCCACCGCCACCAGGATGGCTACCAAGTACGGGATGATTTTGACCGCTACCTGAAAACCTTCCTTTGCCCCGTCTACAAAAACCTCGTAGACGCCAACCCGTCTGGTGACCCCGAAGCCCAGGAAGCACGCCATGAGACCCGGGATGATCCACGGGGAGACGGCCCGGCCATAAAGGACGGTGAGAGGAATGAAGGCAAGCAGGGTGCAGACGGCCAAGAGACTGACCCATACGGGATAAGTCTCAGTGGACGCCTCGGGCAGCGTCGCTTCATTTCCCACCGGCAGCTCCGTAACCCCTGCGCCCTTTTCACCCTCGTCCGGTCGTTCACGTCGACAGAACCGCCCATAAGCCTTGGCCGCAACTATGGCGGCCAGGGTCGAGCACAGGGTGGCAAACAGGGTCGTAGGGAGGATGCCCGCCGGGTCGGTCGATCCCGCGGCCGCCCGCAGCGCAATCACACCGGTGGGCAACAGGGTCACGCTGGAGGTGTTGATGGCAAGGAACAGAGCCATCGAGTCCGTAGCCGTTCCGGGGCGTGAATTGAGTTTGTCCAGTTCCTGCATTGCCCGAATCCCGAAAGGAGTGGCGGCGTTACCCAGCCCCATAGCATTGGCGGACATATTCAGGATCATGGCTCCCATGGCCGGATGATCCGGAGGCACACCAGGGAAGAGCCTCACCATTAAGGGACGAATAAGACGGGCGAGCACTCTCAATAGCCCCCCGGCCTCCGCCACCTTCATGAGCCCCAAAAAAAGGGTCATCACGCCGATAAGACCCAGGGCCAGTTCGACGGAACTGGCGGCAGACTCCACCATGGCCTTGGACAACCCTTCCATGGGGGAAATGGCTCCGTGGACAGGGATCCAGTGGAGTTGATGCCACCCTGTGGTGAGAAATGCGATAAGAATAATGACAAAGAATATGACGTTCATGATTCTCTGTATCTCGAAGCTACCTTTGTGCTCTCAACACCATCATCAGCGCATCGTCGTCTTCATAGTAGTCTTGAATCCTTCCATCTATTTCCATGCCCATACGCCTGTAAAACGCTATGGCCGCCGTATTTCTTGATCTCACTTCCAGCCACAACCTTTTCTCGGCACACCTTGCAGCGTGCATGAACAACATCGTCCCAAGGCCTTGCCTTCTGTGCGCGGGTTTGACGGCCATGGAATGGATGTGCCCATCCGTATCAAAGATCATGTACCCCAAGATGTCTTCATCGCATTCAATAACAACAAAACGGTCCGGGAATCTGTCTGCATAGCTTAGAAAAGCCTCTTTCGGGTAAGCTGTTTTTGGGAATGCCTGCTTCTCAATGTCAAGGGTCTTGTTGATGTCTTCTATGTTGAATGTCCTGATCTTCGCGGGAACCTTCACCTTCATATTCGACACGGTCGGCAATGGTCCTCTATTGCCGTCCTGCAACAACCTCACCGGGATCCTTTCTTCTCACATAGGCCAGCATGTCACTGACAAGGTCTTGCATCCTGTTCGCGGCGTCCACGGCAGAGGCGATGAACGCATCGGCATCCGAACCGAGTCTCCCTTTATAGCGCGCGTCCACAAATTGGAGATACCTTGTTACCATATCGAGCGGCTCTTGGAAATCATGTAATATCCTGTCGACAAACTCCTGCAAGTCCTGCTGGCGTTGCTCAAGTTGGGCAACATGGCGTTTTAGCGCTTCTGCGGCCCTGTCGTTCTCGAGCGCTTCTTTTTCCATCTCCTTGCCCCTTTGTTTTAATGCCTCAGAGGTTGGTTCCCCGCCCATGAGCCTATCCCCCGGCAAAAGTCGCCTTTTCGCGCTTTTCATGGACCATGTCAGAGACATTCCTTTGCTGGCCGGCGCGACCAATTCCCATGACGCTTCAGGCCATTAGCCCTATCATACATGACATAGAGTTTTTCATGAGCACCCCCGTTTTCTTTTTCCGTCCGGCAAATCATGGCCGCGCTTTGAATGTCGCATGGCCGGCCTCTTTATTCTACCAAAGGTCGGAGCAAACGTTGGACAACCACTATGACATCATCTGCAAATTTGCAACCAGATGCTCTTTTTGATGGCCGTGACTCCTGGCAAGACACCTGCCACCGGGTTCTTCATTATGCCACTGGGGATAACGCCGGGTGATCCTTAATGGACTTGACGGTCACGTCGAGCACGATACCAGACATGTGACCGCGACCTTTGTGGCCTGAGCCGGAGGGGAGGTAGATATCTGCTGTAAAATCGGTTGGTAAGGGTAAGTAGCGTGTGGCAACCTGAACGTGATTTGTTCCTTTCGGCCCTT
Source organism: uncultured Desulfobacterales bacterium (assembly GCA_964502635.1). Classification (GTDB taxonomy): domain Bacteria; phylum Desulfobacterota; class Desulfobacteria; order Desulfobacterales. Next base: position 5,846 of record CAZCXI010000128.1, read on the forward strand.
GTCCATTTTCAAATGTTTTTTCTTAGTTTGTATGATAAAATAACGCCATTATATCTCAAGTACACGAATGGAAGGAGAGATTCAGTGATTAGAGTATTATTTTCCGTGGCCCTGGCGCTTGTTTTGGGGTGGCCGGCAAGTGGTCAAAGTGAGGAACCCCCTCGATTACGTTTTGAATGGTCACCGTCACATGACACACGTTTCAGCCAGAAGACAAGGGATGGGGGGTACATCATATCCGGGCAGTTTTGGGTTCCTGGCGGCAACCAGTACGATTTCTGGGTATTAAAGATCAACCAAAACGGTGATATTGACTGGCAAAAAACTTATGGGGGCGGGCATTGGGACATGGCATTTTCCACTCAGGAAACCACAGATGGCGGTTACGTTGTTAGTGGGACCACCTCGTCTTTTGGTGCCGGTGACGATGATGTTTGGATCTTGAAACTCGATTCAACTGGAAACATAGTATGGCAGAAAACTTATGGTGGACAAGGTCCAGACCGGGGTGGGGATATCAAACAGACAAAAGATGGCGGATACGTTGTGACAGGTACAACGGCATCTTTCGGCGCCGGCTCGTACGATATCTGGGTATTGAAACTGAATCCAGATGGAAATATTGTCTGGGATAAGACATACGGCGGTAAGGAGGAAGAAAGCGGATTTTTCCGCCATATACCGATCGAATCGACTTCAGATGGAGGTTACATTGTTGCGGGTTCCACGAGGTCTTTCGGTGCGGGTGACGATGACTTCTGGATTTTGAAGCTGGACGCACAGGGGAATATTATTTGGCAGAAGACGTTTGGCACCAGCAGCGAAGAATATCCGACATCTGTTCGAGAGATGGAGGATC
>CAZCXI010000129.1:0-6693 GCA_964502635.1 uncultured Desulfobacterales bacterium
GGAGGTTAACATGAGAATTCTCGTCGCGGTGGATCAGAATCCTTACAGCGCCCGTCCTGTGCTAATCCCCAGGTAACTGTGCATCTTTCCGCACAGGTGGAAACGTTTCTAATATTGGATTTCAAGATTAAGATTGAGTCAAAACTCAATTAAGGTGAAACAAACGGGGAAACTCGGCTTCTTCCAATCAAACAGGGAAACGCACACTGAACGTCACACCCTTTTCCCGGTTCGGCTGGAAAGAGACATTGCCTCCATGGGCCTCCACGATCTTTTTCACAATGCCCAAACCCAAACCGGTCCCTCCCTTTTTTGTCGAAAAGAAAGGATGAAACACTCTTCCACGATCTTCTTCTGTGATCCCCATGCCGTGGTCTCCGACTTCCAGAACCACAGCATGGCATTCCAGGCCAGTCCTGATCAGCACACGCTCTCCGGCTGGGGAGGCCTGAACAGCGTTGGTCATCAGGTTCAAAAGGACTTGCTTCATTCTAGGGCCGTCCAGCCGAAGGGGAGGCAAAGAAGGCTCCAGATCAATTTTCAGGTCCACCTCCGTGTTCCTTGCCACTGGTTCTGCCACCTGCACCGTGTCAGTCACCAGCTCATTCAAGCCTATTTTCGTAAGCTGAAGCTCCAGAGGCCGGCCAAAGTCCAGCATCTTCTTGACCATGGAGTCCAGACGATCCGTTTCCTGAATGACTATTTCCAGTCTCTTCTGATTGGGATCTTCGCTGCCGAGTTTCCTTGAAACAACAGCGGTAAATCCTCCGATGACCATAAGGGGCGTTTTCATGTCGTGGGCTACTTCTGCGACCGCCTTTCCAATAGCAGCAAGACGCTCAGCCTGCACAAGGGCACTGTGTTCCCTTCTTTCCTTTTCAACCAGAGACCCGGTGATGAAGGCAACGATAATGTATAAGATCCCCTCTAACAGTTCATGAAAATCTTCTAAGGAAAACCCGTGCCACTGTGTCATGGCATAAGGCAGATAGAGTAAGGAAACACTTGCACACACGTACATGGCCCCTTTCATCCCGAACCAAAAGCTTCCCAGAACCAGAGGTAGGTAAAACAACATCCGGTAAAACGCATGCCGGTATCCCATATAAGGCAACGTGAAGTAATGCAGACAGACAATGCCGCCGATCATAAGGGCAATCACCACTACTCTTGTCCATTTTTCATTGTCAGACATGGCTTATCTTTCGAGTGCTGTTCCGGTCGCTGATGGTTTGATAGCCAGCACCGCTCGAACTGTTTCTTGAATGTCACTCAATCTAAACGGCTTAAGCATAACAAAGTCAATGCTGCTCCCCTTTAGCTTTTCCCTGACGACCTCTTTCGCCTCCCCGGTCATCAGAACAACCGAAGTGGCTGATGACTCCTCCTTGATGCGGAGGGCTAAGCGCCAACCATCCATACCGGGCATGTTCAGATCGGTTAAGACGAGGTCGAAAGAGGTCTTAAGAAAGGTATTTAAACCTTCATTGCCACTGTCGGCAACAGCAACTTCGAAACCCATTCCAGCAAGTATGTCAGAAAGGATATCTCGAATGTCTTTTTGATCATCAACAACCAATACGCGTCTCATTCTGCCCCCCTTCAGACTTCTAACCAATCCATGTCTGAGCCTTGCATGGGCACCTGCAGGAGCCGGATGTTTCTCTAATGCGCTTCCACCTGAATATATCCAATCCGGCCACTTTTCCTAATCAGTTTCTTGAACCGCCTCCAATCCGTAACCAGTTGCCGAAGGTCAGCAGGGTGATTCTGTGTCGCACTGAAGGCCGTTTTGGCCTTCTTCATGTCATTGAACACGTTGTCCAGGATGAAAAAGGAGCGGTGTCGACCGCATCCTTCAAAGTATCAGGCCCAAGGCCTTCCTCCTGCCATTGCTTTAAACAAGGACCTTGGGCTTTACCTTAGCTCTTGGAGAGGGATTTAAGCACCACATAAAGAGTACCCCCACCCCGCTTAACCAGCAAGAGTGCAGTTTTATCCTGCTTGCCTTTCTCTAACGCCCGGTTGTAGTCATGAAGATTCCGGACACCATGACGGTTCACTTCCTTGATCACATCGCCGCGGCGCAACCCAGCCTCTGCCGCCGGACTTCCGGGCTCCACACTGGAAACAACTACGCCCTTTTCCCCTGAGCTCAAGCCCAGCTGTTGAGCCAGCTCAGGCGTGATATCCTGCACTGTCAAGCCCCAGTCCGCAGTCGCTTCCGGAAGTTGTCCCCCCTCTTCTTGGGGCATAGTGGCGATTGCCACTTCAATCGTTTTTTCTTTCCCGTCCCGGATGACATCAAGTGTGACCTTTGTGTCCGGCAGGGTCGCTGCTACAAGCCGAGATAGCGTATGGGCATTCTCCGTTTCTTTGCCATTGAACCGAATCATAACGTCCCCGCGCTTCAGCCCCGCCTTCTCCGCCGGGCTGCCTTGCGTAACATCTGAAAGCAAAACCCCTTTTTCTGCCTTGAGACCAAAAGATTTGGCCAGCTCAGGCGTGATGTCCTGGATCATTACCCCAAGCCAGCCACGAATAATCTTGCCGGATTTGAGCTGCGGAAGGAGGTCTTTTGCCATATTGACGGGAATGGCAAAACCGATGTTTTGCCCCTGCGCGATGATAGCCGTGTTGATACCGATCACTTCGCCTTTCATGTTGAAAAGGGGCCCTCCGCTATTGCCCGGATTGATGGCCGCATCGGTCTGCAGGAAGTCATCATAAGGACCGGCTCCTATGATGCGCCCCCTCGCACTAATAATACCTGTCGTCACAGTATGACCCAGCCCGAAAGGATTTCCTACCGCCATCACCCAGTCTCCAATCCGAATGGCATCAGAATCGCCCAAGCGGACGGGTTTGGGCAAATCAGCATCAGGCTTAGTTCGAATCAGTGCCAGGTCGGTCTTGGGATCCCGGCCGATCACCTGGGCGTCATATTCCTTCCCGCTTTCAAGCTTCACCTTGATCTCCGTTGCTTTTTCAACGACGTGGTTATTCGTGAGGATGAAGCCGTCTTGATCGATCACGAAGCCGGAGCCCAAGGCGTGTGTCTTCATCTCTCCCTGTGGCATGTGCCCAAAGAATCGTTCGAAAAAGTCATCTCCGAAAAAATCCCGAAAGGGGGCATTGGGTCCAAAAAAGGGCTGAATCCGCGATCCCTTCACCACCTGGGTGGTAGAGATGTTCACGACCGAATGTTTAACCTCATCAGCCAAGTCAGCAAACGATACCGGTGCCTGCCTTCCAAGAGCGGGGAAGGCAGCCTGTGCATTCTGCGTTACCGAAAGAAATGTCATAACTGCTAACAGGAACATCAATCCTGCTAGCTGCCGTATCTTTGTATTTGCTTGTTTCATCTTCGATTCCCTCCTTCAAGTGATATGAACTAAAGAGACAGAACTACCTCATTCCGTCAACGCAAACGGGATCTTGCTCAGCTTTGTGGTTATTTTCTCACCTGCCTTTTTGAAAATGCGGATGCGGAGTCTCCTCCGCACAGTCGCGCCCTTCAGGGCAGGTTCGACAGATCTCAAGCCCCCACCCTTGGACAACACCAAAACCACGGGCTGATCTCTTGCGTTTTGTTTGCTGGGCCTTGAGGTAACGTAGGGCGCAGGCCCGCTTTGAGATCCGAAGCTTTCCCGGTTGCCGAGGACACAAGATCAGTTCCAGATCTAACGTCTCTCTCTTAACCGGTTGTGCAAAAGCAGACATCTCTTCATCCTCTCTGCTTGATGGGAGCACATTGCTTGCTTTCACAAGACGCCTGCTCATCTTCCAGGTGCATCCGGACTTGTGCAATGGTTTTGCTGAATTTTCCCGAAGTGATTCCTAATTGCTTGATCTCTCCAGGACGGATATATGACTCATTGAGGTCCGTTCTCATTTGCTTAAGATCGTTGAACAGAGTGTTCAGACACGCAAAAGCCTGGTGGAGATCGTCGATGAGCTCCTTGTCACTGTCCCGGCAGCTGATGGAAAGGCAATCACTCATGATTATGCTTACATTAAACTCCAACTGTTTGGCCTGTTCGATGAGTTGCGTCACATCATTTGCCTCGCGCTTCCTGGCCCAGGCTTCCTGGTCTTGTTCCAGCACGTCCACATAGCCTTGGATCTTCTGGGCATCAAGCGCAAGTTGCCGGATATCCCGTCGCATGATTAAATCCACGAAACTCACTCCTTTCTTTTCTTTTGCTCGGCGGGGTCATCATAGAGATCCCTCCCGGTCACCTTACGGTTTAATAAAATACAACTTGAAGGTTTCACGAACCTTGCAGGAAGATTACAATTTGGAAAGGTCACTTGAGGGAAAGGACTAAGACAAAGGGGCAGGGAATTCCTAATCCGCAATCACAATGACAACCCCGCCCTCCCGAAGGCGAAATGCTGATGGGCCAAAACCGGCACTGTAAATGCCCGGTAAGGGTCAGCCGTTTTTCCCCGACCCGCTAGTGGGCGCGTACCTGGACGTAACCTTTGCGCCCAGTCCTGTGATCAAGAACCAGTATGGTGATTCGCTGTTTCGGCCTTGTCTGACTGACCAGATGGGCGAAATAATCGAAACCGTTAATCCGCCGCCCGTCTATCTCCAACATCATATCGTTTACCTCGACGCCAGCACGTGCCAGAGGGCCTGCAGGGTCAAGCCAAGCAACCACCAAAGTCTTCACCAGATTCAGATGATATCTTCTGGCCTCTTCCGGGGTGGCGGCCCGGGCTGCCACGCCCAGGTATCTTTTGATCAAAACATTCTCCAGCTGGCCAGGAGCTTGAGATTTGCCGAAGACAGGTAATCTTTCAGACCCTCCAGCCCGGTCGTGGCCGCTCACGGGCGTCGTCTTGTCCTTGGAAATCACGCCTGGAATGTTGTGGCCACGGTGTGTCCTGACAAGTCCCCTTTCGATGTCCGAGTGTTCAACCTCACCCCCGTAAATCGAACGCATGGCCGGCATGCCTTGCAACTCCGTCAGCTTCATCGATTTGGCCAGAGATGAGCAAAAAAACTCCGGCGTCTTCCCTGACCGGCCGTCGTCTGCTTCCTTGCGCCCGGAAATCAACTGGGTCGCGGCGCAAAGAGCCACATTGCTGGGGATAGAGAAAACAATGCCATCGAATGCCCCCGACGGGGATAAGATGGCAGCGTTCACTGCGATGACATCCCCCTCAAGATTCAGCAACGGTCCTCCGCTCAACCCCAAATTGATGACCGGTTCTTTGTCAAAATAGTCGTTGTAGCGAGTTGCGGCTTTTGATCCCGGACGACGCCTTGCCAGGATAGTTCCATGACTGACCACCGGATTTTGGGGGGAAAGATGGGCGATGGCGGTTACCGACTCGCCCGCTTCTACTCTGTCCGAATTGCCAAAAGTGAGATAAGGTAATGGATCGTGGGTCAAAATCCGAATCACTGCCATATCCGTCTTACGATCTGTCCCGACAAGCTTTGCCGGGTATTGCCTGCCGTCGGTCAGCACAACATACGTCTGGACGGCCCATGCCACCACATGACGATTCGTAAGGACATGACCCAGAGGATCTATGATGATGCCTGTGCCGAGGCTCCTCAGCTCCTGGCGAACCTTGCCGGACGTCCTGGCAAGGTTGAGAAGATGCTCGATGGAGGGACTGCCGGCACCACCAGCCTCGGGATAGGGGGCCTCTTCCCGTCTGACAGCCTCAACATGGACCACCGCCGGCATGCTCAGCGCCGCCACCCTGGCCAGGGTGGTGTGCAAGGCGGTCGTGCTCTGCGTTGATTCTGCTCGTACTCGGGGCCTGACTCCCATCAGCAAAACCACAACGACAACCAGGCACAAGACAATAGCTGACCGCCAACAATGGATATGACGCTCGAACATGACTGGCTGGTTTTTCATCGCCACTTGCCGTTGCTTCATTTTTTCTTCAAGCTTTCAACTGTACGAAGGGTAGGCATTCCTCAAGGAAGGCCATCACTTGGTCCTTCCTCTTAGGGCAACCGTCTCAGAATAATGTCGGCCTTTCGGACAAGTGCGACAGACCTCTAGACTCCGCAGCTTGGAATTACCAAACACACCGGCCCCTCTTCTTCGATGCGTGTTGCGGGCCAAGTTGTATTGACGAGCACATGCCCCTTTTGAGATGCGGAGTTCTCCCGGCTGCCGAGTGCATCTGATCAGCTCCATTCCCGGATCAGACGTTCCTAACAAATCATACATCGCGTCACCCCGCACGTCAATGAACTGCCTTTCCGGTTGCAAGAAGCTTGTCCTCTGCGAGACGGTCTCTTGCCTGCTTGGTTAGCTTATTGAGTCTGACCCAAGACACTTGTAGTTCCTTCAGCTTGGATGGATGGACACCCAGCCCATTAGCGTCCTTGTTCGGCATCGTGAGGTCGGCATACATGCTGGCAAGGATCAGAAAGACACCCCAGAGTCCGTCGAGGATCTGGGATGTTCGACCCAGGGGATAACGAAAACCGACAGACAGGCATTGTGCCATCAATGCGGTCACATCAAGTTCGAGCTGCATAACTCGCCTGACGAGCTGTTCCACGGTATTTTCCTGGACAGTCCTGTCCCAGCCCCTGTGGCCTTGCTCAATCAGGAAAAGGTCCCGTTTCAGCACCTGGGTCCCAAAGGCGACCGTGTCGATCTTCGTTTGCAAAAGAGCATTCATGACATCTCCTCCTTGGTTTGGTGG
>CAZCXI010000130.1:0-6666 GCA_964502635.1 uncultured Desulfobacterales bacterium
TACAGCCTTACCCTTGGACGCCTGGGATTTGCAGCACCCTCGACTTTTGCAACGTCAGGGTAAGTAGTGGATACTCGGGCGCTCTTGAAAGCCTTTCATGCCACAGTATTTGTCCTTTCATTTTCCACGGGTTTTTTCCTGCATGACAAGTTGAGACTGCCGTTTTCCAATCCATGGCACATCACAAGTCCGCTTGCCGCCGCAAAGTACAATCCAACGAATGACATCTTCAGGTTTGTTTTCCTGATCACTCTGCCATGTGTTGTTCTCATGTTCTGTCGGTTCGTTGGTTGCTCAAAGATGTTTCCTGCGAGGGCCCGTGAAGTCTTTCATTTTCCAAAGGTGCCTGGCGGCCATGTCCTTGCCAGACAGATCACGTGGGTGTGTGCGTTTGCCGCCCTGGCGCTGGCAGCCGGCAACACATACAATTGCAGTCCACTGGACACCTTTCATGAAGGTGAAACCCTTGGACCGGCTGTTGATTATATGCATGGGAAGGTGCCTTACAGGGATGCCATCTTTATTCATGGCGTGTTTCGGGATCCACTCCGTTCCGTTCTTGCCTTCGGCATCTTTGGAAAGTCCATTGGCGCGGTGCGAACCTTCAATTCGTGCCTTTCTATTTTGACTCTCGGGGTCTTCTTCGTAGCCTCCTTTTTTCTTTACAAGAAGAACATTTATTATGCTGCGTTATCCACTTTCTTGCTTCTCATTGTCCGTCACACGAGGCCTTTTGGGGTCCTTTTTCACCTCACATTGGCGGACATCGCCTTTCTGATCATAATCATTTTGGCAACACTGCTCGAGGGTGAAATTCACAAGCGGAAGCCAAAGAGCCGACGAGGGAGGACATATCTTCTTCTGGCCCTCTTTACCTTTGTCCCAACGGTTTCTTTCGCCAATTCCATTGACAGGGGATATTTTCTCACCGCGGCCTCCATGGCTTTCCTGTCGGGAGTGTATGTCTTCTTTCTGAGGCGATCCGGCTGGAAATGTGTGTGCGCTATTTTCACCGGCTACCTGTCGGGAATTGTAGTCCTGGGATTTGCCATCAAGGGGGCTTATGTGGACTTCTTCCAATTCGCATTCTTGGTCTTGCCAAGGTATGATCCCCTCTTGAACGGTTATATTTATCCTTTCAAGGATGTGAGATTCCTGGCTCCCGTATTATGTGTAGCCCTTATCCTTTATTGGCTGACAGCCCGATTCCTTGGTTTCCAACGGATTCCTAAGGAGTCCTTCTGGCAAACAGTGAGGGAATTCTATCTGAATTATTTCATGGAGATCCTGCTGGTGCTGTTGTGCCTTGCCTGCTACCGCAGGGTCCTGGGTAGATCTGACCTGGGTCATTTGGCTGACGCCATAGGCCCGATCGCGATTCTGCTCGCGTATATCATCATGCGGCACTATGTCGGCCCTCTTATAAAGAAGAAAGATTTGGTACTTCGTGCCGGGACTCTCACCGTCATTGGTGTCTTCCTGGCTCTTTTTGGGCCAAAGATAAACTGGGCTACGTGGTACAGATTTCCTCTACACGTCGCGGATGACCAGTTGATTCCCGAGAGCTACTTGCGAACCATCTCGTTTCTTAAGGACAAGCTTGGGCCGGGTGACGATTTCATAACCATGACGTCCGAACCAATCTGGTATTACTTTCTTGACAGGCCCTGCCCCGTACGATTTCAGAGCATATACCAGGCAATGCCGCCCTTTTATCAGCAGGAGGTGGTTGACGATCTGAGAAAGAGTAACGTTCGCTATGTCTTGTTCAGGAACAGTCACTGGGCAAACGACATGGATGGCTTTAGTACAGAAATAAGAATTCCCATGGTTTTCAGGTTTATCACTGCAAACTACGTGTTTTCTAAAAAGATCGACGACAATGAAATTTGGGTTCGAAGGCCCGTGAAAAGAGATGACGTCCAGGGAACTGAACCGTGCGGGAAATTGAGTGGGGCATTCATGCCGCCTGCAGCGCAACGCGGTTTCGCCCGGCGGGGTTACGAAGCCGCCATCTTTGAACCATGTTGAAAAAAGTAAGAGAAATCCTTATTAAGAATCTTTCTGATAACACTTAGCCTTGCGGTTGGTTTGCTTGTGCTTGAATCGGGCGTGAGGGTGTTTGGCCTTTTCAACTTTCCGGACGACGTGTTTGTTGAGCCCTATCCACAACTGGGCTGGTCTCATATTCCCAACAAGAGGGGTTGGTGGCAAGTGGGATAAAATCGTGTGCGCGTGGAAATCAATTCGCACGGATGGAGAGACGACGAATATCCCTATAAAAAGCCACCGGGAACCTTTCGCATTCTCATCCTCGGCGATTCATTTGTGGAGGGTTTCCAGGTCCCCCTGAGGGATACCCTTGCCAAGGTATTGGAACAAAAGCTGAATAAACGTCGCCGGAACGTGAAGGTCATCAATGCCGGTTTTGGCGGTGTGGGAACCGATTATGAATTGTTATTTTTTAGGCGTGAAGGATTCAAATACGCCCCGGACCTCGTAATCGTGGGCTTTTTCGTGGGAAATGATGTGCAGGACAATTACAGGTCGAAAGGAATACTTGTGCCTGGTGGTTCTTCTCTTGCCTACGAGAAAGGAGGCTTTACCGTCCGTGTTAAACAATTCCTGGCGCAGCACTCGTGCGCTTACAACTATTTTGGGATCGTATTGCCCAGACAGAGTCCCGTCCTCGCCAAATTGGCCATGAAGTTAGGACTTCTCGCGCCACAGTCCTTTGATGAGACCCATGGCATCGCTCAGCCGCACTACCTGGTTCTGGCGAAAAGATACGGTCAGGACTGGGAGAAGGCATGGGAGGTGACGCAAGCCCTCGTATGGCAACTTAAGAAGGAAGTCAAGGCTCGTGGTAGTAAGCTGGCAGTGTTCAGTATCCCGCTCAGGGAGCAGGTCTGCGAAAACGCTTGGAAAGTGCAATTGTCCAGGCCGGCCATGACGGCGACACAATGGGACGTGACAAAACCGGAGCGAATTCTTGGCGAAATCATGAAGGAAAATAAAATCCCATTTCTAAGCTTGTTGCCGTACCTTTCTGAAGCTGAGAACCGATGCGATCTGTACTGCGCTGCAGATGGGCACTGGAACTCCCAAGGGCATCGCCTGGCAGGGCAGGTTATCTATAGATGGCTTGTAGATGAGGGGCTGGTCCAAACAGAAATTGAAGACTGAAGGCTGAAAGCACACGGAGGCTAGCACGGGTATCAGTTTATCGGGCGACTGCAGGATTTTCAGAGAGAAGAGTACCTGGAGTCCACAAATAAACCCCAAGGCTAGGGTAAAGGATCATGGCGGAAAAGGCCGTAGCAGAAAATCTGCCAACAGTTTCGGTCATCATTCCCATGAGGAATGAAGCCTCGTATATTGAAGAGTGCTTGCAGTCCGTCGTGGAGCAAGATTATCCCCAGGCGTTGGTAGAAATATTGGTGGTCGACGGCATGTCGGAAGACCGATCACCCAGTATTGTTTCGGAGTTTATCTCAAGGCATCCGAACATTCGTCTGCTGTCCAACCCTCGACAGGCTACGACCTGTGCCCTGAACCAGGGCATTCTGGAATCAAAGGGGGAAGTAGTTGTCCGGGTGGACGCGCACTGTTGGGTCGCTGGCGATTATGTCAGCTCCTGTGTGAAAGCATTGCAAAGAGCCGGAGCGGATAACGTGGGCGGTCTCATGAGGCCAGAAGGGAAGACATTTGTGGAAAAAGCCATAGCCATTGTTATGTGTTCTCCGTTTGGCGTGGGGAGTGGAAAGTTTCACTATTGTGAGAAGGAAATGTTCGTTGATACGGTCTATCTGGGGGCCTACCGCAGGGAAGTGTTTGACAGGATTGGATTGTATGATGAGGGGGCCCATTACGGTGAAGATGACGAGCTGAATTATCGGTTGACCCGGGCAGGAGGAAAAATTCTCCTCTGCCCGGACATTAAAACGAAATACAGGCCACGCTCTTCTCTGATAGCCCTGTGGAGACAATTCTTTAATTACGGGCGGGGCAAGGTCCGCACCGTCAAGAAGCACGGGGGGCCGGCGTCCTGGAGACACCTTGTACCTGCTGCTTTTGTGCTTTCCGCAGCGGGTGGCCTGCTTCTATATGCGATAAATCCTTCATTCTGGTGGATTGGCACCAGCATCGCTGTAACTTATTTGGTCTCTGCCTTACTCGTTTCAGCGAGAATCAGTGCTAAAGAGGGATGGATATACTTTCCGCTGCTGCCCGTGATCTTCGGGGTCCTTCATCTCGGTTATGGGACGGGCTTCTTGTGGGGCGTTTTGCGATTATATCTCCTCGAGAGGATTCATGGAGACGCGAAGTCGGCTCAACTCTCCAAGTTGTGAGCGAAGTTGAACGCATCAAATCAGTTTACAGCCAGCGCCAATTTGACGGCCGTGTGTATTCTCTTTTCAACGCCGGTGAACTCTTCATGGCTCAACAACTGGAAAAAGACATCATCAGGTTGCTGCGACGCCATCACTGCCGTGACCTTGGCAACAAGAGGATCCTTGAGGTGGGTTGTGGCACTGCCTGGCCCCTGCGCCGGTTCATTCATTACGGAGCCGTACCGGAAAACCTTTGCGGAATCGACCTGCGACAACAGGCCATTGACGTGGCAACAAAGATCCATCCCAACATAGACTTCAAATGCGGCAACGCCGAGTCCTTGCCCTTTGAGGGGGAGAGCCTTGATATTGTGCTGCAGTTCACGGTCTTCACTTCTATTCTCGAACAAGGCATGAAGCAAAATGTCTCCAGAGAGATGCTCCGGGTTTTAAAGCCTGCCGGGCTGATTATCTGGTACGATTATTTTGTCAGCAAGCCGACCAACCGCGACGTCAAGGGGATCGGCAAAAAAGAGATCATTGGTCTCTTCCCGGACTGCATCTTTGATTTTGTCAAGGTCACCCTGGCTCCTCCCATCGCCAGGCGTGTCGCTCCCTATTCATTTCTTGTTTGCTGCCTGCTGGAGAAAATACCGCTTCTTCGTACGCACTACTTGGTGGGAATAGAGAAGAAGTGAGGCCAGTCTGGTATGTGTCCACCACGATGCAGTGGAACGGGAGTATTCTCGAAAATGGCGAGGCATGATGTTGAAACGCGGTTTTGACATTTTCCTTTCACTCACTGGACTCATCATCCTGTCGCCGGTGTTGTCAGTCATTGCCTTGATGATCAAGCTGGATTCAAAGGGGCCGGTCTTCTTCCGTCACACGAGGATCGGACGGAATGCAGTCCCGTTTGCCATGTTCAAATTCCGGACCATGATCGAAGCAAAGCACTGGAGTGGGCCTCCTTTATCCCCGCGAAACGACCCAAGAGTAACCACCCTCGGCGTCTTCTTGAGGAGGTTCAAGATCAATGAACTCCCGCAGCTCATCAATGTCCTCAAAGGAGACATGAGCTTTGTGGGCCCAAGGCCCGAAGTACCCGGGTTTGTCGATTTGTACAGTGATGAAGAAAAGAGGATATTATCTGTAAGACCCGGCATCGTTGGCCCAAGTCAAATTCACATGCGCAATGAAGAGGATCTTTATGTGGAAGGTGTTGACCCAAACGCGTATTATATCGAACACATTCTTCCAGAAAAACTCAAGATGGATTTGACCTATGTTGAAAATGCGAGTCTATTGGGAGACCTGAAGTATCTTCTTCAGGGACTGGGCATTACCATAACAGGGGCCGTTACAAGACGTCATCTTTTTGAAAACAGTGAACAAATAGGCATCTTTTTTTGTGATATCTTTGTCTGCGCCTTTTCGTATTTCCTTGCATATTTCTTGCGGATGGATGGAAACATTCCTCCTGTGGAGAAAAGCATATTGCTGGACACGTTGCCTGCAGTCATTGTCGCCAGAATGCTCAGCTTTACGTACTTTGGTCTGTACGGAACGCTGGTTCACTATATTTCTCTCGATGAAGTCTTGAAGATCATCAGGGCAACCACCTTTAGCACTATTCTCATCGTGATGATAACTTTTTTCATGGGCGAGAGGGGACATCCCAGGTCTGTCTTCGCCATAGACTGGTTCATTCTCATAGGGCTCATGTCCGGATACAGACTGTCGGCCAAGGCCTTCAAGAGCCGATTGGGGGAGAGGTCCGATGGGCCGAAAAGAAATATTCTCATATACGGGGCAGAGGCCATGGGAGATCTTGCCCTGCGGTACTTGAAAATGCAGGGAAATGGCAATGTGGTTGCCTTTATTGATGATGATCCCAAGAAAATGCGGAAGCGGTTTCAGGGGGTGAAAATATTAGGAGGCCGCCATGATATCGAGGTACTCGTTAGGCTCTACCGCATAGACCGGGTTCTCATTGCAGCCCAGAATCTTGGCCCCCAGGATCTTGAACACATAAAGTCGCTGTGTAACAAAGCGAATGTGGAATATGAAGTCTTCGCCCTCGCGAACTAAAACCTGTCTCTCACAGAGGCCGCAGAGCACGCTGAGTTTTATGGAGCTAAACCAACTCTCATCTCAGATTATTAGGGCTGCCATCAATGTGCACAAAGAGCTTGGGCCAGGGTTGCTAGAGTCTGTATATCAATCCTGCATGGTCATTGAATTGAGGACTATGGGCATAAAGGTTCAATCTGAAGTACCTCTTCCGATTTTCTATCGAGAGCAGAGAGTCCATGAAGAAGGATTTCGGCTG
>CAZCXI010000131.1:0-6638 GCA_964502635.1 uncultured Desulfobacterales bacterium
AATGTCTCACCTTCCCCAAAAAGGGAGAGCTGTTCTGCCGATTCGGAAGAATGACTCAGTTGGGATACGGAGACGCCCAAGAGGCGAATCGGTTTTCTGCCCACATCGGTCTTCTCCATGAGCCCACAGGCTGTTGAGAATATGGTGGGCCCATCACTGGTCACGGCAGGCAACGTGGTAGACCGGGTGACCTGCACAAAATCAGCGTATTTCACTTTCAAGGTGATGGTTCTACCTGAAACCCCTTCACGACGCATCCGGCGGGCGACCTTTTCGGTCAGCGAAAGGATTTCTTTTCTGGCAGCCTCCCGCTCCAGGATGTCCCGGGGAAACGTCTCTTCGTGTCCCACAGATTTTGCCTCACTCCACGGAAAGACGTCTCTTTCGTCTATCCCCAGGGCGAGTTGATGCATCTTGGTGCCATGCTTTCCGAACTGCTTTTCCAAGACTTCGGTTGGAAAGCGGCTCAGGTCCCCGATCGTCCGGATGCCCAGGCGATGAAGTCTGCCCTGGGTCTGCTTGCCCACGCCCCACATCTTGTCGATAGGAAGGGGGCCCAGAAATGCTTGCACCTGTTCAGGCCACACCACCGTCAAACCGTCCGGCTTTTCCAGGTCTGAGGCGATCTTGGCCACGAATTTGGACGGGGCAAGGCCTGCTGAGATCGTTAGCCCCGTTTCCTCATGGACCACCCGCTTGATGGTGGCAGCCATCTCCTCGGGCTGACCGAAAAGCCGGGTCGAGCCCGTGGCATCCAGAAAGGCCTCGTCAATGGACACCGGTTCCACCAATGGCGTGAAAAGATGAAAGATTTTGAACACCTGGCAAGAGACCTCTTTGTATCGGGCCATCCTCACCGGCAGGAATACCCCGTTGGGACAAAGACGCATGGCCGTGGCCATGGGCTGGGCCGAATGGACCCCGAACTTGCGGGCTTCATACGACGCCGATGACACCACGCCCCTTTTCCTCGGCCCCCCGACGATCACGGCCTTGCCCCTCAGTTCCGGATGATCCAGCACTTCCACGGATGGATAGAACGCATCGATATCCAGATGCAAGATGGCTCTTTCCCAAGTCTGGGAACCCATTCTTACTCCCCTTTTATCCACGCCCTTACTCATTTGATATGGGAACTTGTGAGCCTGGAAACACCACCAAGTCTGTTGGATGATATATCTCCAGTCCATTGAGATGTCAAAAAAAGACGATGAAGGCAATGTGAAGAGGCTCGCCTGTAAGGAAATTGTAGCAGCTCTGGTTTAGTGATGATCCGGGCGTCAGTTCGCCCTGCGTTTGCGCCGGGTATCTTGAGGAGGCGAGCGCTTTTGTGGTAGCCTATTTGTTTCCGAAACGGACCCAAAACCCATGCAGAACCGAGCCATCCTCATCAAAGGCGCCAGACAGCATAATCTCAAGAACCTGGACCTGGAGATTCCCCTGAACCGGATCACGGTGATCACCGGGGTGAGCGGTTCGGGAAAGTCTTCTCTGGCCTTTGACACCCTCTACGCCGAGGGCCAGCGGCGGTATGTGGAGACCTTCTCCCCTTACGCCCGACAGTTCATGGATCGCATGGACCGGCCCCAGGTGGACCGCATCGAGGGTATCCCGCCGGCCATTGCCATCGACCGAAAGGACCCGGTGCGCACCTCCCGCTCCACGGTAGGGACCATGACCGAGATCACGGATTATGTGAAGCTCCTCTATGCCCACCTGGGCCAACTCCACTGCAAGGGCTGCGGCAAGCCGGTGATACCCGAAACCCCGGAACACGTGTGGCAGGCGCTCAAGGATTTTGCCGCAGGCAGTGAGATCGTCATCACCTTCCCATGGTCCGTGACAGGGGAAGAGGTCGAACAAGGGCACCAGGAATTGGCCCGGATGGGCTTTGACCGCTGCTTTGAAGAAGGTCAGATTCAATCCCTGGATGACCGGAAGACCGGAGATGACAGGGGGCCTTTGCACATCCTGGCAGACCGGGTCCTGCTTAAGCTCGCCCATCGCAAGCGGATCGTCGATTCCATCGAGCAGGCCTTTCGCTTTGGCGGAGGTAAGCTGGATGTGTGGATCAAGCCCGACCAACATCTCGCCTTCAGCAACGCCCTTGAATGCGCTGACTGCAACCTGTCGTACAGGTCCCCGCTACCCAACCTCTTCTCCTTCAACAGCCCGGTCGGGGCCTGCGAAAACTGCCGGGGGTTTGGCCGGACCATTGATATCGACCTGGATCTCATTATGCCGGATCCCACCCTTTCCCTGGAGGACGGCGCCATCAAGCCATGGGGAGGCTGGGAGGACCACCGCGTGGAGTTTGAGGACATGATGGCCTTTTGCCGGCGAAAGAAGATCCCCACAGACATCCCCTTCCAACACCTCACAAGCGCCCAAAAAGAGGCCCTTGTGGAAGGGACGCCCAGCTACTATGGAGTCCGGGGGTTTTTCAGATGGCTGGAGTCCAGGACCTATAAGATGCACGTGCGGGTCTTTCTTTCCCGATACCGCAGCTATGCCATCTGCCCTGACTGCAATGGCACCCGGTTCAAGGAAGAGGCCCTCCTGTATCGCCTTGGGGGGCTGAATATCGGTGAGGTATATGCCTTGGACGTGGATGGGGCAGACAAGTTTTTTCAGACGCTCCGGGTCCCTGCCGGGGATGAAGCCGGCCAGCTTGTCCTGGGTGAGGTCTGCAGCCGACTCAGATACCTTCGAGACGTGGGGCTTGGCTATGTCACCCTGGATCGGCAATCCCGCACCCTTTCCGGGGGTGAGGTCCAGCGCGTTGCCCTGGCTTCGGCCCTCGGCTCCTCCCTGGTCAACACCCTCTATGTCCTGGATGAGCCGAGTATCGGTCTTCACCCCCGGGACAATCACCGTCTCATCCGAATCATGAAAGGCCTCACGGATCTGGCGAACACCCTGGTGGTGGTGGAACACGATCCCGAGATCATCAGCCAGAGCGATTTCATGCTGGACCTCGGCCCAGGGGCCGGTGAACACGGCGGCCAGGTCATGTATTTTGGCCCCACAAAAGGCGTCAAGGGCTCCCTCACGGGCGAGTACCTGACGGGAGAACGGTACATACCCATACCCGAGAGCCGACGCAAGCCCAAAGAGGACCAGTGGCTGACCGTCAAAGGGGCGGCCGAGCATAACCTTAAGGAGATAGACGTCCCTCTCCCCCTGGGACTCCTGGTCTGTCTGACCGGGGTTTCGGGCTCAGGCAAATCGACCTTGGCCGAAGAGGTCCTTTACAAGGCCATCAAGTGGGCCAAATGGGATCCCCAGGGCCGACCCGGCCGCCACGAGACAATCCAAGGCCTGGAGCATATTGTCGATGTAGTGCTCGTGGACCAGAGGCCCATTGGTCGCACACCCAGGGCCAATCCTTTGACCTACACCAAGGCCGCAGATCCCATCCGCCGTCTACTGGCCGACACCGCGGATGCCCGTCAAAGGGGTTTTGGGCCGGGCCATTTTTCCTTTAACGTGGCTGGCGGCCGGTGCGAAACATGCCGGGGAGAAGGGTTTGAAAAGGTGGAGATGCAGTTTCTCTCCGATGTCTTCATCACCTGCCCCGAATGCGATGGAAAGCGCTACAAGGAAGAGATCCTGGAGGTGGCCTACCAGGGAAAGACCATATACGATATCCTTTCTATGACCGTGGATCAGGCCCTCGACTTTTTCCATGATCAACCCAAAGTGAAATGGGCCCTTGAGCCCATGGCCGACGTGGGCCTTGGTTACATGCGGCTTGGCCAGCCCATCAATACCCTGTCAGGAGGGGAGGCTCAACGTCTCAAGCTGTCCCGATATCTCAAGGCCGGGGGGCACACCTCACGACTCTTCATCTTTGACGAACCCACCACGGGGCTCCATTTTGACGACATAGCAAAACTCCTGGCCTGTCTCCAGAGACTCGTTGCCGCAGGGAATTCTGTGCTGTTGATTGAGCACAATATGGATGTGGTCAAGACAGCCGACTGGGTGATCGACCTGGGGCCCGAGGGTGGGGATGATGGAGGCCGGGTCGTGGCGGCCGGCCCACCCGAAGAGGTCGCGAAGCATAAAAAATCTCACACCGGCCGCTTTCTCGCAGCCTATCTGGCCAGCCCGGGCCGGTTAAGGCCCGTCAAGATGTCACCGTCGAGCATTTCCGAACCAGCCCAGAGCTTCTCACAGGCCATCGCCGTCAGAGGGGCTCGGGAACACAACCTCCAAAACCTGAGTCTTTCCATCCCTCGCAACCAGCTTGTGGTGCTCACAGGTGTGTCCGGCTCAGGCAAATCGACATTGGCCTTCGACGTTCTGTTTGCAGAAGGCCAGCGCCGTTATCTGGAAAGCCTCGCCCCTTATGTGAGACAATATGTCAAGATCCTTGAGCGGCCCGACGTGGATGTGGTGTCCGGCCTCCCCCCCACGGTGGCCATCGAACAGCGCATCAGCCATGCCAGTCGCCGGTCCACCGTGGCAACGCTGACCGAGATCTACCATTTCCTCAGGCTTCTTTACAGCAAGCTCGGCTCTCAGCACTGCATCGGCTGCGGCCGCCAATTGACCGCCCAAACACGGGATCAGATTGTGGATCAGATTCGGCATCGCTACAGGAAAAGGCATGCCCTTGTTCTGGCCCCCAAGGTGGCCGGACGAAAGGGTTTCCATAAAGACGTCCTGGCCCGGTCTCTGCTGCAGGGTTATGAAGAGGCCCGAATCGACGGCCGACTGGCAACGATCAAGAAGAACATGGCCCTGAGCCGCTACCATGAGCACACCATTGAGATTGTGGTGGGACGGCTTCCCACACCGGACCTTGACGACATGGTGGGCCGCGCCTTGAAGGAAGGCAGTGGCAGCCTTGTGATCGCAGACCCGAAAGGACATGAGGAGGTCTTTAGCCTGGAAGGCATCTGCCCTGCCTGCGGCATCGGCTTGAAGGCCTTGGATCCCCGCCTCTTTTCCTTTAACAGCAAACATGGGGCATGTCGGGTGTGCGATGGACTGGGTGAGGTAGAGGCTTCCGGCAGAAACGGACACAAGACGTGTCCAGAGTGCCATGGAAGCCGCCTGAAAGGGGAGGCCCTGGCCGTAAAAATCGAAGGCTGTTCCATCTGGGATCTGGTGCAACAGCCGGTTCATCAGACGCAAGAGATGCTCAAGCAATTCGCTTTCAGCCCACGGCAATCCCCTGTCGCCGAGCCAATCTTGGACGAGATCCTGACACGCCTCTCCCTGCTCAAGCGGCTCGGACTATCCTACCTTGCCCTGAGTCGCAGTGGTGACACCCTGTCCGGTGGGGAGGCCCAACGTGTCCGCCTCTCGGCCCAGCTTGGATCGAATCTGGCAGGGGTGTGCTACATCCTGGATGAGCCCACGATCGGCCTTCACGCCAAGGACCATCGCATGCTCCTGGAGGCCCTGGGCGAGCTCAAGGCGCGGGGGAACTCAATCCTGGTGGTGGAGCACGATGAAGAAACCATCCGGGCCGCTGATTACATCATCGATCTGGGTCCCGGAGCTGGCCGGCAAGGGGGGCGTGTTGTTGCCAGTGGCAGGTTGGCTGATCTGAAAAAAGTGCCCGAGTCTGTGACAGGGGATTGTTTTGACGGACACCCCCACCGCATCACCTCCCGCCTCAGGTCTCCTGAGGACGGCCTCTGCATCAGGGTTCAAGGGGCGGTGGAACACAACCTGAAAGGGATCGACGTTGATTTTCCCCTGGGTACGCTGATCTGCATAACCGGTGTGTCGGGTTCCGGCAAGTCCACCCTGGTTAGGGAAACCCTGTTTAAGGGGGTCCGCAATCGGCTCTTGAAGCAACAGCGTCATGCCGGCCGCTGTGACGCCATCAAGGGTTGGGAGCCCCTGGCCCGGGTGCTGGAGGTGGATCATAAACCCATCGGACGCACCCCTCGCTCGGTGCCGGCCTCCTACGTGGGCTTTCTGTCTGACATCCGGACGCGCTTTGCCATGACGCCAGAGGCCCGGACCCGAGGATATCAGACCGGTCGATTTTCGTTCAACGTGGCGGGGGGTCGATGTGAGGCATGCAAGGGACACGGCAGTCTAAAAGTAGGCATGAGTTTTCTCCCTGACGTGTATATTCACTGTGAAGTCTGCGGGGGCCGACGATTCAATGAGGAAACCCGGGCGGTCACCTACAAGGGAAAAAGCATCTCCGAAGTCCTGGAACTCACCTTTGAGGAGGCTGCAGGCTTTTTTGCGGCGGTGCCATCGATTCGTCGGCCTGTCCAGTTTGTTTGCGACATCGGGCTGGGTTATCTGCACCTGGGGCAGCCAAGCCCTACACTCTCAGGCGGTGAGGCCCAGCGCATCAAGTTGGCAGCAGAGCTGGCCAAGCCCTCCAGGGGCCGTACCCTTTACGTTCTGGATGAGCCCACCACGGGGCTGCACCTGGCAGATGTGCAGAGCCTCTTGAAGGTCCTGCAGGCCCTGGCGGATGAAGGAAATACCGTGGCGGTGATTGAACATAACCTGGAGATTATCAAGGAAGCCGATTACATCGTTGACCTTGGTCCGGAAGGCGGGGATGAGGGGGGGCGGGTGGTGGCAGTTGGCTCGCCCGTGAAACTCATCGCCCACCCGAACGGCTCTTACACAGCCCGCTATCTCAAGACATA
>CAZCXI010000132.1:0-6529 GCA_964502635.1 uncultured Desulfobacterales bacterium
TGGAGACCAATAGGGACGTCCGTAAATAAGTAAATAAAACTGGTGATCGGTGAGTTAATTACTTTCTTACGGACGTCCCCCAAAATCTCCTCAAAATCTCAAAATGGACGTCCCTCAAAATTCCCAGGCGTATTTGAGCTAGCGTCTTCTGATGGGTCTTCGCGGCGTCCGTCTGGGAGTGGGGGTCCTTCTAGTTCTACCAGTCTTGTCGGCCTTGCCAAGCAACATCACGCCTACAACCCCAGACTGATCAAAAAACAAACTGTAGTTCATGGAGGATAGGATGCGCTCCAGGCCATCCTTAATAGACAAGTCACTGAAGGCAACGGAAACCTTTTCGCCTTCCAAGCTCCCTCCGGACCATACCTGGAACCATATGTCTCTTTCTTCTTTGATTCTGTCTATTACCGTTTCCAAAGGTGCATCTTCTATGCGCGCCGTGAAAGCGTGCTCCGTGAACCGCAGATAGATGTTTCCCTCTTGTGCTGGACTCGCCTTTGATAGCACCCAGAGGCAAACGCCGGTCGCGAGAAGGACTAGAAGGGCTTTTCCGTAGCTGCATCTCAAGGTAAAAGTGATCAAGGCCCCCTTGTATTAAAGGTCGTTAGCCGTTGATTATTTGAGTTCATAATATCACAACTAAAAAGGTATTGCAAGGCCTGCCTATGTTATCGAGCTGTCTTGGCTTCAACAAAAGGCCGCAAACTTGCCAAGACTTTCGACATCATGTACAAATCTATGAAAAGATCGTTTGGTCCACCATCATTTATTATGGCAAGCTATACCTGTGTTTCGCCAGAATCATACATCTTGCTAAGAAACATTTAGTCTTTTTCCCGCCGGTAGTCCTATCCCTCCTTGCATGTAGCCCGTGGCATTCTTTTACTCAATCTACAAAGTTTCCCAACCAGCATTTTGGACCTATTTTAGCTGGACCACTATAACCCGAAGACACGGACACTGAGGACATCTATCAACCTGGCACTTTTCACGATCCTTGCAAATATAATGAAAATGTCCCAATATGTAGAGTTGACTCGTCCACAAACTGGTCTACAGCATCGCAATGAATGACCGTCACCATATATAGGGGGGGGAAACATCCAATGTTACTCAGATCTAAGATTTTGCTCATTTTGTTGGTTGTTGTCGCTCTGTATGCGGCTTTGGACTATGGAATCCAACGTTTGGTTGTATTCCCAAGCTTTATTGCCCTCGAACAGCATGAAGCAGAAAAAGATCTGGAGCGTTGTTTTGAGGCCCTCCGAAGGGAGTCTTACCATCTGGATACGTTCAACCATGATTGGGCGGCATGGGATGACACATACCAATTTGTCCGAGACCGAAATACGGATTACATTTCATCCAACTTGGTGGCTCAAACCTTCATAGACAACAAACTCAATCTGATTTACGTCTGCGATGAAGCGGGCAGGGTTGTATGGGGAGAGATTCGTAATGTTGATACGTGGCAAAGGATGCACCTGAACGGATTCCCTGCCGAGTCGTTACCTCCTACCCATCCCTTACTCTCGCATGCCAGTGTCGACAGTGCCATCGCGGGTGTCTTCACTACAGAGTACAAACCGATGCTGGTTTCATCCAGGCCCATTGTCACCACGAACAACGAAGGGCCAATCCGCGGGACTCTTATTATGGGGCGATTTCTAAGTGAAGACTCAGTTCAAACCCTTGTTGAGCAGACACGCGTTAATTTCCGGCTCTGGCCGATCACGGGCCATGCAATACCCGAAGCGGAGAGGGAAGTCTTAAACAACATCAGCGACGATCAGCCCTTACTGATCAGCGATAATGACAACAACCTCTTGCTCGTTTATGCCACCTTTCCAGACGTCCAGGACAATGCGGCGCTTCTCGTGCGAGCGGAGATCCCTAAGGAAATCAGTGCAAAGGGTGCTGCTGCTCTGCGGTTTGCGCTCCTTTCGATTCTTGTCGGGGCAATAGTCATACTACTGGTCTTGTTCGTATTGCTTCAGCGAACGGTTGTTGCCCCCATGGCGAAGCTGACTGCCCATGTTGTGGCGATTGGAAAGAGCGATGATCTGTCCGCCCGCCTGTCTCTTCCGCGGGGAGATGAAATCGGCACCCTGGCTCGGGAATGCGATCGCATGGTGGAACAGCTGTCTGAGGCTCGCAAGAAGCTACTACAGCAATCCTACCATTCTGGCATGGCAGAGATGGCTTCCGGTATTCTGCATAATATTCGCAACAGCCTCAATCCTATGGTCGTCGATATCGATGTCTTGCGCCAGGAACTCCGAAAAGCGCCCATTGAAAAGATCGAGATGGCTCAAACTGAGTTGACTGAGGGGACCCCTTCATCGCAGCGCAGAAAGGACCTGAACACGTTCTTAGATCTTGCCACTAAGAATCTGGCCACGCTGTTTCGAAAGGTGAGAGCCAAGTTGGACGACGTGGCAAGCCGTGCTAGCCATATCGAAGAAATACTTCCCGAGCGGGACACGTTGAGCCTTCGACAACGACCTATGGAAGGGGTGAGACTCGACGAACTAGTGCGCGACTCGATTGCCCTGATACCAGGTGATCTCTGTCAAGGTGTTTCTGTGGAGATAGATCCTAGTGTCGAGAAAATAGGGTCGGTAAGGGCACACAGAGTTTCGCTTTGGCAGATTTTGGCAAACCTGTTGGTCAATGCAGCGGAATCGATCAAAAGAGCTGATTTGACCTCAGGAAAGATAGAAATTCGAGTAGATGCTGAACGGGTAGATGGCATCGATATGATCCACTTGCGTATTTGCGATGATGGACAAGGGATCGCCCCGAGTAATCTTGACCGGATTTTCAAACGGGGGTTTACCATGAACAGAAAAGACTCATGGGGCATCGGTTTACACTGGTGTGCCAATACGATAGCTGCTATGAATGGCCGGCTTTATGCGGAAAGCGCGGGCATTGGACATGGCGCTTGCTTTCACCTTCTTTTTCCGAGGGATCAATGAGTGTATTTTCTAAATCCAGAGGGATATCTATGAAACAAGTTGAACCGGATCTGCTACGAATCCTAGTGGTTGACGATGAACAAGCCATATTGGACTCATACCTACAGGTCCTATGCCCTGAGAGGAACCCTCTGGGGTCAGAACCAGAGATGGAAGCGCTGGCGGCCAGACTCTTTGGCGGGAAACTCCAGCGGCCTTCAGAGGTTACATTTGATCTTGTGCTATGTCGCCAGGGAGATGAGGCGCTGGAAGCTGCCCGAATCGCCATTGAAACAAACAGACCTTTTGCTGTAGCCTTCATCGACGTACGCTTGCCACCAGGGCCAGATGGGGTGTGGACAGCGGAGCATATCCGAGCTCTGGATCCCCATATGGAAATCGTTATGGTCACAGCGTATTCTGATGTGGATCCGTCGGAAATCGCTGGCCGTGTCTCGCCTGAAGACAAACTTCTCTACGTTCAAAAGCCTTTCCACCCCCAAGAGATTCGGCAATTTGCCTCAGCGTTGGGCGCCAAGTGGCAGACGGAGAGAGCACTCAGAAGGGTTCACGGAGAGCTTGAAGAGCGGGTGAAGGAACGAACAGCTGAACTGAAAGAAGTCAACCAACAGCTGAAAGATGAAATCGCCGGGCATAAAAAGGCCGGGGAGGCGTTGCGAAAAAGAGAGGCGGAGCTGAGATTGAATTCCCGTCATCTTGAGGAAGTGAACACGGCACTGAGAGTTTTGCTCAGGCAGAGGGACGAACACAAAGTGGAAATCGAAGAAAAGGTCCTGTCCAACTTGAAGGAACTTGTTCTTCCCTTTATGAAGAAATTGAAAGAGAGCTGTCTGGATGCCAAACAGATGGGTTACGTGAATATCCTCGAATCAAATCTGAATGACCTTATTTCTCCATTTTCACAAAAGCTATCTTCGCAGTACTTAAACCTGACCCCCTCAGAGATTCAGGTAGCCAATCTTGTAAGAGAGGGGAAAACAACCAAAGAGATAGCTGAGTTGCTGAACGTCTCCGATAACGCGATTGTGTTTCACAGATATCACATCAGAAAGAAACTTGGCCTCAAGAACCAAAAAATAAACCTTAGGTCCTACCTGTCATCCCTGCCCTAAGGGGATAGCTCCCCCATCCTCTGGACATCTCTTCGGGAAGGCCTTTTTGGGGCATACAAATCCAGTGCTCCCAATAATCCTGGATGGGAAAAGCTTTGCAACTCTTGAAGAGTTTTTCTCTCAACGTGTAGCCCACTTTGCTTATTTCTTCTTCCAAGTGCCAGGCGTGGTTATAGGATACTGTCTATCCTTTAGTAGGACAACCTATATATAAATAATGTAAAACTCTATAACCTATTGAATGTGCATACTTTTTGCATCTTCTTGCTTCAGCAGTGCCCCGTGCAAAATCGTTGCGGTGAACGTACGTCCCACTTTCGCATGGAAGCCGAGGGGAGGTGATAGCAAGGAGAACGCGGTTTTTCTGATTTTCCCAAGACGACACACAAACCAAAAAAGGAGGAGAATAACATGTTCAAAAAAATTGCAGTACTGGCAATAGTGGCCATGATCGCAGGCTTTTTCCTAGTTCCCATGGTCTCGGCAGAATGCACCGATGCTGCCTGTTGTGACGGTGACCCTTTGCAATGCCGGTCCCAGGTGACCACACGGGTTCAGGCAGGAAAAATGAAAATGCTTGAAAGCTGGCTGAGGGTGTATCTTTACGAAAAGGACCCGGCCACATGGAACGTAATCGGAAAAGGGGGAGCCTGGGGGTTCCTGGACTATAGGCCTCAAGGCACAGAGTTCAAGTTCCTGTTTGTCGGAAAAAAACTGGAGCCGGGTGTAGACTACACCCTGATCTATTACCCTGATCCTTGGCCTGGAGATGGTCTGATCTGCTTGGGTTCGGGCATTGCAAATGAAGTTGGGAAAGTAAAAATAGTGGGAAAGGGTGATCCGGCAAATCCTTTTTATGCAGAGCCCCAAAGCACTGGCAATTTACCTGTAGCTGACGATGCTAATGCAGCGTATGGCGCCAAGATTTGGCTGGTTCTCACTAGTGATGTGGACTGTGTAAATCAACAAATGACCGGATGGACACCATCAGAATACCTGTTCGAGAACACCCTGATTAACTTTGTGGACACTGACGGATAATACACACTGTCAACTACAATATAAGGACAGGCCAGGGATGAAGGTATGAGCGCCTCCCTGGCCTGTTTTTTTGAATGATCTAGGCATAGGCCCGAAGCTGAAATCGATCCTTAATCGACGAGTTGACAAAACCAGGATCAGAGTGACCCTGTTTTTCTTCCAATCACGTACGATATATTGTGGTCTCAGCTAATTCGGCTAAATTTACGACTGCCGGCATATATTTTGGAGAAATTGACGTGTCCAGCAAAAAACAGTTCTGCTATGTATAGTTAATGTCTGACTCACCGCCTCGTGCGCTATCCTTCCGATATGGAAACTGCCATTTTCCGGTTAGGCTTCCTGCTTGCGGTAGCAGGGCATGGTATTGCTTTTTTTAGTTTACCCTGTATAATTCAGTGCTCGGACATGGGAGACGTAGTTTTAGAAAAGATAAAAATACCGAGTAAAAGGTGACATTATGGCAGAAGCATATGTATTATTGAAAGTCACACCGGGATATGAAAGAGATATTGTAAAGGAATTAAAAGACATACCTGAAATAGAGGATATTGACGAGCTTTACGGTGAATGGGATATAATCACAAAAGCCTCAGTAGAAAGAATTGAGGACCTTGATGCACTTCTATCTGAGAAGATGAGAAAAATTGAGGGCGTTACACTAACATCAACGATGATTGTTGCTCAGTACAAGTACTAAAATGATACAGACGACAATATCTGACTCACGGCAAGAGTACTGCGATATCCTTGCAATATGGAGACTGCCATTTTTTCGGAAATGACGAAACCTACCTGCCGCAGCAGGACGCCCTCCCAAGCATCCAGGCGTGGTTCTTCGATTTAGCCCACAGTTCAGGCCGGGCCTTCATCCGCCTCCCATTTTGGGTATTTAATTGCAAAAGACCAGGGGCAGCGTCAAAGTTGGCTCTGCCTTTTTGTTGTGTTAGCCGCTCATTTTGCGGGTTGATCTATTCGGGGCATCAATACCCAGCCCTCATTGAGCTGTTTACTTTTCAATGTCCAGGTTTGGCCCGTCTCCGTATCCAACAGAATTACTTCGTTGAATGTAGCCGCCCATTGGCCACCCCCAGGTTTGAGTAACACAATCTCGTATCTCACGGGGTTGAGCCATACCCGCTCAGCGGTGCCTTGTGCGGATGAATAACCCGCAAAGCAGAGGAAAATGATTAGACCCACAGCAAGAACCAAAGCCTTCTTCATAACAGTTCCCTCCTTTCTCACTTAGCAGACAGGGGTTCTGCCTTTTGTTAAGCTGACATTTACACCGTTTTGGACTAATTGAAAATAAGGACCTTATACAAAGATTCAGCCCTGGTTGTCTTCCGAGGC
This sequence comes from uncultured Desulfobacterales bacterium, assembly GCA_964502635.1. GTDB lineage: Bacteria > Desulfobacterota > Desulfobacteria > Desulfobacterales. The sequence goes on from CAZCXI010000132.1 coordinate 6,488, forward strand.
CCCTGGTGGCCGTAGTACCAGGGGCTTTCTTTTGAGCTCACC
>CAZCXI010000133.1:0-6456 GCA_964502635.1 uncultured Desulfobacterales bacterium
ACGCATTCCCGTCCTTAACAATGTTAAAATCAAGGCCTGATCCCGTGGTTTACTAATAACCGCAAGCAGCTGCTTGATGTCTTGCGGATCAATGGCTCGAGGCAAGGCGTCTGGAACCTTGATGCGCATCTTGCGCTTGAGAACATCGGGGTGAATCACATCTTGATCGATTAAGAAATGAAAGAAGGCATACAGCGACCGAAGCCGTGTGCTGACTGTGTTGGCTGTTAAACCACGGTCTTGCTCATGCTCAACGAAAGCACTGACATCATCTCGGGTAATGGCTTCAAGATGCTCACGACCGGTGGCTTTTAAGAAAGCTAGAAAAAGGATAATGGCCCCTCCATTGCTTCGGATCGTATTGGGACGGCAATTGCGGCAATAAAGGTCATGCAAATACCGCTCGACGTGCCGTAGTCCACAGAGCCTTTTATCGGATAGTCTTCGAAGGATGCGAACGATTTCAGGACTCGATACCTTGCGATGGGAACCTGATCCAGCCTCCTTTTGGAGCAAAGGCGTTGATTTGTTCCGCTCAGGCGGATAAGATCGACGACGAAACTTGTTGTCTTCTACAGAAACATACTCGAGGTTCATCTCTACCTCCTTTCTTGTTTTTGTAGAAAAAACAGGTAGATGATGACCTCTCACACTATCCTAGTCAATCATCATTTTATGTCGTACAGTGGCAAGCAAATCTCGAATGCTTCACCGCCGACTTCCACCCCAATATATGGTGGTTCTTGAATTGGTCCTGATTGAAAGGTTCCCGCCTTTGACAACTTATAGCCGTCTAATGTACAAGGGTGATCGAATAACACCAAATTCTATGAAAACACCATAAACTTCACCAGGAAGCCCGATGGGACTGTTAAAGGCCCCATGCATCGTAGTATAGATACATTTGCTTGGGGATTTTTTGCTGTTGAGGTCAAAGGAAGGGGCTTCTCTCATGGCCAAAAAAGCAACTTACGAACAATTGGAAACAAGGGATAAGAAGCTAGAAAAAGAAGCTGCAAAGAGCAAGCAGGTAGAAGTCCAAGTGGCCCGTGCTACCGATGATCAATGGGAAGGCGTGTTTGACGCAGTTCCCGACCTGATCCTGATACTCGATAACGAACACCGGATCATTCGCGCTAACAAGGCCATGGCAGACCGATTGGGCTGCACCCCCGAAGAACTCGTGGGCCTGACCTGCTACAAGGCGATCCACGGGACCGGAGAACCGCCAGACTTTTGCCCTCACGCCCGTTTACTGGCTGACGGACTCGAGCACAGCGCCGAGGTGTCTGAAGATCGTCTGAAAGGCTATTTCCTTGTGTCCGTGACTCCCCTCCATAGAAAAGACGGAACGATAGGGAGTGTCCATGTAGCTCGAGACATCACCGATCTCAAGCGTGCTGAGGAAGCTCTCCGCAAGTCACAACGAGAGCTGAGCATCACAAACCGGATTGAACGGGTTTTCCTCACTACTTCGGATCATGAAACCTATTGGGAAGTGTTGCAGGTCGTTCTGGAGGCCATGGGGAGCAAATACGGGACCTTCGCATATATTAACGAAAATGGAGACAGGGTCGTCCCATCCATGACCAGAGGTATCTGGGATGAATGCAAGGTTCGTGACAAGGACATTGTATTCCCCCGCCAGACATGGGGTGACAATTTGTGGGCGAAATGCCTCATTGAGAAAAGGGCTATCTCCTCCAACGGGCCTTTTAAAGTGCCCGATGGTCACATTGCCATAACCCGAGCTCTGGCCGTGCCCATTATAAATCAAGGCGAGGTTATCGGTAATCTTATGGTTGCCAATAAGGCGACGGACTATAACGAAGAGGACGAAGAGTTATTGAAAAGAATCGCAGCTCACACGGCCCCGATCCTCCATGCAAGATTGCAGAGAGATAGACATCAACAAGAGCGCATGCGGATGGAGGAGGAATTGCAAGAAGCGCGGGGCGAGTTGGAACTGCGCGTGAAGGAGCGCACGGCTAGTCTTAAAAAAGTAGTCACTAAGCTAAAGAAAGAAATAAAAGATCGCATGCAAGCGCAAAAAGATTTGCATGAGGCACACCAGCGTTATCGAACCGTGGCCGATTTCGCCTACGATTGGGAGTACTGGTTGGGTCCTGAAAACAAAATGCTTTATGTGTCTCCATCGTGTGAGCGCATCACTGGGTACCAACCGCAAGACTTCTTCGCTCAAGACCAGAAGCAGTTCATAAACCTTATACATCCCGAGGATCGTGAAGCCGTAGAAGCGCATCTCACCGAGGAGTCCAAGTCAGATGCGGCCCATCATATCGATTTTCGAATCATAAGGCGATCGGGCGAGACACTCTGGATTAGTCACTACTGCCAACCCGTTTTCAGCCCTAATGGGGAATGGCTGGGGCGTCGGGCCAGCAACCGGGACATTACCGACCGAAAGAACACGGAGGAGGCGTTGCGAAAATCTGAGGAACAACTTCGCCATCTTTCCACTCAACTTCTCGAAGTCCAGGAGCATGAAAGAAAGAGGATCGCAGGCGAGCTTCATGATAGCATCGGACAATCGCTGACAGCCATCAAGTTTGGGTTGGAAAATGCCCTCAGCCGAATCCGTCAAGGCGCGGCCGAGGTGAGTAGTGAATCGTTGGAAGCCCTCATCCCGGTGGTTCAACAAGCCAGTCAAGAGGTGCGACAAATCCACACAAACCTACGGCCTTCCCTGCTGGACGATCTGGGAATCGTGATGACCATTTCCTGGTTTTGCCGTGAGTTTGAAAAACTCTATTCGGGCATTCGAATCGAAAAGGTAATTCAACAAGAGGAAAAAGACGTGCCTGAGCCTCTGAAAATCGTTGTGTTTAGAATCTTACAGGAGGCCCTTAACAATGTCGCCAAACATGCGAGCGCAAACCTTGTGAGAGTCTCCTTGAAAGAAACAGCCGGACAGATAGAACTGGCCGTAGAGGACAACGGGCGGGGCTTTGATGCTAAGGGTTTGTCTTCTGTGATGACTCCCAAAGAAGGTTTTGGCCTCACTAGCATGAAGGAGCGCACGGAGCTTTCATGGGGGACCTTTGCGATTGAATCCGAGAAGGGGGCCGGCACCACCGTCAGGGCTTCGTGGCCACTTAAAGAAAAAAGCCGAATATAGGTTTGCTCGGCTTGTTAAGCATGGGGCTACCACATGACATTGCGGTCGTTCTGATAGGCTCAGGAGTTTTGATGCCTGCTATGGATCGGGGCTGGAGTCCACCCACAAAGCATTTCGATGTCCTTCTGACCACTTTACTCCTTCCAGATTGTAACTGTGTGGCTGTGCAAATTATCTTGAGAAGCGACTTCCAGCTAAATAGTCAACTACCACCGACATTGTCGGTGGCTTGCAAAAGGTAAGGCTCTATTCATAAAGCTCGGCGACAGTGTCGCCTCACTGAAGGTGTGGGGCCTCTGCCCCCACACCCCACCACCGACCCTGTCGGTGGCTTAGAGCGCGAAGTTAAATACTGGCTCGCCAATATCCACCACCTAACTATTTTAAGTTTCTTTACTTTTTGGCCCGATTTTTGTATATATTGATATAATATCATCTTGACGCGGATCGACGTGAATAAGGAGGATCTCATCAAGACTCTAGCGGAAGAGAAAGGTCTCATCAAAGCACAGGCCGCACAAGTCGTTGAACTCTTCTTTGGCGAAACGACCAAAGCCTTGGCTAAGGGTGACAGGGTTGAAACAAGGAGGTTTTGCAGCTTCCATGTAAAGGAATACAAAGGCTGCACTGGTAGAAATCCAAAAACGGGAGCACTAACCCAAGTCACTCCCAAGAAACTTCCATTTTTTAAATGTGGTAAAGAGCTCGGGGAGAGAGTTGATCGTTAACAAAACAAACAGGAGGAAAGCAACCATGGCAACCAAGAAGAAGACAACCAAGAAACCTGCAGCAAAGAAGAAGACGGTCAAAAAGAAAGTGGCCACAAAGAAGGCTCCTGCAAAGAAAAAGACAGCGGCCAAGAAGAAAACGACTGCGAAGAAAATCGTAGCCAAGAAAGCTGCACCGAAGAAGAAAGCACCAGCCAAGAAAAAGGCGGCTGCGAAAAAGACGGCCAGGAAACCTGCCGTGAAAGCCAAGACGACCAAAAAAACGGTAGCCAAGAAGAAGGTTACAAAAAAGGCTCCGGCAAAGAAAAAGACGGCGGCCAAGAAGAAAACGACTGCGAAGAAAATCGTAGCCAAGAAAGCTGCACCGAAGAAGAAAGCACCAGCCAAGAAAAAGGCGGCTGCGAAAAAGACGGCCAGGAAACCTGCCGTGAAAGCCAAGACGACCAAAAAAACGGTAGCCAAGAAGAAGGTTACAAAAAAGGCTCCGGCAAAGAAAAAGACGGCGGCTGCCCTGACCGCTACTGATCAGGTTGTCAAGATCATCAACAGGTACAAGAATGGCGTTGACGTCCCCACTTTGATGAAAAAGACGGGCTTCAACGAGATTAAGGTGCGGATTACAGTCTACAGAGCCTTCAAGTTAAAGAAGATCAAGAGGGTCGGCAGAGGACTTTACGTCGGCGCTTAAATTGACGAAAATGGGCTAGGACTGTGTTGTCGCAGTCCTGGCTCATGTTCTAATTTTCATCTCCAGCGCTTCCGCGTGGTTCACTATTGTCCAGCCACAGAATTTTCATCCTTTATAACCGTGGATTGAAATAACCCCGGTCATTTATTTTGCTTGACAGGAAGGGGGCCTCCCTGTAAAGTCGCTTTAAATCAAAAGTGTTCCTGGTTGAAAAAGAAAACTTCGTAAGCCCTGGAATAACTCCAGGGTTTTTTTTTGGGAACACAGAAAGAAGGTAATTTTGAATTTTAACGCATTTCATTTTCACCCCAATGTCGCTGCTGGAATAAAGGCAGCAGGGTTTGTCGAGCCCACGCCCATCCAGGCGCGGGCCATTCCCGCGATTATGGAGGGGCTCGACGTCATGGGGACGGCCCAAACCGGCACCGGAAAGACAGCCGCCTTCGTTTTACCACTCTTGAACCGATTGATCGGTAAAAAACGCGGTCGCATCCGCTCATTGATTATCGCTCCCACCCGCGAGCTGGCCGAACAGATCCACCAGGACATATGCACTCTGGGACGTCGAACCCGTCTTCGCAGTGCCACTGTCTATGGCGGCGTGGGTTTTGACCGGCAAGTGCGAAAGTTGAAGGGTGGCGCAGAGATCATTGTGGCCTGCCCCGGTCGCCTGCTCGACCACATGAACCGTGGGTATGTTGATTTTGCCTCTGTTGAGGTGTTAGTCCTCGACGAGGCGGATCGGATGTTCGATATGGGGTTTTTCCCGGACATTCGGAAGATATTGCAGCAGATACCTCGCAAACGGCAGACGCTACTGTTGTCGGCGACCATGCCCGCCGAAATTAAACGTCTGGCCCGCGAAACCTTGCACCAACCGGTTACGATTCAAGTGGGCAACCCTGCGCCTGCAGACACTGTCAGCCACGCCCTGTATCCAGTAAACCAACATGCAAAGACGTCATTGCTGCTCAAACTTCTGCGGGAGACCCAAATCAGATCCGCGCTCGTCTTTACGCGAACGAAGCATCGTGCCAAATCTCTTGGGGAAAAACTCTCCAAGGCCGGATTCCGTTCGACCTCTCTGCAAGGAAATCTTTCTCAGGGCCGGCGACAGGCTGCCCTGGCTGGATTTCGTTCGGGCAAATTTCAGGTCCTGGTGGCAACCGACATCGCAGCTCGGGGTATCGATGTTTCCAGAGTATCCCATGTGATCAACTACGATATTCCTGCCACCGCCGAAGCGTATATTCATCGTGTCGGCAGAACCGGCCGTGCCAACCGAAGAGGTGAGGCCCTCACTCTTGTCACCAATGAGGATAAGGTGCTGGTTCGCGCGATCAAACGCATCGTCGGCTCGAATATGGAACAGCGTGTGTTCCCGGATTTCGACTACGGTTCGCCGGAAGCATCGGCGATCAGTTCGAGCGTTTCTCCAAAGCGGCCGTGGAAGAAACGGCACACAGCATCCAGCACGCCGATGAGATGGAGGAACAAATCCTTACAGTTGAAAAATCCGATCTGAGCAATGGTTGTTGATGTAAGAGGAAACAGGGAACCCTTTATGATGTGTACACGCTGTCGTAATCACGGTTCATCTCCGCGATCTGACCCTGATCTGCAAAATTGAAGTAGGTATTGTCTCCGATGATAGGCCATAAACGTCTAGGATTTTGTGCCTTACCCAAAACGAAGGCATAAGATCATAGATGTCCCCTTTCACTACCCCTGAGCCGCCCCCCCCTTGACACACTTTCCGATATACATTAGAGATAGAAGGGCAATTCATTCATTTCCACAATAAAGTGGCAGGTATCGTTCATGTTTTTAGGCTCTTCCGTTGACAGTAAAGATCCGGGTCCAGAGGACCCGGCTTTGGGCTAACCCCTAGAAGGGGTAAA
>CAZCXI010000134.1:0-6266 GCA_964502635.1 uncultured Desulfobacterales bacterium
CCATGCTCTTTAAGATATTGGCCAACTTTGTGGCTGTCTCTTTCCGGTTTAGGGGAAAGACCCACGATGGCCACGGTCTTGTATTTCTCAAGGATGGCTTTGACCTCTTCAGACGGGGGGTTGTATCCAGGCACCTCACATTGCATATCCGACATAAGTCTCTCCTGTTGCGTAATTCTTCAAATGATATTAGATAGCACCCCAGAGGTCAAGCGCCTGATCTTGAAAGCCTTGGGAGGAGACCATGGGACCTTTTTCGTTCATCAGAAAACTGCGACACATACGCGCTCAACAACCCAACATACCGACGGCCTTCGGCGAGAATCAACTCGTCAGTACTATTCTCAGGCGAAGGAGCGTCAGGAAATTTCTCGAACATGACATCGAGGATGAGGAAATGGCGCTGATCCTGGAAGCAGGCAGGCTGGCGCCTTCCACAGTGAATATGCAGACATGGTCTTTTGGTGTCTTCACGGAAAACACCTGGAGACAAACCTTTGGTCGCTCCATCCCCTATGGGGCCAAGCGAGCCGTCATGGTCCTTGGCGACATCACGCGCATCAAGGAAGCAACGGACATCTTCCCGGATGTGCCCCTCGTTGAATATACCGTCAGTGTCATCAATGCCTCTTTAGCAGCCATGAACATGACCGTCATGGCAGAAGGCCTGGGCGTCGGCAGTGTGATGTTGTCTGACACCGGAAAGACAGGCTTTTTTAGTGCCGCCTACCTGAAAAAAACCTTGGCGCTTCCCCCCGGGACCTACCCCCTCATGACCGTTGTCTTTGGCTATCCCGCGGACAGGAATCTCCCCATGCCCCCAAAGTTCAAGACAGAGGAGATCACGTTTTGCGGCCCTTATCAGAAAACGCAAAGGGAGAAGATCCAGGCGTGGTTTTCCCTCATGGAGGCCGGATACAAGGCGAGCAACCCCTTTTCCTCCTTTAAGTCAAAACTCAAGTACTACAGAGACAATCTGAATCGGGCTGAGAGGGAACTTAAGGACATGGTCATGGGAGAAAGGGAGAAAATGTAGGCTACAGGGCCCGGAGGAACTCCGGCTTGAGAGGAATATCCCCTTGTAAGGCCCGATCGATGAGACTCAGCGTTGCCTCTTTGTCCCTCGGAAGTCTTGCCTTGATGGGAAGATAGTTCGAGGCGTGGTTGGCATGAAACAGGCCTGAAGAAAGATCCGTATGGGCCATCATGATTCTGAGCTCATTTAACATCTCCATGGGGCTGATCAGCTTGAAGCGCCCCTCGCTGTAGTCGTGCCCCAGAGGCGTATTGGGAAGCAGCATAAGGCTTAAGGCACCCACATAATCGGGGTCCATGGCACTCAGCGCTTGGCCCGTGGCCTGAGCATGCACGTCAGAGCGTTCCGGGCCGGCCAGGCCAAGCAACACGGTCACAGAAAGCTTGATCCCGGCCTCTACGATCTTTTGCCCCATGGCCACTATGGTCTCTACACGAACCCCTTTTCGAACTGCTTTGAGCGTCTCCGCATCACCGCTCTCAAGTCCCATATAGACGATACCCAGTCCCAATTCACGCAAGGCCTTCAACTCTTCCAGCGTCTTGGTTCGAATACTCTTGGCATTTCCGTAGATGCCCACGCGGGTCACCCAGGGCAGACGCTGGCGAATGGTCTTCAAGAGCTTTAGAAGCCTGGCCTGGGGCATAATGAGACCATCGCCATCCGTGAGAAAGACCCGGCGCTGATGCCTGCAATAGCGCGCTGCAAATTCGATGTCTTTTTCAACGACCGATTCGGGCTTGATCCTAAAGCGCACACCCTTGTACGTGCCGCAGAAGGTGCACTTGTTGTGGGAACAGCCTACGGTGACTTGCAAAATAATGCTGTTTGCCTCACTGGGAGGCCGGATGATGATCCCTTGATAGTCCATGGCTTTACACCCAAGTTCTGCCTTGACACCTCCCCCACCTCCCTATACTTGGGAGGTGTGACAGGTGAGCTTTTATCTCATATTATCACGATTCCAAGTTCATCCAAAATCCAAAATGCTATGAAGGAGGCCAGGACATGGTCGATGAGGATCTCGGATTCAGGATCGAAAAAGACACCATGGGTGAGGTTAAGGTGCCCGTGGATGCCTATTATGGGGCCCAGACCCAGCGGGCCGTGGAGAACTTTCCAGTCAGTGGCATGAGATTTCCCCGTAATTTCATCAGGGCCCTTGGCCTCATCAAGAAATACGCCGCCCAGGTCAATGCAGAGCTTGGACTTTTGGATGCCAATCTTGCCGGCGCGATCATAGAGGCCGCTGATGAAGTGGTGGCTGGGAAAATGGACGAGCAGTTTGTCATCGACATTTTTCAGACGGGTTCGGGCACCTCAACCCACATGAATGCCAACGAAGTCATAGCCACCAGGGCCAACGAACTCCTGACCGGTCATAAGGACGCGAAAAACCCCGTCCACCCCAACGACCACGTGAACATGGGCCAATCGAGCAACGATGTGATCCCCACGGCCCTTCACGTGGCGGCCTTAACGGCCATCAATGAGCAACTCCTGCCGGCACTTGTAGTCCTACACCAATCACTTCAAGAAAAAGCCGCAGCCTTTGAGGGCATCGTTAAGATAGGACGCACCCATCTTCAAGACGCGGTCCCCATGCGCCTTGGCCAGGAATTCAGCGGCTATGCCAGGCAGGTCCTGCTGGGCATGCAAAGGCTCGAAGGGGTTGAGGGCTCCCTTGCCGAGTTGGCCCTCGGCGGCACGGCGGTCGGCACGGGGTTGAACACCCACCCGGCATTTGCTTCTCGGGTGATTGAACGGATTTCCAAGGAGACCGGTTCTCGATTCCAGGAGGCCGAAAATCACTTTGAGGCCCAGGCCGCACAGGATGGGGCGGTACAAGCGAGTGGCGCTCTAAAAACCGTCGCTGTCAGCCTGATGAAGATTGCGAACGACATTCGGTGGCTCTCATCAGGCCCCCGGTGCGGCCTGGCGGAAATCAATATCCCGGCGCTGCAGCCCGGGTCGTCAATCATGCCGGGCAAGGTCAACCCGGTCATTCCGGAGTCTGTCACGCAGGTTGCGGCCCAAATCATCGGCAACGACACAGCCATTACCATGGGGTGTCAGGCAGGCAATTTTGAGCTCAATGTGATGCTTCCTGTTATTGCTCACAATCTACTGCAGTCCATTAAGCTCCTTGGTGCAGCGGCAAGAATCTTTGCCGAAAAATGCGTCAACGGAATCTCGGCCAATGAAGCCAGATGCAGGGCCTTTGTAGAAAACAGCCTCGCCATGTGCACCTCGCTGTCCCCGGTCATCGGATACGATGAGGCGGCCGCCATTGCCAAGGAGGCGTATGCAACCGGCAAAACGATCAAAGAGGTGGCCATAGGGAAAAAGATCCTCCCGGAAGAACAACTGGCGAAATTGCTGGACCCTAATAAAATGACGTAGACATTCCTTCTTTCCGAATCTTTGTGTAACATTTTAGCCGGTTAGATATGTTACTGCACGTGGCTTGAGCAGGCTAAACGGATACATCTTGATACATGGAATAGTTGGCCAATTGGCATGATGTGTGCTAAAGCTAGATTGTCTGGGGCTAGCGTTCCGCAAAGCTTTGGAACGACAAACACGACGATTGGACAGGGGGGTACCCTATGAAAATGAAGAAGGAGGCAAACACGATGCGCCGAAAGAGCAAAAGATGGGTAGCTTTCGTAATCATCGCGGTCCTGGTGCTCACCACGACCGGCTTCCAGGCCATGGCCCAGGATCAGAAGCCAGGCGAGAAGGCCTCTAGCGAATCTATGATGGCGGACATGGTCTTGCTCAGACCCCTGGGCATTGCAGCAACAGCCATAGGCACGGTTTTTTTCGTTGCCTCGTTGCCGTTCAGCGCGCCTGGTGGAAACGCCAAAGGAGCCTTCGACAAGCTGGTGGCGGAGCCCGCAGGATTCACCTTTGCCAGGCCTCTAGGCAAGGTGGAGCGCTAAAAAAGTCGTCACAACGGCACCGATTCCTTTTTCCAGACCCACCTAAAGCTTGGGCCAAGGCAACGTGGCGTCAGTGGCCTTCGGGGCAAAAGGGTTCTCAAAGCCATCAATGCCGCTGGAATTCCTCCGTCGTTTTTTGTACAGATGCCGCTACCTGGGTCATTATTTTGTTCAGGTCCTGGCTTTCAAGACCCAGCGATTCCATCGCACCACCGTCCATTTGGTAAGACAAGGCATCTATGCCCGTTCCGAAACCACTCATCATGGCTATGCCGTCGGCCACATGGAGGATGCCGGCCAAGGTGTTGGCTTCTGACCAGGACGGGTGATGATGATATCTGATACCAATCGTCATGTCCTCAGGAACGTTCCAGGCCTTGCATATCTCAAAAGCTATTTCCGCATGATCAAATCCCAAGATCTCCTTTTCGGCAGCCAGAAAGTTCTCCTGGCCGTCCGCCATGAACGCTTCGAAGGCTTCCTTTCTTTGAAGGACGTACTGATCAAGAACGAGCTTGCCAGAGTCATGAATCAGTCCTGCTGCAAAGGCATCGTCTGACACTGCAGGGCTTTTCTTGTTCGCGATAAATCTTGCGCCAAAGGCAACCGCGAGCGAATGGTGCCACAGCTCTCCTGCCTCCAGCCCATAACCTTTCAAGGTCCTGCTCATGAGCTTGGAAGTCGATGCCATGCTGACAAGCTCCGCCAGGGTCTTGTACCCAAGGACGACAGAGGCCTGTTGAATGGATGACACCTTACTACTGAGGCCGTAGTACGCTGAGTTTGCCATCTTCAAGATCCTGGTGGCGATGGCCTGATCCGTTACCAATACAATGGCAAGGTCTTTGAAGCTGGAAGTCGGGTTTGCCAAAATCTTTCGAGCCTTGGAGACGGCCTGAGGCATAGCAGGCAAGTCGCCCACCGTCCTCAAAATCTTCTTCTTTAAAGCTGCCCCAATTGTTGGATCTTTCCCGGAATCCGTCGATGAAGCAGAGGGGGGAGAAGTGACGTGATCGGCCTGATTTGCCCTGAGGTCAAGCTCCACCACCTCCTTGCAGGATGGACATGGAAATTTAACCTTTTTCCCAAGAGGTAGACGCTCATCGGGGATATGATACACCTTGTGGCAGTGCGTGCATTCCGCTCTCATCCCAGGTTCCTCTTACTGTTATTCCAGGAGCAGCCCCCTACCCACATGGTCCATCTGTTGGAACACCTTCTTGGTTTTTGCGTCAAACATCTTTCCTGTCAGCGCCTTCATGAGTGTACTTATGATTCTGGACAGGGAACGGATCTTAAGCCGGGCCCGTCCGTTGTCCAGCCCTGGTCTTCTTCTCGTCTTTGATCCGTTCCAGTATCTCGTCCATATCAAATCGCCATGATTTGCCGATCCTGAAAGCGGGCAGTTCCCCGGTTGACGCCAACTTATAGATGGTTGACTCCGTTAGTTTGAGGTATTGAGCGACTTGCTTTGCCGTAACAATGTTTGCCATCATTGCCCTCCGGTTAGTCGCTGGCAGCTGCTGGCAGTGGCCACTGATGTGTGCCCCTGACAGCAAGGGTTTCTTCATAAATCATATGTGTCTTATGGCAATCCCCGTGCCAAAGACTTCGGCACCGTATAGATTTTCTTAAGTTCTTGAAACAACTGTAGAAAAGACCCCTGTAAGAGGCAAGGGCAACAAGGGTGGAATGGCCTGGATCGTCAAAAAATTGGCATTTTTGGCTCATCTTGAAGGACCGTGTCAATTGTGGTCAAATTTAAAATTTGATAGACTCGTAAAAAGTGTTTTGCGAACGACATTGAGCGTTTTGGGAGAAAGGCACTTGAGATATTCAGCATTCAAAGATGTCCCGACACGTCGGGATTTGAGGACGTTAGCCGGAGCTTTAGTCCCAACACATCGGGAAACATCTTAAGGGCCCCCAAAATGTTCACGGAGTGAGTAAAATCGACTTTTTACGAAACCGTCAAGGTTTACAATCACCGCCTTCACCCAGATGCACTCATCCCGTGCAATCCGCGGAGCTTTGACGATTCGCTCTGTTGGTTCCGGCCAGGACAGTTCCTCCTGTTTTCGGATTCGGTTTAGGCGAATGATGCTTAAATGACAAGTCATTGACAAAATGGCGCCGTCGATTTTATATGAAATAATTCTCGTTCGGACATAGCGCATACGAGTGATCACAGATCGGAGAGTCTATGAGTGCTGATACATTGGCAACGTTCCCAATGGGCGGAATCCACCCCAGAGAAGGCAAGGAACTGACCGAAAAACTCGCCG
>CAZCXI010000135.1:0-6159 GCA_964502635.1 uncultured Desulfobacterales bacterium
GTCTCGCTCTTTGGTATGAGGTTTTTGACCCAGCTCCGTGCTCACTTACTAAATCGCAAAAACTCGGCCTGACAGCCTCAAACAGTTTGCGATTTGCCCACCAGGGTGGGCCGTTCGTTTCGCCCGGAATGGGTGCCCCAAAAACCTCATAATTGTCGCTTTCCGAAGTTTTGCAAAGCTCTCAATGAGACCTTTGCATAACCCTTTCTTACTCGTTCGTATGAGCCTTTTGACCCGTCCATGGGCTCGCGAACTAAATCGGACACCGAAGTGAAGCGTAGCGCTCAAAACTCGGCCCAAGGGCCTCAAACAGTTTAGGATTTGCCCGCTGACGTGGGCCGTTCACTTCGCCCGGGCGGGTACCCCAAAGAGCTCATAATGGTAGCTCAAAGCGGTTATGCAAAGGTCCCAAAAATGTTTGGGGCAAATCCGTTACTGTCCAGGCACCCAGTGGCTTGCCAAAGGCGTAAAATACACGCTCATCCGGGGTTGTCAAGATGAGAGCTTTGACCATGAACCGTCACAATTCCCCACGAGGATCACAGTCTGCGGTAGACCATTTCCGGAATGACATGTCTCCGGCGATTTAACACGGCCCCGAGAATCCTTGCACCTGTCTGCTCCAGGTGTTCTTTGGCCTGCATGGCAACCTCGGCTCGCCTGTTCTCCGCCTCAACGACTAAAACCACGCCATCGCACCTGGGGGCCAACACAGTGGCATCAGGATAGAGATTCACGGGTGCGCCGTCAAAGATAATCCAGTCAAATTCCTTTTTCAGTCCCTGGATGAGATCAACCCATTTCTCAGATTTGAAGATCGCCATGGGATTGGGCGGACTGCCACCGCTGGTCAGAACAAATAGATTGGGAACGACTGATTCTCTCATGGCTTCGTGAACATTGATATCCTCGGCGATAACCTCTACAAGCCCCGGGCCGGCAGACATGTTAAAGGCACTGTGGACATCGGGATGGCGCAGGTTGGCATCGATCAGAAAAACGCGACAGCCCTTGTCTTTGGTGAGAGCCCCGGCCAGATTCCATGCAACCGTGGAAGCACCCTCTCCCGGCGTAGGGCTGAAAATGGACAGGCACTTCATCCCCTTGACCTCGGCATGCATGATGAAATTGTTCTTCAGGATCTCATAGTGGGCCGGAGGTTGGGGGCTGGTCGCCAGGGCTTGCGGATCATCTCTTTCTTTGTCTGGAAGATCCCCGACGCTCCCCAACAGGGGTACGTTAAGATTATTTTCTACATCCGCGGGAAGTTTAAAGCTATTGTCAAAGTATTCCATTAAGAAAGCCAGGCCCAAACCCGCCACACCGCCAAGACACAGGCTCAAGAAGATATTCAAGGTCCGGTTGACCCCAATCGGGGCCGAAGGGACAGTGACCGGTTCAAGAACGCTTACGCTCACCATCCGGGCGGCATCCATGGCATCAGAGACCCTGCTCTCTTCAAACTTGGTGAGGTACAGTTTGTAATTTTGCTCATTCACAGCAACAGCCCGCTCCAGGGCCCGAAGTTCCGGTTCCAGGCGGCCCAGTCTTTCAAGCTCCTGGCCATACTCTATGAGCCGCTTCTCTATCTCTGCCTTCTTGCTCTTAAGGGCTACCAGCCTAGCCTCGTCCATGAGAACTTCGGCTTCTATCTTTTCATAAGCACTGCTTAACCCGGTCCGCACACTACCGTGGAACTTTCCTTCTTCGGCCTCCAACATTTCTCGGGCCTTGGCGATCTCTCCATTGACCCGGAGGATCTTATAATTGTCCGGCTTGTACTGGTACATCAGGTCCGCCTTTTCCAGCTCTAATTGGGCGAGCCTTTCTTTCAATACGCTGACCGGGCCGGAATCCGTGCCCTCAGACTGGTCCAGGGTTCTATGCTTGGAAATCTTGCTAAGATCCTTTTTGAATTTCGCTATTTGTTGTTCCACACCGATCGTTTCGGCGTCGTTGTCTTTCTTTGCCGCTTGTGCTGCCACGTATTGGTCAAGCGTGCTGGTCTCTAACTGATTAAATGAAATAATAGAATACTTCTTCTTGAAATCTGATAACCGTCTTGCCGATGTCTTCAGTTTTTGCTCCAACTGATCCGCCTGGGCTTTAAAGAAATCGTAGGATTGGCCGCTTTGGTGGATCTCCACATGGCGCTCAAGATAGAGCTCTATGAGTTTAGTGAGGAAATCAGCTGAAAGATGTGCGTCACGTGACTTGAAGGCAACCTCAATAACGTCCGAATCCTCAACGCGTTCTGCCGACAGACCGTGCAAGGTTTGCTCCACGGCACCTTCTGTGCTCAAAGACGCCTCTGCGGGGCGTGGGGCCCCTGAGTTTTCAGATGACAGTTGGGGGAAAAGCTCTGGAATGCCTACTTGTTCTATCACCCTTCTGATGAGCACCCGGCTTTTCAGGATTTGGATCTCAGAATTGATCAGCTCGGCGACCCGTTGGATGATCGTGGGTGGGTGGGTGCCTTCCGGCGCCCCCACGGCCGCTACATAGATATTTTCTCGACCGGGCTTGACCAACAGACGTGCCTCGGCCTGGTAGAACGAGGGAATTCTGAGGCTGTAGATGGTCGCAGGGACCAAAGTGGCCAGGAGCGTGCCAACAATGATCCATTTTCTTCGGAAAACAACGTAGGCAAGGTCCCGAAGAGAGCTTCTCTGTTCCTGTCTATGTTCTCCGTCCATGGTTGAAAGCTGCGGTCCTAATCGTTGAGGATCCAGTTGTATCCAAGCGCCCATCCGATTCCGTTAATAAAACCGTCGACAAATAATACTTTTCTCATATACTGATCCGCAAACACACCGGCTTTTGCGATCCAGGTCTTCGGAACATAGACGATATCTGACGGCATCAGATAGATGTCATTTTCCATTTTCCCTCCGGACATGACACTGGCCAGGTCAATGACCGTGGCCACGGGTTTATTGTCAGGCCCTTTTCGCAGAAGAATCACATTTTCAGGTTTGGCTGTCTCTTTGAACCCCTGTGCCGCCAGGATAGACTGGAGCACGGACATGTTTCCTTTCAGAGAAAGAAACCCAGGTTGTACAACTTCGCCTCCCACATACACTTTCAGCCCGGAATACTGCCTGACGATAACACTGATACTGTAGTTTTCCAAATACTTAGCATATTCTTTTGTCAGGACCTCATCCAGTTGAGAGCTCGTCAATCCGGCCGCCAGAACCTCATCGATGAGTTGGAGACTGATCTTTCCGTCAGGACCAACCATCAGCGTCTCATTCAGGTCCGGGTGGTAGAAGAACTTGACCTCGATGTCATCGCCTGGTCGGAGCCGGTAGTCCGCAATCGGTTCTGCATCCATGGCACCCTGCATCGCTTGGGGCCCAACAGGCTCGGTGGTTGAGCAGGCGGCAAGCATGATCAGAAGAAAACAAAGCCACAACAATGGGATCACATGGCAGCGCATAGGGACCTTGCAATCTTTATCGGCAATGTTAGGACGAGGCATCGAGGGCCTGCACAATGGCTGAATATATAATATGTTATGTGATCTCATATCGTTGAGCAATAGCCAAAATTTATAAGTTCATGCAAGATTTATGCAAAACCTCGAAACTGTTTTTTGGCTGTAATTGCAGCATGTTATATTCTGCCGGCAGGAAATGGCGCCGCAACAATTGAGTAACCATGGTCATAGTGAGAAAAATAATACCACAATTGGGGTGCGCCTTGGCCCTGAATCGGCCCCTTACAGTCCGGCTTTCCTTGTGAAATTTATACAAATAATGTGCCAAAAAAACCATAGTCAAGAAATATCACCCCTGCTCGCAATCATTCAAGCCCCTTGTGGCAATCCACGGGGAATGCGCTCGCTTTTGCGGTTCATAGTCAGATAGTGCTTTATGCGATCCGCCACATAGTCAACCTGGTCGTCCGTCATTGTGGGAAAAAGCGGCAGGGTGACCTCTTTCTTCCCGGCGTGTTCTGTGAGCGGTAAATGAGGCCGTGCCGGCATCCGTTTCCTGTAATATGAAAACAGGTGGATCGGGGGATAGTGGATGCTGGTCTGGATGCCTTGCTCACGTAAATACTTCATCAGTCCGTTTCTATCAACCTTTTCCGAAAGCAGGACGGGAAAAATGTGACAGGATGAAATCCCATGGAAGCGGGAAAACGGGACGCTCACTGATTCAACACTGTTGAGCCTCTGTCTATAAAGGGAGCACAATGATCTGCGTCTCTCGTTGTTTTGATCCAACTTTGTCAACTGGGCGAGCCCCAGGCTGGAACGCAATTCATCAATGCGATAATTGAAGCCCGGGCCAACCACGTCATAGCTGAAATCATGGCCCTTGTATCGATCCCAGGTCAGGCTGGTCATGCCGTGAGACCGATACTTCCTGATCTTTTCGGCCAATTCGTCATGATTCGTAACCACCATGCCCCCTTCGGCCGTGGTCATGTTCTTGTTCGAAAAGAAGCTGAAGCAGCCGATGTCGCCGATGGTGCCCACTTTGTAGGCACGTCCGTTGCCCGTTGCCCGTTGCCCGTTGTTTATTTTTGACCTTTCTTTGACCTTTGAACCTTCAGCTTTCAGCTTTGAGCTTTCAGCCTTGAGCTCTGATCTCCTTCTGCTTTGAGCTTTGAGCTTTGAGCTTTCAGCTTCCTCTGCTTTGAGCTCCTTCTGCTTTGAGCTGTAACTTGCTCCAACAGCGTGGGCCGTGTCTTCTATGACAAACAGGTTGTGACGCCGGGCTATTTGCATGATCCTGTCCATGTGGCATGGGAAACCTGCATAGTGGACGACCACAATCCCCTTGGTGTTCTCATGAATCATTGATTCGATGTCATCAGGAGAGATCGTCAGATCGCCCAGGCTCGAAATGTCTGCAAACACGGGCATGGCGCCCGTGTACCCCACGGCGTTGGCCGTGGCCACAAAGGTCAGGCTGGGGCAGATCACCTCATGGCCCCTCCCTACCCCCAAAGCGTGATGGGCAAGATGCATGGCGGCGGTTCCCGAGCTAACAGCCAGCGCATGCTTCACCCCGAGGTAGTCTGCAAACGCGGATTCAAAACGCTCAGTGACTTTACCCATGCACAGCCACTTGGAATCCAGAACACGGGTGACAGCACGAAGTTCTTCGTCTCCCACATCCAGATCGAAAAGAGGCACCTTCCATTCACTCAAGGTCAAGCCCCTCCGTCAGCTTCGCAAAGTCTTCTTGTGCCAGTTCGTAGTCCTCGTGCCGTCCAATGTCCAACCAATATCCGTCAAACGGGAAGGCGAACACCTTCTTGCCCGCCTTGATTAGGGAAAGGACCAGGTCCGGGAAGTCTAAATAGCCGTTAGGCTCAATCAATTCCAATATCTCGGGTTCAAATACATAGATCCCCATGCTCACATGGTATCTGAGGGTGGGCTTTTCCAGGTAATTCTTTAATTCAAAGCTTTCATCCATTTCTAAGACCCCCAAGTCGATTTTTACCTCCTTGTTGTACGTAGCAATGGTGGCTACTGCGTTGTTCTCATTATGGAAGGTCACCAATTGGTCATAGTCCAGGTTGGTGAGAACGTCCCCGTTCATCACTAGGAAGGTTTTGTCAAGCCCGTCAATAAGGCTTAGGGCACCAATGGTACCCAATGGCTTATCTTCCCTGGAATAGTCAATCTCAACGCCATATTTTTTCCCGTCCCTGAAGTAGGCCTCAACCAATTCCGCCAGGTATCCCACAGCCATGGTAACTTGGGAAAAACCGTTGTGTTTCAGCTGTCTTATGATGACCTCTAAAATTGGTCTTTCCCCAACAGGCATCAGTGGTTTCGGAATCACCGTGGTGTAAGGCAAGAGACGTGTCCCCTTACCACCAGCCAGAATGATTGCTCTCATGTTTCCGATGTCCTTCGTCCGCTAGATCTAAGGATGTGTCACATTACCATAAAGATTAATGCCCGCCATTTCAGATTGCCTATGTGAAAGAGCCCAACGCATTTCGTCGCTGGCAAAAACCATAGTACGACCCACCGGTGTCGCTCTTCGAAATGCTTGTCAGGCTCAAATCAGTAGTGAGACCTTTGCACAACCTCGCCTCGTTCTTTGATATGAGGTTTTTGACCCACCTGAGAACTCGCTCACTAAATCGCAAAAACTCGGCCTAACGGCCTCAAACAGCTTGCGATTT
>CAZCXI010000136.1:0-6149 GCA_964502635.1 uncultured Desulfobacterales bacterium
CACCTCAAGGGCGCCCAAAATGTTCACGGAGCGAGCAAAATCGACTTTTTACGAAGTCGTCAATGACTGAGCCGTCAATATTATGACGCAGATTGCATCGTGGGCTCGCTCCACAGCCAGCGCGCTTCTACGAGTGTAACACAGGGAATCGGGCCTCCGTCTACAAACGAGTCCAAAAGAAGCTAGGTCCTAACTCCGGACAGGTCCCTGCCACAATGCTGGCACGTGGTGGCGCCCACCTCGATAATTTCGGCGCAGTAGGGGCATTCCTGAGTCTGGTTGATCTCATGTATCGTCTTGACGGCGTTTCGCACTGTGGTCAGAATGCGCCGGTCTTTGAATGGTTCGTTTTGTAAAAATTCAATCGTTTCCAACAAACCGAGTTCGCCTATGAGCTCAGCCGCCTTCTGACGGACCTTGTAATAGACGTCCTCATCACAGAGCGTGTCTAAGAGAGCCTTGACGTCTCTGCTCTCACCGTAGCGTATGAGCTTTTGCACATCAGGATCTTCGGGTGTCCCCTTGGCGCGAGATTCAGCCACAACGGCTTCGTCAATGATACCCGCCCTGCAGTCTGTAGAGGAGAAGACCATCATCATTTCTGTGGTTCGTAAATTAGGATAACAGATGCATCGATAAGAACAGGTCCGGCCGTACTCCCTTTTCATGCTCGCCCAGCCCTTGACAAAAGCAGGGCACTCGTCATTCAGACAGACAAAGAGATATGGGGTGCCCCACCCAGACCCGCAGGAGAGGCCCGCATCCGGACACTCCCATATCTTCATTGCCTGGCCACAATGTGGACACAAGGGTCTTTTCGCAAAGATGACCTTTTCATAAACGTCCGATTTGGTAACAACCATGTCGCCCTCACCTTTCGTCGCTAGTGTCGTGTCTCAGAAGCAACTATCATTAGTCACCATGTAGCCGAAAGCCTTTTCCGCGCGACATTGAGCATTTTCGGAATGAGAGGTCAGCTGAGTGAAGCGTTAAGAATCATAAACTGTTTGAGGGCCTTAGCCCGAGTTTTTATGATTCAGCGCAACGAAGCTGACGTCCCGGAAATGCTCACGGAGCCCGGAAAATGGCTTGATGGCGACACGTTACTTTTTAAAGAAACTTCTGGGACACGACACTAGTATCGATCCCAACGCTTTTGTCGTAAACCATCCTTTCATAGCTTATAATCCATTGGCCATGGGACGGCAAGTCACATATCAGGTCTCCTGTTGCCAGGGCCGTTTGGCCATGGTAATAGTAGTATATGAGCCGAGCAATGAACGCTTCTAGGCCTTCCACGGTCAAGGAATGCGCAGGGAAGGGGAAAATAATTATCCCATGAAACCCAGCAAGAGGTATAGGACTTTCATAGATCTGGAGAAACTCAACAGACTGAACGCCGAGGGATGCCTCGCCTGTGGCCATAAGTTTAGCCTCGGAGACGAGGTGGTGCTGGCTCGTGGAAAGTGGCAAGGCTTCAAGTACATCCATGAGAATGAGGCCATCTCGGACAGGAAGACCGACACCTACTACGAACGCAGACATTACGCTGACGTTGTGAAGGCTCGTCATGGGTAGCAAACCCACAAGACCCTCTGGTGATGTGACACCATGTACCGCAAAAGCGAGCGCATTCCCCGTAGCTTGCTGCGGGGTTAGCGAGCGTATCTAAAAAAGTCAGCGTTCCTTACGGTCGAAGATTCCCTGTAGCTTGCTGCAGGGAGTTTCAATTGGCCTGTTATGGGCTAGACATGTTGGATGTATCGTAGAGGCTCAATGAACCAGGAGAGCGGACATAGTGCGAAAGGACAGGCCACGGCCCTAAAGTACACAGACCCTTCCAGGCGCCTTTGCCTGGCTTGCGGACAGAACCCTATTCCAAAGGGCAGACGCAGGTATTGCAGCCATAACTGCAAGAAAAGGCTTGATTTTGCACTCTATATCGGCACGGGTTTGGTGCGAGCCCTCCGGGCCCGCTATGCGGCATTCTCATATACGCAAGACTGCCTCATCCTGGACATACTCCCCATAGGCTCGAACGTCATATCCAGGTTCGTGTGGAAGAGGAGCCCACGCAAGAAGGTGGCCGATGACCTGTTGGACATGATTAACCAGGCAGGCCGCGAGTGGTATGAGTGGGAGGAAGAGACCGGTTCGAGTTGGTGGGCATCTCAGCGCTTGTTAGACAAGGCCTCGCGAAGAGACCTGCCGGTCAGCGCCGTCGTGCCTGTTGCAAAGAAAACGC
This sequence comes from uncultured Desulfobacterales bacterium, assembly GCA_964502635.1. Taxonomy (GTDB): domain Bacteria; phylum Desulfobacterota; class Desulfobacteria; order Desulfobacterales. Next base: position 2,246 of record CAZCXI010000136.1, read on the forward strand.
CTCAGCTGAACCACAAGGAGAAAAGCGCGTTAAGACGACTTGAGCTCACCAGAGACCAAATTCTGTCCAAAGACGGGATACAATGTCTCAAGTCGGCTTACAGAAGGAAGGCGAAGCTCTATCATCCCGACAAGGGAAATACAAGCAACCAGTTCATCCAGATCAACGCAGCCCATGCAGAACTTCTCAACTGGACCCAACGGCCCCGATTCTCTTCTAAAACCGCCCTGCCGAATAGCTGGTGTTATGATGCCTTAAAGAAGAGGTGGGCGCCACCTGCATAACAAGGCACGGTCAATCGCTTGGCTTTGCGTCAAGGAGCGCCTTCAGGCGATCCCCTTCAATAGTCTCATCCTCCAGGACAAGGGCTGCCCCCTCATTCAGAATCTGGTGATGCTTCGTGAGGATTTGCTTGGCCACCAGATATTGGGCGTCCAAAATCGCCTTGACCTCATGATCAATCACCTCGGCTGTTTCCTCGCTGTAGTCCTTTGCCAGAGACGCGCCCATATCCGGATATGGTTTCTGACGCTCTTTCTGAAAATAGATATGGCCCAGCTTCTCGCTCATGCCGTATTCCTTGACCATGGTCCGTGCGATGTCAGTGGCCCTGGCAAGGTCGTTGTGTGCGCCGGTAGAAACATCCTGGAACCGAATCTCTTCGGCTGCTCGTCCTCCCAGTGCCACCGCGATCTTTTTTAAGAGCTCGCTCTTGCTCATCAGGAAGCGGTCTTCTGTGGGCACCTGCAGGGTATAGCCTAAGGCGGCAACGCCCCTGGGGATAATGGAAATCTTTCGAACCGGGTCCGTGCCCGGCAGAGAAAGGGCGACCAGCGCATGCCCCACCTCATGATAGGCGACAATCTGTCTTTCCTTTTCATTGATAAGGCGGTTTTTCTTCTCGAGACCCGCAACAATCCGCTCCACAGCCTCCTCAAACTCCACCATTCCCACCTTCTCCTTGTCGTGGCGGACGGCCAAGAGGGCGGCCTCGTTGACCAGGTTGGCAAGATCCGCCCCCACAAAACCAGGGGTCATCCCGGCGATGGTGTCCACATCCATATCTTTGTCGATAGTGATCCCTTTTGAGTGAACCCTGAGGATGTCGGCCCGTCCTTTCTTGTCAGGCCGATCAACAAGAATGTGGCGGTCGAAGCGGCCCGCTCTCAGAAGGGCCGGGTCCAGGATCTCGGGCCGGTTGGTAGCCGCCATGAGGATCACCCCTATGGTGGCGTCAAAGCCATCCATTTCGACCAGGAGCTGGTTCAATGTCTGTTCTCTTTCGTCGTGTCCCCCTGTGATGCCCAGACCTCGAGCCTTGCCCAGGGCGTCCAGTTCGTCAACAAAGATGATACAAGGGGCTTTCTCCTTGGCCTGGGCGAAGAGATCACGCACCCGGGCCGCCCCCATTCCCACAAAGAGTTCCACGAATTCCGAGCCGCTCATGCTGAAAAATGGCACACCGCTTTCTCCGGCAACCGCTCTGGCCAGGAGTGTCTTGCCGGTCCCCGGAGGACCCACGAGCAAAATCCCCTTGGGGAGCTTCCCACCCAGCCGGGTGAATTTTTCGGGTGACTTGAGAAATTCGATGACCTCCACGAGTTCTTCCTCTGCCTCATCCACGCCGGCTGCATCCTCAAAAGTCACCCCCACCTCGTTCTCCATATAGACCCTCGCCTTTTTCTTGCCCAGGGTCAGGAAGCTGCCTTGCTGGGCAGCAAAGCGTCGCATCATGAAGTACCAGATCCCGAAGAAAAGCAAGAGGGGAAAGATCCATGAGGCAAGTCCTTTCAAGAAATTGCTCTCGACCACGCCTTTGAAGGTCACATTGTACTTCTCCAGGAGCTGCGATAGTTCCGGATCAACACGCACGGTGGTAAAGGCTTTTTCCACCTCCTGGCCGTTCTCAGCCACCTTGAATTTCCCCTGAATCCGATCCTGGGTAATGGCCACCTCCACGATCCTTCCGGCCTGTAAAGCCTTGACGAACTCACTGTAAGGTAAACGCTGTATGGCGAACATCTGAACAATGAGGTTATGGAGGATCAGGACAATCCAGACCGCAATCAACACATACCAAACGGAGAACTTATGGTGTTTTTCCATCGGTCAAACCCCCTCAACCCATGTGACCAAGCAGGTCTAAGACCGGATCTGTGAAGGCATATCGCTGTCGTGCCTCATGAAAGACGTTGTAGAGTCCCTGCCATGTCAGGGCCGTATCGATCTGCGGGATGATCTTTGGCTCGTCCCTGTGTCTGATCGTGAATAGGCGACAACGGTTGTACCCCATGAGTTGATACAAGAGCTGGCCACTCTCATATTGGACAAGAAGAACAGGTTTCTTTGGTCTTTCTGTTTCCTCGGTGACCAAGAAGAAAAAGGCGCGGCCCGGGACCTCAATCACCGCATCGATCATGGCCTTAGACATGCTGCGCAACTTGGACAAGGTCTGCCGACTCTTGGCGGTCTTGGCAACAGCATCCAGCATGGGCCGCCGCCACAAGGCGGGAGGAACAACTTCACCTGAACGCCTTCTCGGCCACCTCAATGTCTTGGGAAGTCCGACGAGACGGTTCACCTCTTCTTCTAACGCCGTGGAGGTTTCAGACCCGCCCAAGGCAGAGATCCGTTGGTGGAGATATGCACCTAAGGGTCTGGCAAAGAAGCGAACTTTTGCCTTTTCCACGATCTCATCCGGACAACCGCAACCCAGAAAATTCTGGACAAAGATTTTCCTCCCCTGCCCGTCCCGATCGGCCGGATTCAGAAAGGCCGTGGCAAGGACTTTCACCAGTGTGTCTCTTGAAGGAATCCTATTCATGTACAAGTTTGACATGGTCATTTTCACCATCCCCGTGACGGTTATTCCTAATATGGAAAGACGAGGCCAGATCGGGGCTGTGTCTAGACCCCTGACAGATAGCATGTCCTTATGGGGTGTAGTCTTTGGCGCCGAGATTTTTCATGTGATAATCTTCCCGGATACCCTCTAATTCCACCAGATACTTCCTCTGGTGAATCAGGCCTCTTTGATTACTGATGTCATACAATGACAACTCGATGTGAGGTCTGATATCGATGCCATATCGGTTTAGGGTTTCTTTGTTTGCCCTGTCAAGAATGAGAACAGCATAATAGGTGGTCAACACCCTGATCTTTGAGTTCCTCCGCAACAGATAGCTCCTGCCGGCTAGGGTGTTCAGAAAAAACCCGGCGTACTCGTATAAGATCTCTAAAGAAGGGGGCTCCCCTATCCGGTCTTTACAGCGATCACCCGAGGTGAGCCATGAAAAAAAGCTCGCCATAACAGATTCCATGATTTGGGATTCATGTTGCATGACCTCTGTGATCAGTTCAATACGCTCTCTACCCAAGACCCTGTAAAAGTGAGCCACGTTTTCTATCAGGCTGGAGAAGTCCTTCATTTCGCCCGTGACCAGCGGGGGGTTGGCTGAAAGCTCCTTAACGACTTGCTGAAACAGGTTCCAAGTCCCGCCTTCAAGGTCATGGGATAATATGTAGTCCTGCCTATCCAGGTACTCAAAAAAGGCTGTTATTTGACGTTGCAATTCATCACAACTGATTGCCGGGGCCTCTGGAGTCAGCGCAGTTGGCGCTTTGCCAAACACCTCACTGAGCTTCTCCTGGGGAACAATCGCTCCTCGCTCCTGTGCCAACTCCTGCTCAAGCTCGGCGACCTTCTCCTCCAACCTGCCTATATTGTCCCACCATTCGTTCCGCTCCCGCTCAAGGGCTGTATGAAGCCTTCTCTGCTGCTGCTTGTCAATCTGACGGTAGGCCACATAGCCTGCGATCCCAAGCACTAAAATAATGATAATGGGCTTCTTGAATCTTTCCATATCAAAATGTCTCCCGCATTCACTTGTGCCAAAGATGTAAA
>CAZCXI010000137.1:0-3433 GCA_964502635.1 uncultured Desulfobacterales bacterium
GACCCCAATGGCCGCGAGCCTTAACCACACAAAGCGATAGGCTTCCAAATCCAGACCCCGGCCGGAATCGACCTGTTGGTCTGCAACGAGATCCAGGCCGCCCTCGCCAAAGCCGAGGGATTCAAGGAGATCGGCCGACATGCTTTGGGGGCGTTCGGAAAAGTTGTTGACGATCAAGATGCGCTGGCCTTGATTCTGACGGATATAGGCGAACAGGTGGGGGTTGCCGCTGGAGACCACCTCCAGCCCGCCGTTGTAAAATGCGGGCAGGTTCTTGCGAATGCGGGTCAGGCGTACCATTTCGTTGAAAAATCGCCATTGCAGCGTGTCGGCGTCGGTCAGATCTTCCCGGGCCTCCCAGCGACGCCTGGAGCGATGCACCCAGCGGCTGTCGCCGGCTCTAATGGGGTTTTCCAGGTAGGTATAATCGTTGAGCATGCCCCACTCGTCGCCTAAATAGATCAATGGGATGCCGCTCATGCTGAGCATTATGCTACGCATCAGGTTGATGCGCCGGACGGCAGTTTCGATGAGTTGCGGATCTTCCGACGCCAAGGCCTGTTCCAGCCCGGCCAGGGAAGCCAGGGTACCCGAAATCCGTAGGTCGCCATTGTTCGGATTGAACTGGAAGGGCAGGCCTTTGGCAAACGAACCCTCAAATTTGCCGGTGTAAAAATCGTTCAGAAAGCGGCGGTGGCCCACAGGGTCGATCCCTACGGCACGGGCATCGGCGTCGTCGAAGGTCCAGCCGATATCGTCATGGCAGCGCAGATAATTGACCCAGGCGCATTCCGGGGGCAGGCGGCTGCGGTGACGCATGGCGTGGTCCAGGAGTTTGACTTCCCCGGTGGCCAGGGCCTCCCACAACAGGGCCATCAGGGTCGGGTTATAGGACAGCCGGCATTCGTCCGGCCGGATATATTTAATAACCTCGTCGGGGTGGACGATGGCTTCGGATTTAAACAACAGGGCCGGGGCAGCGATATTTGCCAGGGCGTTGAAGGCCTGTAGGATCAGATGCGCCTCAGGCTGATTCTCACAAGTGGTTCCCAGACGTTTCCAGATAAATGCCACCGCATCCAGGCGCAGGATGGTGATGCCCTGATTGGCCAGAAAAAGCATTTCCGAGGCCATGGCCCGAAATACATCCGGGTTGCTGTAATTAAGATCCCACTGATAGCTGTTAAAGCTCGTCCAGACCCATTTGTGCATCTCTTCGAGCCAGGTGAAACTGCCCCGCCGGACCATGGGGAAAATATCACGCAGGTTTTGCTGGTATTGATCCGGGAGCCGGCGGTCGTCAAATAGATGATAATATGCCTGGTAATCGTCATCCTCGGCCTGGGCCTGGCGCGCCCAGCGGTGCTCGTTGGAAGTGTGGTTGAAGACAAAGTCCAGGGCCAAGTCGATGCCCTCTTTTTGAAGGATGGCGGCCAGCTGAGCCAGTTCATCCATGGTCCCGATGTCCGGATTGATGGCCCTGTAGTCGCTGACGGCGTAGCCGCCGTCATTGTCCCCATGGGGTACTGCGAAAAGAGGCATCAGGTGCAGGTAAGTGATTCCCAGTTTTTTGAAATAAACGATATGCTCCTGCAGTCTGGCCAAGTTATCGCTGAATAGATCCACATAGAGTACGCCGCCCACCATGGACTGGGATTGAATCCAGTCCGGCTGTTCGATACGTTCGGCATCCAGGGCTTTAAGATACGCCGGGCGATCGATCCAACTCCGGGCGGCCGCGAGCACAATCTGCTCCAAATGATAGAAAAAGTCGTATTGCCAGCCATACAGCTCATGAAGCAGGCTGAATAGCCGCTGCCACTGGTCTTGCAATCGATCGGCAAAATCCTTCCACATTTGCGGGTTTTGTAAAATATCCGCAGACAGATCGTGCGTCACTCGATTCAAAATGCGATCCAATGCTTTGGGGGCATGTTTATCGGTCCAGTGTGCGGGGGTCATAATTTCTTTGCCCTTCGTCGGTCATCCGGTTTAATATCAAGGCAATTAACTTGAGCCTTCTATTGACTGCAATGTGTGAAGAATGAAGACCCCCTTCTTTCCGCAAGAAAGCGGAGGCCTCTAAGTGAGCTAGTCTTGGCATGGCAGACCATGTGTCGTAAATCAAATCGCACTGCCGGTTATTTGGCTACTTAAAGACGTCCCGAAATGTCCCCCTTAGAGCGATCTAGATTTAGGACATTAGAAGCTGATATTATTAGAATCTGGTGCCATGATGTCACCAGGGCTTGATTTGCCCGCCAGGCTACGTTGGCCTGTTATGCCTTTCCATGAACCAGTTTCTGGAAAGGAACGCTTTCTTGTTGAACAATGCCTCGAAGAAGCCTCCCCAAAATATCTGAGCCGGTAATAACACGTTTCTGCTCATGCCAAAAGAGTATTATGTCTTCGTCAACCACGTCATCACCTGGCCGCTCTGGGTAAACTTTAAGATGCGGTATAATCTCTCCTAAACGTGCTTGCACATCTTTGACAATGATAGGACGGTGACAGTACAGATAAGGGTTGAAAGGCCGCACCCCAAACAACGCGGACCTTGTGAAAGCGTCTGAATCAAGCACCATTCTTGGTTCGCCGGACAGGTCAGTAATAATGACCCACTTTTTTTCGGCAAAGTGGATGGATTTCAAGAAATCATCTGCAGTCGAAGGTTCAATATCTGGGAATATGGGTCTGTCCTGATCGAATCTAAGACTTATGATAGTTCTTGGCTCTACCGGCTCTCCCTCACCAGCCACCAGCAAATCGTCGATTGCAAGAAAGTTCAAAGCACCTCTCCCCTCAACCCTTGCAATATCAGTTTCGTCAGACGTTATATGCATTTCTATGAGTTCTTGAAGGTCTGTCTCCTGAAAATAGTGTACGGCCTCAGCGCCAAGCCACTTGTCGAGGATTAAGGCTGTTGATTTTGCTGCGGGAAATAGAAGAATTTGATAGAAGCGAAGAGCTGGCGATAACAAGGCGGCCATTTTCAAGGCATGTCGAGAGAAATATGCTTGTGGCACTATCTCTCCGATAAAAGTAATGATGACCGTCGAAAAAACAAAAGCTACAATGCCTGTCAGCACTGAATTGGATAACAACGCCAAAAGAACATTAGCGCCAACGTTCCCCCAAAGAATTGTCGTTAGCAAGAAATTCGAATCCCTTCTCAACGAAAGGACCTTCGATGCATTCCTATTGTTCTTTGATGCTTCGATTTCAAGGCGAAGTTTGCTGATACTAAAAAAAGCCAAATTCAGGCCTGAAAACATGGCCGATTGTGTAACACATAATCCTATGCCTAACCATATAAGCAGTTCCATTTTACAGAAATTCTCCTAATAAGAGCCTTGGGTAATCCGAAGTGTTATGCATTGTGGATCAGCTTGAACCCAATGAAATAAAGGATAGCACCGCTCTTTGGGGGGGT
>CAZCXI010000137.1:3533-6102 GCA_964502635.1 uncultured Desulfobacterales bacterium
GTGCCTCTTGATAACCCACACCGAGTTTTTTGCTTTGAATCGGTTCTAAATCCGAATCTGCACTCATCCACGCGACGTGTCGCATTTTTCATGTTCCAAGCGCTGAAGAAGTGCATATATTTCGTCCAGTCTAGCCCGGGTGTTAATAACCGAATGATTGGACCCCTGTGGCGCACATATCCTTGACAGTTTTTGTACGATATCCTCTGACGTATCCGTGATCTTGGATGACATCATTATCAGCTTTACTGAAACTAAGAGCACACCGGCTTCCAATAAGATATCATGAGTAAATCCTTTAACGAAAAGTGCTACTGTGAAGAGAATAAACGTTAAAAGGATCACTACAAATGACGCTGGATCAAAACGCTCTCTAATTCCAAACACAGACTATCACCTCCTACTACAATAATCGTAGCGCTTCTGAGCCCTCAAAGGCTGCTTTCGAATCACTCACCGTTATCTCGGCTGGCGTACCTGTCCAACCGATCAAAGATGTCCCTGCAACATCATCACGGACACAATGAAAAACCCGATGGCAGATAGCTTGCCACAGTTAGAGCCGTCAAAAAAAAGGTTCTGTCAAAGATTCCTATGTGACATAGCAACTCGTGTCAAATCTTCGGCTCCGACTTCGGACACTGGCTCCCTTTGCAGCGCGTGTTCGTTCCAGCTTGGATTCTCTCGGTCATCTGGATGCAGTAAACCTACATCCCCATTAGCGTGCCAAAACGATGTATCGATCGGTGCGTCGGTATAGGTGTGCTTTCTGTCGTGTCCAAAGGGGCACCACCACTGCTCCACAATTTTTACCAGATAAACAAGATAAGCAAGCAACGCAATGGACAGTGGGCAATAGAGTTTACAGTTGAAGATCCAGAACAGCTTAAGTCTGGTGATTGAAACCACAGATCCATACCTCGCTAAGAATCTATCAGACACGATTTGGCTTTTTCGCGTGTAACGGTGACTGACCCAACTTGGCACAAAATCCTTCCAATATGTCTTCAAGTTACACGCCCCCACCATCCTAAGATGAGCGCGGACCACAAGAGCGCACAGAATCATTGGCACAATGCCGATCAGTATCGGGATGTAAATCAAAGGAACACCTGCGAGAAACCTCCACTGGGGAATTTCGTCAAAGTTACTTCCAATTTGAACGCGCTCCTCCTTGTGCCGGGCTTCTTGAACCTCGTGTTCTAATTGCCCTTGGCTCATTTGAGATAGCATTGGAAACTCACCTCCTCCGGGATCGACCGATAAGCAGTCACTTTGTTATGGCGCAATAATAGTCAAACATGGCTTGTAGATCAAGGATGGTGAAGAATGGCGAAAACCGGCGATACGGTTGAAAAATTGATAATATGTGTCAGAAACCACAAAAAGTACGGGTTTTCACAAGTCTACTATGATAGCAAGCATCAGCATTCTAGCATGGTTGGTTGATACCACAAAATTTGGGATTCAAACACGAAAAGGCAGAGCCAACTTTGACCCTGCCATTTCATAAGTTCCGGCTGATGTTAGCTGGCCAGTGCCCAACCACGAAACCTTGTCCCATCAACGGGCACAGGCGTCGGTTTTTAATTCAGCTTTGAGGGCAAGCCTGTATATGTGAGATCCTCTGAACACCAGATGAACACTTAGAAAAACTGGTTCCGTTCGGGGGCTATGCTCGTGGCGTGTTTACCCGTAAATACAAGGCGAATCGGTTTTCCCTTTAGCATATACAGATTATTGTGGAAGGTGTCTTGGCCAAAGGGATAAATCTCCTTCAACCTGCTCGTATTGACCAAGACCCTATCCACGCCGTCACATTCTTCACTCAGAGTATTGAGCAGCTCACATGCCGAGGTGCCGTCAAAATCGCCAGCGAGCTTCAGCTCTAAGCCGGGACTCCTCCGGTGAATAGCGATGCTGAAGTTTGCTGCCATGACATTCTCCTCCTTTCTGCACTGCCAATCCCTAAAAAGCGAGTAGAATGATTCCTGAGTGTTATCCTAACGGGTCAAAACCTGTCACACTCCACATTTTCTGCTTTTTCCTCAATAGCGTGATCCATCGAATCAGCATAGTCTCCTAAACGGAATCGGGCACCACAAGACCCGCAGCGCAAATAAACAGCATGTCAGGCCCGATAAATGGTTAGTTGATCACCGCATTTGGAACAGTGAAATAGCGCTGTTGCCATGTGCCTTCCTCAATAAGTTCAAGCGGTATATTTTGCAAATAACAGAATGGGTGGGGAAGCAGTACGTCTAGTTCACATAGCTCAGACAGTCCCTGTCCACAGGGAATACAACTAAATGCAAGCCCTGCTGGACTGATGTCCAGAATCCTACATATCACAGTGACAGGGCGAATCTTAGCCACCACAAAAGCGCTGGCTTCTGGCTTGTATCGCCTGTATTCCCTGCGCTCAACAGGTGCCCCGGTCGTGTCAGGCGACTTCAGGCAACGAGATGCGAGACCGTAACAAGGTTCTCTTGATACCATGATTTGACCTCGGGTAGCTCAACCAGTTCCCAGAAAAGACTAATAGTCCTTACTGCCGTAGAAAAGTTAT
>CAZCXI010000138.1:0-6014 GCA_964502635.1 uncultured Desulfobacterales bacterium
AAAACTTCCTTACGGTGAAGATTCCCCGTGGCTTGCCGCGGGGAGGCTTCAATGGGTTTATGTTTTTCTAGGAAGTGTGCCGCATGGCTGGCCATGTGACGAGACATCCTGCTTGATTTACTAGGCAGATGTGGTATTTAGTGCCGAAAGGTTTGCGGGCTGCTGTTCATGAATCGGCGCTATTTGGGCAGGTGATATGGCGAATATGGAGGGTATAACAGCATGGGAATTCAACCGAGGCCGCTGCCTCCTTGGGAGACTTCCCCGCGGCAAGGACCTGGCGGCAGCCGTCGAAGATTTCTGCGCCGAGCATGCCGTTGAAACCGCCGTGTTCTCCATTATCGGAGCGGTCACATCAGCGACGCTGGGGGCCTACGACCAGAATCAGCAGGTTTATGTTACGTTTCAGAGGCCTGAGCCCCTCGAAATCGTTCATTGCGCCGGCAATGTCTCCTTGAAAAATGGTAAGCCCACGGTTCATGCTCATGGCGTCTTTGCCGATATCCATTGTCAGACTATCGGGGGGCACGTGTTCTCAGAAACATTGGTTTTTGCGGGGGAAATTTACATCCAAGAGCTCTTAGGCAGGCCCATGGCAAGGACATACGACGAACCAACAGGACTCTTTCTCTGGGAGATGTGAGCGCTGTGGGTCACGTGCTGGTCGTTCAAGGGAGTTTTTCAAAGGTGTCGAGACACGACTCGAACTTTTTGAGAAGTTGCCTCGAAATGAGGAGGAAGAGGGGAGATGGATCTCAAGATAGAAAGGGTTAAGAGCCCGAAGACACGTCCAGACGATGCAAACTTGGGATTTGGGCAGATTTTCACGGATTACATGTTCAACATGGACTACACGCCGGGATCCGGATGGCATGACCCACGCATTGAACCCTACGGTCCCATTATCATGGACCCGGCCACCATGGTCCTTCATTATGGTCAGGCTATTTTTGAAGGGCTGAAGGCGTACCGAACCCGTAGCGGCAAGATTCTGCTGTTCCGACCGGAAAGGAACATGGCCAGATTCAATCGATCCGCACAGCTGGTCTGTATCCCTGAAGTGGACGAGGCCTTTGCGCTGGATGCCTTAAAAAGGCTTGTTGCCATTGAGCGGGATTGGGTTCCAAGGGCGCCGGAGACCTCCCTGTATATTCGTCCCGCCATCGTGGCCATGGACCCTTATCTCGGCGTACGGCCTTCCCACACCTATCGTTTCTTTATCATTCTGTCTCCGGTGGGCGCCTATTATCCTGAGGGATTCAATCCCGTGAAAATATGGGTGACGGACAAGTACGTGCGAGCCGTGCGAGGCGGATTGGGCGAGGCCAAGACCGCTGCCAACTATGCCGCCAGCCTTTACGGGGCGGAGGTGGCCAAGAAGGCGGGATATACCCAGGTGTTGTGGCTGGATGCCCTCGAACACCGGTCGGTTGAAGAAGTGGGTACCATGAATATTTTCTTCGTGATCCGTGGCGAACTGGTGACGCCGCCCCTTGGAGGGAGCCTCCTGCCCGGCATCACACGAGACTCTGTGCTTGCGCTTGCTCGGCACTGGGGCATTGCAGTGGCTGAACGACCGATTACCATTGATGAGGTCGTGGCGACCCACAAAAACGGCTCCCTTGAAGAGATATTCGGCTCAGGAACCGCCGCGGTCATTTCTCCAGTCAGTCAGCTTGCCTGGCGAGATGAGGTGTTGACCGTGGGCGATGGTGGGGTTGGGCCCATGGCCCACAAGTTTTACAAGGCTATTACGGATATTCAATATGGGCGGGCTGAAGACCCTTTTGGATGGGTGGTTCCCGTCGGCGTATAGACATGATTATCAAACAAATCAAAGTCGGCTTCATGGAGGTCTTTTGCTATATCCTGGGCTGTGAAGCGACTCACAAGGCTCTATTGATCGATCCGGCAGGAGACGAAGAGCGGATCATGGATGCGGTCGGCGGCCTGGGGTTGACCCTTGAATCGGTGGTCAATACCCACGGTCATCCTGATCATACCTGCGGCAACGCAAAGATAAAGGACCTCACAGGGGCCAAGATATACATGCACACTCAAGATGACCGCTTCTTCAACACCCCTGAAGGACAATCCATGGGAAGACAGATGGGGTTCGCACCATCGCCTCCGGCGGATGTTCGTGTGGAAGACGGCGACACCATTGGTTTTGGCGAAAAGGCGCTCACCGTCCTTCACACCCCGGGCCATACGCTTGGCGGCATCTGCCTACACGAAGGCAGGAACCTTTTTACCGGAGACACACTTTTTGTAGGTGCGGTGGGCAGAACGGACTTTCCTGGCGGCTCTTTGGAGGTGCTGCTCCATTCTATTAAAGAGAAGATACTCTGTCTTGCCGATGATACCATTATCTGGCCGGGCCACGACTATGGAGGACGTCCCTCTTCCACCGTTGCCTACGAGAGGAAACACAACCCCTACCTCACTGATTTTCCATTGGTATAGTAAGACACGCCTTTGGATTGCCCACATGACAAGGGGGCCAATGGCCCAAGGCAGTCCCATGAGATATGGAGTCTGTTGTGCTGAGACAACACATGTCACTTGAAGAGAAGACAGACGGGCTGTTTCAACCCTTTGCCGAGAAGATGGAGAACCGCGGCCTTGCCCCGATGGTCATTGATACGTTCAGGTATTATTACGCGCTCCTGGTTCGCGGTGAGACGGGGCTGGTCTCACGGGCGGACATTGCCCCTGTGGCGGCGGGTGAGATCGCTGATGCCGAAAAACTCACCGGGTTCAGGGAAGCAGGACGAGCGGCCGGGCACAGAGCGGTCGTCATTAAACTGAACGGCGGGTTGGGCACGAGCATGGGCCTATCCCGGGCCAAGTCGCTCCTTGAGGCCAAGGATGGTCTGAGCTTTCTGGACATTATTGTCAGGCGGGTTCTTATCCACAGACGCGGGCATGGGGTCAGGCTTCCTGTTGTTTTCATGAACAGTTTCAGCACCGAAGCAGACACCCTTGAGGCCCTGAAGCCCTATGGCGAGCTTGCGGTGGAGGGCATCCCCTTGACTTTCTTGCAACACAAATTCCCAAAAGTCTCTCAAGACGGGCTGACCCCGGTCTCGTGGCCTGCGGATCCCGACCTGGAGTGGAACCCGCCCGGGCACGGCGATATCTACGCGGCGCTGGTGACGTCAGGGATGCTCGAAAAGCTTCTGGACAGGGGCATTCGTTACGCATTTATTTCCAACTCGGACAACCTGGGTGCGGTCATGGATGAGACCATCTTGGGCTATTTTGCGGAGCACGACTTTCCATTCATGATGGAGGTGGCAGATCGAACCGAGGCCGATCGCAAAGGGGGACACCTGGCCCGCCTCAAAGATGGTAGACTCACGCTCAGGGAAACCGCCCAGTGTCCGGAAGAGGAGTTGGACGAATTTCAGGATATCACGGTGTACAAGTATTTCAATACGAACAGCATCTGGGTGAACCTGGAGGCCTTGAAGGCATTGCTTGAGGTGCATCCGAGTGTGATTCGCCTTCCCATGGTCAGAAACCCCAAGACGGTTGATCCGAAGGATGAAACCTCTCCGCCCGTCTATCAACTGGAAACGGCCATGGGATCGGCCATTTCCATTTTTGACGGGGCCACGGCGATTCGGGTGCCGAGAAATCGGTTTGCTCCCGTCAAGACATGCCAGGACCTTCTTGCCCTCTGGTCCGACTGTTACGTGCTGACAGATGACATGTACATGGTTCAAAACCCCAAGAGACGGTTAGACACCGTGGTGTGTCGGCTCGACAGCCGGTATTACAAGAAAATCGATCAGCTTAGGGCGCGTTTTGCCCATGGCGTGCCCTCTTTGCTGGAGTGTATTTCCCTGGATGTTCAAGGCGACGTTTTTTTTGGCAAGGGGGTGGCGATCAAAGGCAAGGTGGTGATTGCTAATCACACCGATCGTCCGGTTATGCTTCCAGACGGAAGTATCATAGAAAAAGACGTGGTTTTTGACTAGGAGGCTGTCGGAAAACGTCCATCTGCGGCGTTATCCTCATTCTTCGTCACTGCGGCGTACCGATAAGTACGCCTCATTCCTAAGAATCTCGGATGCCTTGCATCTGAACATTTTCCAACAGCCTCCGAAAACGGGGTTCTCCGACAGGCTCCTAGAGCTTGCTTCTTGCTTACACTGGAGAGTCAAGCCGCCTGGGCCTCAGCGAGTTCGCGGTAATATTGTTCGTTGTCTGAAAAAACCAGCCCGTCATCAAAGGTGATTAGCCCTGCATGATAGAGCCTTGCGAGAGAAGCATCGATAGAGGTAAAGTCTTGTGAACCGGCCTGCATCTGTGATCGAATCTGATGGGTTTTTTCCTCTCTGATCAGGTTCCTTATCCTGTAACTATTGATCAGCTTCTCATAGGCAAGCACCCTGCCCCGCCCTGACTTGAGGGGAACCAGCCTCTGTGTGAAGGAAAGCAGCAGGCAATCTGCAATCCTCATCCGGACAAGGTTGTGTTGATGCGGCGGGAACATATTAATCACCGTTTCAATGATGGATGTGGCATTGTTTCCATGAACGGTGCTTAGAACCAGATGACCGGTGTCTGCTGCACGTAAAGCTATTTCAAAGCTTTCCTTGTCTCTCAATTCTCCAACCACAATAACATCCGGCGCCTGTCTGAACACGCGTCTCAGTCCTTCGTGGAAGGATTTCGTGTCCCGATGGACCTCCCTTTGATTGACGTTGCTCCTCTTGTGCTTATGGAGGTATTCAATAGGGTCTTCCAGGGTGACAATGTTGCATTTTCTGTGGGTGTTGATGATGTCAACCATCGCGGAAAGCGTCATGGTCTTGCCATGCCCTGCGGGACCTGCTACCAGGATCAGCCCCTGGGGCTTCAAGGCAAAGTCTTTTATCCACGCCGGCAGATGGAGTTCCTGTAACGAAGGGAGGCGTTCCGGAAAGTGCCGGAGGGCGATAGAGACAGAATGTCGTTGTCTGTAGGCATTCACCCTGAAGCGTCCGATCTCCGGGTATGTGACGCCAAGATCGTAGTCACCGTCTCGTTCAAAGCGTTCCCAGTTCCGATCCGACATGAGGTCCATGGCGTACCGTTCACAATCGACAGGTGTCAGGGCATCCATGGATAGCCGTTTCACCTGATTACTCATCTTGATGGAAGGGGGAACGCCTGCAGTCAGCAGCATGTCGGTGGCACGGGACTTCGCCAGATACCTCAGTAATGAAAGCAACGGGGGGGCTTTTCTTGTCTTTGCCTTGCCCGCCTCCCTGGCAATCGTGTCACCGGCGAGGCCTCCCCTGGTCGCTGACATCAGGCTCCTTGTCGCTGCGTCCATCTGAAAAGAAGGTACAACGACCGGTTGAACCTTTCTTCCCAGTGTGAATTCGATCTCCCTGACGGTCATCATGTCTTGAGGATTCACCATGGCAAGGGTCAGGGAATGCTCGTCAGTGGCAACGGGGAGGATCTTCATGGTCTTGATCTTATCCAGGGGGAGCAGCTTGAGGACCTCTTGATCGATATCGAGGTTGAAGAGATTCGCCGAGGGGACACCGAGCTGTTTGCTGAGAAAGTTCAGCAGGTCGTCGGTTGAGACAAAACCCATGTCAATCAGAATCGAGCCTATCTGCCCACCCAGTTGACCCTGCCTTTTCAGGGCATCTCGGAGCTGGTTTTCATTGATCAAGCCGTATTCCACCAGAAGCGCGCCCAGGCGCTGCCGCTGTGGGACCTTTTTCTCGTTGGCACCGGCTGGCTTGTCCATGTGCTCTCTCCTGCGCCCCCCTCACCCCGTGAAAAGAACTCGTTTGGGTGGATTTGCCCGAGCCGAACGGGGTTCGCTTCCCACGCCGAGGTGACTTTATGCCGAAAACCATTGGGGCATCATATGATCGTAGCAGGGATCATGCCAAGAGACTGGGTCGGAAAAGTAGGTAATGATCGCAATACATTGAGACCTTTGAACAACCTCGCCTCGCTCTTTGATATGAGGTTTTTGACCCATCTGAGGGCTCGCTCAC
>CAZCXI010000139.1:0-5967 GCA_964502635.1 uncultured Desulfobacterales bacterium
TCAGCGTTCCTTACGGTCGAAGATTCCCTGTAGCTTGCTACAGGGAGCTTCAATAACAAACGAGGTGCCCTGTGTCCGACAAGCCATGGGACGGGAGATTTGCCGAAAAGACAGACCCGAGCGTAGAGTCGTTTACTTCTTCCATTCGTTTTGACCGGCGACTCTATCTCTACGACATCGAGGGGAGTATAGCCCACTGTCGCATGCTCGCCAGGCAGTCGATCATTTCTCGAGACGAAGCCTCTGCGATCGTGAAAGGCCTCGGCAAGATAGCCCGAGACATGAAGCGCGGCCGCTTTGAACCGGATGACGCCCTGGAAGACATCCACATGAACATCGAGGGCCGCTTGACCCGGGAAGTCGGCCAGGTGGCACAGAAACTTCACACGGCAAGGAGCCGAAACGATCAGGTAGTCTTGGACGTTCGGATGTATCTCCGGGACGAGGTGGGCAGTGTGCTTGAAAGGCTCACGGCCTTGCGGCGCGTTCTGGTAAATCTTGCCGACCAGCATGTGGATGTCATCATGCCGGGCTACACACATCTTCAGCGCGCCCAGCCGGTGCTGTTTTCCCATCAGCTCATGGCTTATTATGAGATGTTTACGCGGGACAGGGCCCGGTTTGAGGAAGCGCAGAAACGAATCAATGTGTTGCCCTTGGGCAGCGCGGCCCTGGCCGGCACCACCTATCCGATCGACATGGCATACACCGCCCGGTTGCTGAATTTCCCCGTGGTTTCCGCAAACAGCGTGGACGCCGTGAGCAGTCGGGACTTTATTTTGGAGTTTTTGGCTGCAGCGAGCATCTGTATGGTTCACCTGAGCCGCCTGTCAGAGGAGTTGATTCTTTGGTCTTCCAGTGAGTTCGCTTTTGTAGAGATACCTGATGCCTTTGCCACGGGAAGCAGCATCATGCCGCAGAAAAAAAATCCGGATGTGCCGGAACTGGTTCGAGGCAAGGCGGGACGGGTATTCGGGAACTTGATGGCCCTTCTGGCCGTCATGAAAGGCCTGCCTCTTTCCTACAATCGGGACATGCAAGAGGACAAGGAACCCCTGTTTGACACGGCAGACACCCTGAAAGGGTGCCTTGGGGTGTACGAAAAACTCATCCCAAGATTGAAGGTGAACCGCGAAGCCATGGAGAAGGCGGTTGCCAGGGGCTTTCTGAATGCCACTGACATGGCCGACTACCTGGTGACCAAGGGCGTGGCCTTCCGGGACGCACATCGCTGTTCAGGAGAGGTGGTCCGATATGCCATGGGGCAAGACAAGGAACTTCACGAACTCTCGTTGAAGGAGTTGGGGAAGTTTTCCCGACTGTTTTCAGAAGATGTTTTTAAGCTGCTGACACCGGCACAGATGGTCAACAGGCGCGTTTCCACAGGTGGCACAGCCGGAAAGAACGTGGCTCAGGCCATCCGAAAGGCAAAGAAGGTGGTTGGCCGCGAGACAGCTCATGGAAAAGGAGATGGCACGACCAAGAGAGTGCCAAAATAGGAGACCTTTGACAAACTCTTTCTCACTCATTCGTATGAACTTTGTGACCCATCCACGGGCTTGCTCACTAAATCCTGAAAACTCGGCCCAAGGGCCTCAAACAGTTCATGATTTGCCCACTAAAGTGGGCCTGTTCGCTACGCCCGGATGGGTACCCCAAAAAGTTCATAATGGTCGTTCGAATGAGTTATTCAAAGGTCTCAATAGGCCGCTTTTTCTTCTGGGGTTGTGGGCCCTGCTCTTCCTTCTGGCGTGCGGCAAGAAGGGGCCGCCTGTGGCCCCTCGGGCGGTTGTTCCCCCTGCGGTCCAGGACTTAAAGGCAGAACTGGTCGGGGGTGAGGTGCAGCTGACGTGGTCCATTCCGACAAAAAACGGCGCTGCATTTGAGGGGATAGAAGGTTTCAGGGTTTTTAGGCGTAAGGTTCATGACTCGGTGGCCCCATGCCCTGGGTGCCCTCTCCCTTTTGATGAACGCCTTGATATCAAGCTCGAGTATCCTGAACCGGCCCGGGTGGAAGGCGGTCGGCTGATCTACCGGGACAAGGTGGCGCCTGACGGCCGATATGCTTACAAGATTATCGTTTATCATGAGAGTGGTGGTGTGAGTCGGGATTCGAACGTTGTTTTTTGCCCAAAGCCGGACTCAACCATAACGACTGACGGTTAAGAAATCAGGATTCGCGAACAACCAACTCGCCATGCATCACTTCCACTATCATGATGATCAAATGTATTGCGAGGATGTCCCTGTCTCTGAGATTGCCAGAGCCGTGGGCACGCCTTTTTACCTGTACAGCCATGCCACGCTTGAGCGTCATTTCCTCGCTTTGCAAAGGGCCTTTGACGGCGTATCTCACTTGATCTGCTTTTCCGCAAAGTCCAATTCAAACCTGGCCGTGTTGAGACTCTTTGCAAACCTGGGGGGCGGTCTCGATATTGTGTCAGGCGGCGAGTTGTTCCGGGGCCTGAGGGCAGGGGTCCCGCCGGACAGGATTGTCTTTTCTGGGGTAGGAAAGCGGGCCGACGAAATTTCATATGCCCTTGAATCAGACATCCTCATGCTTAATGTAGAATCGTTTCAGGAACTTGATCTCATTGATCGCTGTGCCGGCGGCTTGAAGAAAAAGGCCCCTGTCGCCCTTCGAGTCAATCCGGACGTGGACCCCAAGACACACCCTTACATTTCTACGGGTTTGAAAAAGAATAAGTTCGGGCTGAACGTGGAAGCCGTGGTGGAGGCCTGCAAGGCAGCTCATGCCTGTCCTCATGTGGAAATGATCGGTATCAGCTGCCACATCGGTTCTCAGGTCACCGAGGTGGCCCCCTTCGTGGATGCCTTGGGACGGTTGAAGGACCTTGTGACCACCCTGGACGGGCTGGGTCTGTCGATCCGGTATCTCGACCTGGGCGGAGGGCTCGGAATCACTTATGACCAGGAACGCCCCCCTCATCCCAGAGAATACGGCAGGGCCATCATGGAGACCCTCGGCCGGACGCCCCTGATCCTCATCCTGGAGCCCGGGCGTGTCATTGTGGGCAATGCCGGCATACTGGTCACCCGAGTGCTTTATACCAAGCGCGGCCAAGACAAGGATTTTGTGATCGTGGATTCGGCCATGAACGACCTGATGCGCCCGTCTCTCTACAACGCGTACCACGCCATAGAACCCGTGGTGAAGAACCTGGAGGGCACCATGACGGCCGACATCGTTGGCCCTATTTGCGAGAGCGGTGATTTTCTTGCCCGGGATCGAGAGATTGCCTGTGTGGAATCAGGTGACCTCCTGGCCGTGATGAGTGCAGGGGCGTACGGTTTCACCATGTCTTCCAACTACAATTCCAGACCCAGGGTTGCCGAGGTGATGGTCAAGGCGGATCAGTTCTCTGTGATCAGGGCCCGGGAATCTTATGAGGACTTGATCGCAGGGGAGTCGATACCAGGGTTTTTGTGAAGGGAACGCGGGAGATCTGGATGGAAGCATGACAGAGACGCCGATATCTTTCTATAAAATGAGCGGCAGCGGAAACGATTTCATCGTTATCGACAATCGTGCCGGGATTGTGGCTGAAGAGAATCTGAGCCGGTGGATTGCATCGGTCTGTCGAAGGAAACGCTCTGTAGGTGCCGATGGACTGATCATTATTGAGACTTCAGAGCGCGCTGATTTCAAGTGGCGTTTTTTCAATGCCGATGGGGGCGAGGCGGAGATGTGCGGCAATGGAGGCCGGTGTGTGGCAAGGCTTGCTCACCTGAAGGGTATCGCAGGTCCTCGGCTCAGTCTTGAAACCCAGACCGGCGTGATCCAGGCCGAAGTCACGGGCGGGCGGGTCAAGTTGGAGATGCCGCGACCCTCGACGGTAGAGCTCGATTATCCTCTGAAGGTGGGAGGAGAAACCATGACGGTAAGCAGTGTCACGGTGGGTGTACCCCATGTGGTGATCTGGGTCAAAGATGTGGACACCGCGGCGGTATTCAAGGCGGGTCGAGCCATCAGGCATCATGCCCATTATGCCCCGGCCGGCACCAATGTGAACTTTGTGCAGCCCTTGGAGGATGGCGCCCTTGCCATTCGCACCTATGAACGGGGTGTGGAGGATGAAACCCTGGCCTGCGGAACAGGCTCGGTGGCTGCCGCCCTCATAGCGTCTGCAACGGGGATGGTCAAGTCTCCTGTAGTCCTTAACACCAGAGGGGGTGAGCTTCTCAAGATCTACTTTGATAAGCACGGCGATGAGTTTCGGGAGGTATTCCTGGAGGGGGAGGCAAGGGTCATTTATGAGGGGAAACTGTGGGAGGAGGCCACTTTTGAGTAACGGAGGATTACATTGAGCATCGAGCAATCTGAAAGGTTGAAACGCCTTCCTCCTTATCTTTTCAGGGAGATCGATCGTCAGAAAGAAGCGGTCTCTAGCAGGGGGGTAGACATCATTGATCTTGGCGTGGGTGATCCGGATCTTCCCACACCCGCCCACATTATCGAGGCTATGAAGGGGGCGGCTGCGGATCCGGCCAATCACCGGTACCCGTCCTATTCAGGCATGCATGATTTCAATGCGGCGGTCGCAAGGTGGTACAAACAGCGATTCAACGTCGATCTGGATGCCAAGAACGAGGTCGTAACACTGATCGGCTCTAAAGAGGGGCTCGCTCATGTGCCTCTGGCCTTTATCAACCCCGGAGATCTGGCCCTGGTCGCCAGTCCGGCCTACCCCGTATATAGCATCGGCACGCAGTTTGCGGGAGGCAAACCGTATTTTATGGATCTTGTGAAGGCGAACCAATTCTTGCCCGACCTTGAGGCGATTCCATTGGAAGTGGCCAAGAAGGCCAAGATGATGTTCATCAACTATCCGAACAACCCCACAGCAGCCGTGGCCACCAGGGAATTCTTTGAAGCGGTGGTGGCCTTTGCCAACGACCACGGTGTCATTGTATGTCACGATGCAGCCTATTCGGAGATGGCCTATGACGGTTTCAGGCCGATGAGCTTTCTGGAAGTGCCCGGGGCCACATCCGTGGGGATCGAGTTTCATTCCCTTTCCAAGACTTACAATATGACAGGCTGGCGTATCGGTTTTGCCGTTGGCTGCGCAGATATCATCAATGGTTTGGGCCGGATCAAGAGCAATATTGATTCCGGTGTTTTTCAGGCGATTCAAATTGCGGGCATTGCAGCCCTTGAAGGAGACCAGGGCTGCGTGCGGGACATGAGGAGAACGTACCAGCAACGTCGAGACATCCTGGTAGACGGCTTGCGGTCCATAGGTTTTTCGGTAGAAAGGCCTCGCGCCACCTTCTACCTGTGGATAGAGGTACCCAAGGGATATACTTCAGCGGGGCTGACCAGCCGTCTGTTGACGGAAGCCGGTGTGGTGACCACGCCCGGCAACGGGTTTGGTGCAGCGGGCGAGGGGTATGTGAGGATGGCCCTTACCGTGAGCCGCGAGCGGATTCAAGAGGCAGTGGAGAGGATTCAATCCATTGGATTGTAAGCACCAAGCGTACATAGGCATGGGGTCCAATCTTGGCCACCGGGTTGACAATTGCCGCAAGGCCTTGGGTGCCCTGGCTGCGTGCAAGGGGTGTGTCTTGGAGGCCGAATCTCCGTTGTATGAGACCGAACCGGTCGACTTTGAAGATCAACGTTGGTTCGTCAATAGTGTGGCCCGGGTTCGGACGTGTCTGGAACCGGACGCCCTGTTGCAGCAACTTCAGTTCATTGAAAGGGCCATGGGTCGAAGACCGGAAGGCCCGAAATTTGGTCCCAGGATCCTTGATCTGGATATCCTTTTTTTCAATGACTGGATTGTCCACACGACCGACCTGCAGTTTCCGCATCCGAGGCTGCACCAGAGGCGGTTTGTGCTGAAGCCCCTTTGCGATATTGCACCTGAACTGGTCCACCCAGTGTTGGGGGAGACCATCCGATCCTTGCTCTCGAATTTAGAGGACGGCGAAAAGAGAGTT
>CAZCXI010000140.1:0-5605 GCA_964502635.1 uncultured Desulfobacterales bacterium
CTGGCCGTCTTTCTGCCCCTCATTTTTGTCCGAGGCATGTCGGGGATCATGTTCAAGCAGCTTTCCTATGTGGTCAGTTTTTCGCTGGGCTGCTCTCTGGTGGCGGCCCTGACCCTCGTACCCATGTTGGCCTCCCGGGTGCGCAGCCCGGTCCTTGTCGAAGCCGGGGAAGGCAGCACCCGCAGTGAAAAGATTTTTCAGGTCACAGGCCGGTTCTTCGCAACCATGGAAAACAGGTACCAGAAGCTTCTTCGCTTTTCCCTCAATCATCGGGGCCTGGTGCTGGGATCGGCACTCCTGGTGCTTTTGCTCAGCCTCTGCCTGATTCCACTGGTGGGCGTTGAGTTGATGCCCGCCACCGATGAGAGCGAGGTGCGGGTCAATGCCGAGATGGCCGTCGGGACCCGCCTTGATCTGGTCAATCAGAGCTTTGAAAAAATCGAGGCCATCGTCAAGGCGGAGGTGCCAGAGATCGACAACACCGTGTCCTATATCGGCGGTTCTTCCTGGCGGGCCCGGGGATCCAATGCCGGGGAACTGCGAATTGCCCTCAAGCCGGTCAGCCAACGTAAACGCTCCAGCGAGGAAATCGCAGCGGCCCTTCGCAACAAGCTAAGTGGTATCCCTGGGGTCAAAATCCGGACCCGGGCCGGCCAGGGGCTCTTTTTGCTCCGAATCGGCACCGGAGACCAGGATCAAGTCCAGGTGGAAGTGCGGGGCCACGATCTGGAGATATCCGATGCCCTGGCCCGTCGGGTTGAGGAAATCGTCGCCAATGTGCCAGGTGTCACCGACGCCAAGATCAGCAGGGAGACCGGAACACCGGAAGAACTCATTATCGTGGATCGGCAGAAGGCCGCCGACATGAAACTGACGGTCTCTAAGATTGCGAACATGCTGCAAACCGTGCT
Organism: uncultured Desulfobacterales bacterium; assembly: GCA_964502635.1. Classification (GTDB taxonomy): domain Bacteria; phylum Desulfobacterota; class Desulfobacteria; order Desulfobacterales. Next base: position 912 of record CAZCXI010000140.1, read on the forward strand.
TTCCGGGACTACTGCGGGCAACTACCGCGAGGGGGGAAACGAGTATGCGATTCGGGTCAAACTCGAAGGGGCGGAAAAAAAGGACCTCCGGGACATCCTCGACCTTCCCGTCACCAATGCCGAGGGACAGCGGGTAGTGCTTCGAAACGTGGTAGACGTCCGGCCCAGGCGCGGGCCGGTGCTTGTTGAACGCAAAGACCAGGAGCGTGTGGTCTACGTGACGGCCAATATCAGCGGCCGGGACATGGGCTCCATCCTGGCCGATATCCGCAAGGGCCTTCAATCCGTGCCGGTACCCAGAGATTTCAGCATTCTTTTTGGGGGAGACTATGAGGAACAGCAGAAATCCTTTCACGAACTGCTAATGAGTTTCGTCCTTGCGCTGGTTCTTGTCTACATGGTGATGGCGTCCCTCTATGAGTCGCTGCGAGATCCGTTTGTGGTCATGTTTTCCGTACCGTTGGCGGCCATCGGCGTCATCTGGATGCTCTTGTTGACCCGAACCACCTTTAACATACAATCCTACATCGGCTGTATCATGCTGGGCGGCATTGTGGTGAATAACGCCATTTTGCTGGTAGACCACATCAATCTGTTGCGCCGTCGAGACGGGTTGCCGCTCACAGAGGCCGTCGAAGAGGCGGGCAGGAGACGGCTCCGCCCGATTCTAATGACCGCGATGACCACCATTCTGGCCATGACGCCCCTGGCCCTGGGTATTGGAGAGGGCGGTGAGGCCCAAGCCCCCATGGCTCGGGCCATTGTGGGCGGCCTCCTCAGTTCAAGCCTCATCACCCTGGTAGTCGTTCCCACTATCTATACCGTTTTTGAGCGAAAACAGGCGAAGGATAAGACCCCGGCCGCCGTGAAGACAGCCGATCTTCACCCCCCCAAGCCTCTTGGCGAGAGGTCAACATGATGGCCCACAGCTGCCTTCGCAAGTCACCCGGAGAACTGCTGGTCTGGACCCTTTTTCTCGTTTTACTCTCCTCAATGCTTCCCGGAACCGTTGACAGTGAAGAAAGAATCGTCCCGCCGGCCGGCCACGGGGCAAAGGCGCGAACGACCGCCATGGAGATCCCGCAGGAGACAGGGCCGATCGTGGATCCACTGCAAGAAGGCCCCCTTCAGATCACCGTCCGGGATGCTGTGTTCATGGCACTGGGAAACAACCGCTCGCTGGTTGTGGAACGGCTCAATCCCCAGATCCAAAAGACCTTTGAGGATCAGGAGCGTGCGGTATTCGACCCAACCGTGGAAGCGGAAGTCTCAAGCGAGAGAGATCAGAGCGAGCGCCTGGCCAGGTCGGGAAGTGCCACCGAGGCTTACATCAGGGATATCTACGAGGGAAGTATCGCCCTGAAAGAATTCTTCCCAACAGGTACGTTCGTGGAAGCAGACGTCGCCACAACCACTACCGATTCTTCATTATACAGCGCACCGTTCACCTCTACCCGCCTGGGGATATCGTTGACACAATCCTTGCTTCAGGGCTTTGGCACCCAGACCAATCTGGTCCGCCTTCGAAAAGCGAAACTGGATACCCGGATTAGCCAATACGAGCTTCGTGGTTTTAGTGAATCGTTGGTGGCTCAGGTCGAAAATGCCTATTGGGACTATGCCCTTTCCCAGCGACAGATCGAAATCATGGAGGAATCGCTCAAACTTGCCAACCAGCAGCTCGCCGATACCGAGGAGATGATCCAGGTGGGAACCATGGCGGAAGCAGAACTTGCTGCAGTACAGGCCGAGGTGGCCGCCCAGCAGCAGGGCCTGATCAATGCCAAGAGTGCCCTGGAGTCTTCCCGTCTACAGCTGTTGCGGCTTCTGAATCCACCCGGTCCTGGCCTGTGGGATCGAAACGTCACCTTGGTGCATCCGCCCAGGCTGCCGGAAATAGAACTCGATGAGGTAGACTCCCACGTGTTGTTCGCACTTCGGATGCGGCCCGAAATGAACCAGGCACGACTGGATATTCAGCAGGAGGACCTTGAAGTCGTCCGGACCCGAAATGGGCTGCTTCCCCGAATGGATCTTTTTGTCACCCTGGGCAAAACCGGATATGCCGAGTCGTTTTCAGGATCGGTAAGCAATATCGGCGGTGACAGCCACGATGTCACGGTCGGGCTCAACTTCGAGTATCCCCTCTTGAACCGCGACGCCAGGGCTCAAAACCGGCGGGCCCTTTTTCAGCGGGATCAGAGCGAAAAAGCCCTGGGCAACCTCACCCAGTTGGTTGAGCTGGATGTGCGAACGGCATACATCGAAGTCAATCGCACAAAGGAGCAGATCTCTGCGAGTTCGGCGACCCGGAAGTTCCAGGAAGAAAAGCTTCGGATTGAAACCGAGAAATTCCGGGTGGGCCGCTCTACCAACCTTTTTGTCGCCCAAGCCCAACGAGATCTCCTGGTCAGCCGCATCAACGAGGTCCAGGCAGTCGTCAACTATCTCAAAGCACTCATTGACTTCTACCGCCTGGAAGGCTCTCTTCTCGAACGCCGAGGCATCGAAGCCCCTGGCCGCGACGCTGTCGATTATTCTTCCAAGAATCACTGATATGACATTCTGTCCTGTCCCCTTTTCATTCCCCACCCCCGTCGTTTCTCCGTGCTGGTGTATTTGCTGACATTTGGCCTCGAATTTGCGACAATGATTACAACAAGTCAGCTCCATTCCAGTGGTAGACCTTAGCAGCATCCCCTTAGGGAAATCGTCCCCCTGGTCGCCCTCTTGGCTTCATTTGAGATAAAGCTTCTTTTCCTGTTCCACGACATCAATGATGTCAAAGAAGATCTTGGGAATTTTTCGTACAACCCGATCCCAGGAAACCGTTTGCGGAGTCTCAAAAAGCTTCATCTGAGCCTTTTGGGCGGTTTGTGCGATGGTCTGCAATAAACCAGATGCAAGGTAGGGCTCGAACGCTTTATCGCTTCCAACAAACGTGCTGAATCGGTCGACGAGCTGATAAGGCGAGATCAACAGATCACCGGCATGAAGGATGGCGTTCTTGAAGACCCCGTGGACCATAGCCTCTTCCTGATTGGTGTCATACACCAAACCTGAAAAGCCTGCGTTGTCTGCATACATTTTAACCAGGCTGTCGCCCACATTCAGATAGGTCACGGTCAGGTCCCGGATGAAATGATCAGAGATCTCCAAGCCTTCTTCAATGACCAGGGCACTCAAGAGCGTCGTCACAATGTCGGTCGCCATCTTGTAGAGGCCCTCCTCTCTATCAGCCTCCGATACCGGTTGGTGTTTGTGATCAAAGGGGTCATATGAAATGTCCACCTGGGCAATATTGCTGGCTTTACGATAAACTTCAATGAGCGTGAAGATTTCCACGCCCCAATTCATGGCAAAATGCATGCCCTTGAGCAGACTGCTTTCAAAGACGACTTCCCCTGAGAGCTGATAGTGAAAATTCAAAAGAAAATCGACCAGCCGTAAGATCTTTTCTTCATTCGTATCTGTGAATTTCCGTTTGAGTGCGATAAGCAAGGGATCCAGCAGAAGCCTCTTGACCCGCCCGTACATCCTCCGTTCTTGCAGGCGTGCGTAAAAGGCTTTGGAAAATTGATAATTCAGAACCTGAACCGGATAAAGGAGTCGGTCCAGTTGCTCCCGTCGAAACGTACGGATGTCGGCATCAATAAGGCCGACACTCTGGGCTCCCAAGGCCAGGGCGATGCCAAAAGAAAGGAACATGTTTCGTCCCTTCCCCCGCACATCAAGAGCGAACCCTGCTTCAGATAACTTGTCGTAAATGGCCGTAAATCCCGGGCCATCGTTGTGCTGGATAAAGCAGTTTTTCAGACGGTAACGACTGACGAGGCCACCCAGTTCCCGGATATCTTCTTCTTCAGCCTGGTCCACCCCGAGTATGATACGGGAAAGGTAAGAGGCACTCCGGAGTTGCTTCAAGATGTTGGCAAAAACAGACCGATTATCAGGATCCATGTATTCCGAGGCCAGAAGGGGAACAACAAGTACGGCCTTTTTCCATTTGGAACGATGACGGAGTTCTGTCTTCAACCTGGGATGGGATTTGGCAAGAAGGTGAAACGTCGTAATCTTCGTGTGCTTTTGGGCAAAATTGGACATGGGGGGCCTCCTGAAAAATGCGAGCTTTCAAAAAGTGCCGAGTCTTAGCAGAAACTTATGGGCTGTTTTGAAGCCTCCCCGCGGCAAGCCACGGGGAAGCTTCACCGTAAGGAAGTTTTTCATTTTCAGATTCGCTCGCTAACCCCGCCGCAAGCAGCGGGGAATGCGCTCGCTTTCGCGGTTCAAAAAAATGCCCTTAAACGAGCCCTTGGAGCCAGCGCCAAACGGCCCTTTTGATTCTCCGGTGCCAAGGCCATTTATTGTCTCCATGCTCTAACTTAGCACATCTTCAAACAGGACCGCCACGCAAAACGCCATGAAGACGGCCATCCCCCAAGGTCAGACCCCACAGGAAACCCCTAAGTGGAGCGTAGTATTGCGGATTTTCCGGTTGAAAAAACATGGGGTCTACCGTTGACTCGTGCAAAAACTCAATAAGAGTCAACGGTAGACCCCATAACCCCCTCGTTTTACGGAGAAAGGGCGCCCCCGTACTGTAGCCACGTCTGATGAGCGAGGCCGCACAAGGTTACGGCGAGGTGCACATGATGTGCGTCGCAGCCGTACTGTTCTCAAGCCGAAGGCCCTAG
>CAZCXI010000141.1:0-5596 GCA_964502635.1 uncultured Desulfobacterales bacterium
GAAAAACCGGCATGAAAACACAGCTCCGCCGGGTCGATTACAAGCATGAGACCCTTGAAAAACGGAAGCGAACCTATCACAGAAGGCTTGTTTCGGCAACGGGTAAGATAGGCAGAGGCGAAGCTTCTCGCCCCAGATGACGGGAATTGTACGGCTTAGGCTTTGCAATTCCTCGGCTATCGTATTGCCGGCTTCCCAAAAAGTCCAACTTCTGTGTTGCGCTGCACCCTTCGTCACTGCGACGTACTATCAGTACGCCTCATTCCTCAGGGTTTGCGCGCCTTGAATTTGGAACTTTTTACTTTGCCGTCTCATCCGGCCTTCTTGCGAGACCATCCGTATTGATGAACTCGCAAAAAGTGTTTTGCGAACGACATTGAGCATTTTGGGATAAAGGCACTTGAGATATTCAACGTTGAAAAATGTTAACTGTTTGAGGGTATTAGCCTGAGTTGAGCGCAAAGCTTCACTGCGTGTTAGGATTCCAGCTGAATGTCTCAAGGGTGCCCAAAATGTTCGCCGAGCGAACAAAATTGACTTTTTACGGAACCGTCAGTATTAAACGCAAATGGTATTTTTCTCCAAAAAGCTTCGTGCCGCTCACATTTATCCTGGCTGAATCAAGGGAGGTCGCATGGCGAAAAAGAAACGGCTGACGAGAAAACAACTCCTGAAAGAGCCGGATGAGTTTCTGACCCTTTCTGCAAAGGCCATCCGGTTTGCTTCGGAGAATCGAAAAGCGCTTACCTATGCCTTGACCGCCTTTGTCATGGTTGTCTTGGCTGTGGCGCTGTTTCACTATTTTTCAAACCTGTCGGAACGCAGGGCGTACGCCTTGTTCGATCAAGGCCTTGATCAGTACATGAGTCAAGCCCCTGGGGAAAAATCGCCTCACTTCCAGGAGGGTGCCAAGGAGAGATTCACCCAGGTCCTCGACAAATACCCATCCACGAGGGCGGCTGAACTCAGCCTGCCGCTGTATGCGGACATAACCTATGCCGAGGGCAAGTATGATAAGGCCATTGAACTCTATCAAAAGGCGCTGGAGGTTGTTTCACAGGATGACATCTTGCAAAGGTTGATCTGGAATAGCCTCGGATATGCCTACGAAGGGAAAAAAGATTACGCCACCGCGGCGCAGTATTTCAAGAAGATCACAACCTCAGAAGAGACCTTCTTGAAGGCCGAGGCCTATTTCAACCTGGGACGAATGTATGAAGCCATGAATAACCACGAAGGCGCCCGTAAGGCCTATAACGATCTGGTCAAGGACTACCCTGGGGCGGTCGACTTTGGGATCGCCAAGGAAAAGCTGGGGCGTTTGAAGGGGCAGGGGTAGCCTCGGATTTTTGCAAAGGAGGGATGGCGCATGATCTATGACGAAGACTTTGAGACCTTGCCGCGGGAAGCCCTGGAGGCCATTCAGCTAAAAAGGCTTCAGGCCCTGGCAGAAAAGGCCTATGCCACCGTGGCCTTTTATAAGAAGGCCTTTGACGAAAAAGGGGTCAAGCCGGGTGACATCAAGTCCCTGGGGGATTTACACAGGCTGCCCTTTACCATGAAGCAGGATCTGCGCGATAATTATCCTTTTGGCATGTTTGCCACTCCCCTGGAAAACGTGGTGCGGATCCATGCCTCTTCCGGCACCACGGGCAAGCCGACCGTAGTGGGCTACACGCGCCGGGACATTAACACCTGGTCCGAGCTCATGGCACGCACCCTGGCGGCTGCAGGCGCACACAAAGGCGATATCGTCCATAATGCCTATGGATATGGTCTGTTCACCGGCGGCCTTGGCTTTCACTACGGCGCCGAACGGCTGGGGACCTCGGTGATCCCTGTTTCCGGGGGCAACACCAAGCGGCAGATTCTGCTCATGAAGGACTTTGGCCCCACGGTGCTGACCTGCACACCCTCTTACGCCCTTTACCTGGCCGACGTCGCAACGGAGGAAGGGATTGATTTCAGGTCTCTTGACTTCAGGGTGGGGGTGTTCGGGGCGGAGCCGTGGACTGAGAATATGCGAAAGGACATCGAAAACAGGCTCGGCATCGATGCCGTGGACATCTACGGCCTGAGTGAGATCATAGGGCCGGGGGTCTCCGTGGAATGTGTGGAGGCCAAGAACGGACTGCACGTGTTTGAAGATCACTTCATCCCGGAAATCATAGATCCCGCAACCGGTGAGCCCCTTGGCTACGGGCAGACTGGAGAACTGGTCTTTACCACCCTCACCAAGGAAGCCTTTCCCCTCATCCGGTACCGCACACGGGACCTTTCGGTCCTTTATCACGAGCCCTGCAAGTGCGGCAGAAACCTGGTGCGCATGGGACGAATCACGGGGCGCTCAGACGACATGCTCATCATCCGGGGCGTGAATGTCTTTCCGTCTCAGATCGAAAGTGTCCTCATGGCCAGAGAGGATGTGGCGCCCCACTATGTGTTGATCGTCGACCGGCAAGAGCACATGGACACGCTGGAGGTCGATGTTGAAATCGATGAAGGGGTATTTTCCGACGCCGTGAAGGACCTGCAGAACATGGAGCACGACATTGAAAAGGATATCAAGGACCTGCTGGGGGTATCATGCAAGGTGCGTCTGGTGGAACCCAAGACCATCCAGCGGAGTCAAGGCAAGGCCCAACGCGTCATAGACAAACGCAAAGCCTAGAATGAGGATTCAAGGGGTCAAGGATTCTAGGAAAATATTGAGGATGCTCAAAGGACTTATCAAATCGTTAGCAAGAAAAGCACTCGGACCCTTGAATCCTCGGATCCTTGAACCCTCTACTTTATCTAATCGCCAGAATAATCTAAACAAAGGAGGGTGTGATGCGAGTCGAACAAATATCCATATTCCTGGAAAACAAGGCGGGCAGGCTGGCCGAGGTGACCCGGGTGCTCTCAGAGGCCGGCGTCAACATCCGGGCCCTGTCGCTGGCCGACACATCTGACTTCGGCATTTTGCGCCTCATCGCGGACAATAATGACAAGGCCAAGGCGGTGTTAAAAGAACGCGGTTTCACGGTGGGAAAGACAGACGTGGTCGCCGTGGAGGTGGCAGACAGACCCGGGGGGTTGAGCCGTATCCTGGGCATCCTGAGTCAACACAATGTCAATGTGGAATATATGTACGCCTTTGTCCAACACAGTGGCAAAAATGCCGTCATGATCTTCCGTTTTGATGACATTGATACGGCGGTTAAGCTCCTTCAGGAAAACAATGTGAACGTCCTTGAAGGCAAAACCGTCTATACGCTGTAGGTGTCCATGTCGGCCACCTACAAGATTCCATGACAAGGAGGAGAAGAACCATGAGGACAAAGCACACTTTTGGCAAGGGGGCGGCCTACTTGTTGGCCGCCGTGTTTCTGGCAACCTTCCTTCTCATACCCATGACGAGGGTCCAAGCCGCTGAGGCGTACAAGGTGGGAGCGGTCTTCTCAGTGACCGGCAGGGCCTCTTTTTTGGGCGATCCTGAAAAGAAGACCGCTGTGATGCTCCAGGAACGGATCAACAAAAAGGGAGGGATCAACGGCCATCCTCTGGAGCTGGTCATCTATGACGACGAGGGGGACGCCACCAAGTGCGCCCTTGCCGTGCGGAAGCTGATTAACCGGGACGGGGTCTGCACCATCATCGGGCCGTCGCTCTCAGGTAACTCTCTGGCAGTGGTTCCAGAGGCGGAAAAGCACGAGATACCCCTGGTATCGTGTGCGGCCAGTTACAAGATTGTGACCAAGAATCCCGAGACGGGCGAACAGTGGAAATGGGTCTTCAAGACACCCCAATCAGACAGCATGGCGGTGGAGGCCATCTACACGCACATGAAAAAGCAGCAGATCTCAAAGATCGCCATCATGTCAGTCACCTCAGGCTTTGGCGCAAGCGGGCGGGGTGAACTGCTGCGTCTCGCCCCCCAGCACGGCATGACCATCGTGGCGGATGAAAAATACGGGCCCAAGGACACGGACATGACGGCCCAGCTTACCAAGATCAAGGGACTGGCCCCCCAGGCCATCGTGAACTGGTCCATCGGCCCCACCCAGGTGGTGGTGGTGCGAAACTGGAAAGAGTTGGGTATGACGAACATCACTTTCTATCAGAGTCACGGTTTTGGAAGCCGCAAGAACATTGAACTCGCCGCAGGCGCTGCCGAAGGCATATACTGCCCCCTGGGGGCCTGCAACATTGCTCAGATCCTTCCCAATGACGATCCGCAAAAGAGCGTCACCATGGGCTATCTCAGGGCCTACACGGCAAAGTATGACGAGCCCTTGTCATCCTTTGGAGGCCATGCCTGGGACGCCCTGTCCATGGTGGCCAAGGCCTTAGAGGCCGTGGGGCCGGACAAGGCCAAGATCAGAGATTACCTGGAGAACCTCACGGGCTTTGTGGGCCAGCACGGCATATTCAACTTCTCGCCCAAGGACCATAACGGTCTGACCAAAGAGGCCTTCCATATGGTGGTGGTGAAAAACGGAGACTGGGCATTGGCCCACTAGCCTCGGTTGGGCCCGTTTAGCCGGTTGATCGCTGTGATTTGCAGGTTGCGGGTGACCCACTCGCAACCCGGTCGGGGATTGAACGTGTAACGGAAAAACAGCACAACCGGCCGACGGGCCCCACAGGCTTGGCCAGCAGGACTATGGAAGACATCTCTTTCGCAAGCCAGCTTCTTCAGTACACCATCACCGGCGTTACCATCGGGAGCGTCTATGCCATGGTGGCGCTCGGGTTCAACATTATTTACAACGTGACCGAGGCCATCAATTTTGCCCAGGGTGAGTTCGTTATGCTGGGTGGTCTGGTCATGGTCTTTTTCCGGGTTACGTTGAAGATACCGCTGGTCTTTTCCCTTCCCCTCACCATCACGGCGGTCACGGCAGTGGGCATTCTCCTGGACCGGTTGGCCATCCGGCCGATCCGCAAACCGTCCGTGCTTGCCATGGTTATCGCGACCATCGGCGCGGCTTTCTTTATTAAGGGGGCGGCCATGTTGATCTGGGGGAAGAACCCTTTTGATTTGCCTCCATTTTCCAGCCGCCATCCTATTTCTTTTCTTGGGGCGGTGGTGCAGCCTCAGGGCCTCTGGGTCCTGGGTTTCCTGGTCCTGATCGTGATCGTGCTCACCATCTTCTTTGATCGCACGATCATGGGGAAGGCCTTGAGGGCTTGCGCCGTGAATGCGAATGCATCAAGCCTAGTGGGAATCAATGTCAAACAAATGATCCTGGTCTCCTTTGCCTTGAGTGCGGCCATTGGCGCCCTGGGCGGGATCGTCATCACCCCGATATCGCTCATGGAATATGATCGAGGGGCCATGCTTGCGGTCAAGGGCTTTTCGGCTTGTGTTCTGGGAGGTATGGGGAGTTTCCCTGGAGCGGTGACAGGCGGGCTCATGATCGGCTTGATAGAATCCCTTGGGGCTGGACTCATCTCTTCCGGATACAAGGATGTGTTTGCCCTGTCGGTGCTGCTCCTTGTCTTGTTTGTGAAGCCAAGCGGCCTGTTGGGAAGCGTGGAGGCAAGCAAGATAAGGAAGTTTTGATAGACGCAAGGCCCCTGACGTCCAAAACTTGCCCGGACGTAACTT
>CAZCXI010000142.1:0-5469 GCA_964502635.1 uncultured Desulfobacterales bacterium
TATCCCCGTAAATCGTGCGTGAATAACGGTCCAGGCGTTGTAGACAAGAGGCTTACCAGTTGAATTATATGCAAGAATCATGCAAATGAAGGGGTTGCGTCATTCCAGACAGTTAGCTGAGTCAAGGGATGAGCCCAAGCTAACATGTGGGAACAAACATGCATCATATGAGAAGAAAAAGTGACAGCCTTGGGGGGTTGGGGCCGGAGACGACAGGAGGACGGGAGGCCACGCTTCCTTGCAAAGCGCCTCGCATTGGAGGCAAAAACACAAAATACAGTGTATCTTACAAGAGACGCAGAATCATCACAGATAGCCAACTGCCCTATTCAGCGAGCGAATCTGAAAATGAAAAACTTCCTTACGGTGAAGATACCCCGTGGCTTGCCGCGGGGAGGCTTCAATGAAATTTGCTGCCTAAGGTTTAGCTGCTGCTGTGGTGTGGTTTCGGATTAGATCTTCCACCAAGGCCTTCTGACCATCTGTGAGGTTGCGAAATCGCATACCACATCGCTTTGCAGGAGGCTGGCCCTGCGTGTCTTTATCCCAAACGCTTTCACCGGTTAAGTTTTTTATACGTAATGTCTTCCCGGGCAACAATATGTCCAACTCAAGTGAAATGCGCTGTAGCAGCCTGCCACCGAGGTGAGAAAGCGCAAGCCCACCGCGGCCAATATCAGTCATCCTGCCCACCATAACGCAATGAGGCGAGGAATTGGTTATAACGGCAGCGGCAACCGTATCTCTGACCAGCCTGAATCGCTTATGTTTCCTTCGCTCAGCCATCATGCCCGGCTAATTCCTGTAGAGGGAAAGGAAAGGTAGAAATCGCTTGTGCCGGAGACTTGTATACAGAAGAAAAGCTAAGAAGTCAAGGCATTTACAACGGGTTTTTTGGAGCGTTAAGAGCAGAACAAAGAAAACGGAAGTTCAGAGATGTGGATATAGGAACAACGGCTGGCAGAACACCAGATGTTGGGATGACGAGGTTGTCCAGAAACCTGTAAGTGGCTGGTACTCTTGCCACGAGTTACAATTTCCCAAAATGGCTCGTTTTGTTTGGATATCGCGACACCATCTTTGGCCGGAGCTGGGGTCACGAAAGAGGAGTGTTGAAGATGTGAGTTTTGAACTGGTCAGAAGACCTTGACAGAAGAGTGTTGGCGTTATTTCTTGACTGGTGATTATTTCTTGGGTCTGAAATACTTGATATCCAGAATGGAGCCCTTTCTTTGTTTCTTGGGTTTGAAAACCGCCTCCACCGGCATGCCGATGTAAACGTCTTTGGGCTTCACATCGCCCAGGTAGTGAATGACGCCTCCGTCCGCATGGTCAATTCTTACCATGGCGATCAGGATCGGCTCCTGGCTACGACTGCCATCCAGCTTTCTATGACACGCCGTGAAGGTGTGGACCCGCCCCTGTGGCGAGACCTTGACATAGCTGTCCTCGAGCCTGGCAAAGCAGCGTTCGCAGTACGTTCGAGGTGGCAGATACACCACACCGCATGCGCTGCACTCAGCAGCCACCAATTGACCGTTGATGATCCCACGGAAGAATTTCTCCCCGGCCCGTCCTGTCGTGTATACATAGTTGACAGGGATTCTCCCTTGCCAATGGGTGAGCTCTGAAGTCTTGCTGTGTCGTTCAGCCAATCCCATTTGTCGCACCTCCTGGTCCGTCTCAGGCCTCCTAAGGGGCACCAACTCCAAGCTGCTTTACACGGGTTTGAAATACTTGATGTCGGTGATGGCGCCTACACGTTCGGCTTCAGGTCGCCACACCGCCTTGACCCGCATTCCGACGAAGATCTTCTCAGGCGCTACCTCATCCAGAAGATGAAGGATGCCCATCCCGGCAGAGGCACCATCAATCTCAATCACTGCGGGGGTGTAAAAACGCTGGCCCTTGTGGATGCGCCCGGCTGTCCAGTCCACGTGGCTGATGGCAAAGGTGTTCACCGTGCCCGTATCCTCAACCTGGACCCACTCGTCGGTGATCCTCCAGCACCGTTCACAGAACATCCTCGGAGGAAGCATAATACGGTCGCACTCGCGGCACCGCCTGGCCATGATCCGTCCCTGCTTCAACTCCTTGAGATAGCGTCCAATGGCCACGCCATCGTCCCAGGCGTAGCGGAGGTCGGGTTCGCAGTCCACCGTGAAGACCTTCCCCTGGACAAAATCCTTATGACTCAAGGGCGTTGCTGTTTTTTCTATCAAACGAGCCGTGATTTCCATGGCATTATCTCCTTAGGGCTAGTTACGCATCACTATGACGGAACCCACCTGCATGAGATCGCCCCAGGCCTGAGCTACCCCCGTGGTGGGCCGTCCGGGCACCTGGCGCTTACCCGCCTCTCCTCTGAGCTGCAAGAAAATTTCCACGACTTTCATCAGCCCGGCGGCGGCAATGGGGTTTCCCACCCCCAGAAGCCCTCCGGAAGGACACACGGGGAGGTTTCCGTCTCTTTGGGTCACGCCGTCTGCCAGCAGTTTCGGGGCCTCTCCCTTGCCGCACAGCATCAAGCCCTCCATGTGGTGCAACTCCTTGTATGTGAAGGGGTCGTAAGGTTCGGCAATATGGATTTCCTTATGAGGCTCCCGGATGCCTGCCATCTCATACGCTTGACGGGCCGCCACCTCCAGGTATTCCGGATAGCAGAGGTCCCGGGTGCCCCAGTAGGCCGTATCCAAGGCATAACCCACACCGTCGATCCACACGGGCTTGTCGGTGATGCGCCTGGCCACGTGCTCTGCTGCCAGGACCACGGCCACAGCCCCGTCGCTTGTGGGACTGATATCGAGACGGTGGACAGGGGAGGCCAGTACCTCTGAGTTGAGTACGTCCTCCACGGTGATCTCTTGAGCAATCTGGGCGGCCGGATGGTCCAGGGCGTTTTTCTTGTTTTTTACAGCGACCAGCGCAATATCGTCTTTTGTGATGCCGTAAGTATGCATGTAACGACGCATCTCCATGGCGAAGATCCAGATCAGCGTCGGGTAGAGAGGCTGTTCAGTGGTATGATCGAAGATGGTCAAAAAGGCGCCGGCCGGATGGGGATGACAACTGGACATCTTCTCCTCCGCCACGACCAGGCAGGTGTCAAAGAGGCCAGAGGCCACGTGAAACCAGCCATGGATGGGTGCAAATACCCCTGTGCCTCCTCCCACGTAATTGCGCATTACGGGCTTTCGATAGGCACCGGCTCCATCATTGAGGAATTCCCCGTTCATATGAACACCATCAAAGGCGTCCGGTCCTGTGCCGATAGTCACGGTGTCGATATCCTTCAAGGATAACTCACAGGAGTCCAAAGCCATCCTGGAGGCCTCGTAGGTCAGCTCCTTGGGGGTCTCAAGGGCCCTTCGAACAAATTTTGTCATGCCAGCCCCGACGATGGCCACTCTTCTCAATCCCATTTCAATGACCTCCCGGTGTATTAGACAACCTCATCAGACATGATCGCGACAGCGCCCGTGGTCGTCGGGATGCCCCGCCAGGTCTGGGCCAGCCCCGTGTGGGCATCTTTGACCTGGTTTCTCCCCTTTTCGCCCCTCAATTGCAGCACCACCTCCAGGAGCTTATGAGCCCCATTGGCCTCGTAGAGGTGCCCCACACCCAGGCATCCGCCTGATGGATTCACTGGGAGTTCCCCGTTGATCTCGGTGGCTCCTGACTGCGTGAGATACCCGGCTTCGCCCGGCTTACAAAGCTTTAAGGCCTCAAGGTGCTGGAGCTCTTTGTACGAAAATTCGTCATTGAGCTCCACGACATCGATCTCGCTTCGCGGGCTCCGGATCCCGGCCTGTTTGTATGCCATATCCGCGGCCACTCGTGTATAGGCCGCCGAACCCCAGTCTCGGCTTTCCAGGGTAGGGGTGTCGGAACACCATCCGAGGCCCCGAATCCAGACCGGGCTGTCTGTGAGCGATCGTGCCAGATCCCTTGTGGCCAAAAGGACCACCACGGCGCCGTCCGAGGTAGGGGCGATGTCCAATGCCCTGAGCGGATCCGAGATGACCTCCGCGTTCAGCACATCCTCAATGGAGACCACGGCGCCATGACCCGCCAGAGGGTTGGTCAAGGCGTTTCGTCGATTCTTGGCCACCACGGCGGCACACGCCTGTCGATCCGTTTTTGTCTCATATAGATAGCGATTCATCTCAAGGCCGGCAATGAAATCAGGATGGATGTCCAGAGGTCGATTGTAAACAGGGTCCAAGGCAAAATTCACCAACTCCGACTGGGTGACCATGTTGGAAGCCTTGCTCAAGGCCTGGACCGCCACAAGACGACTGAATCCCGACCGGATCATCATCCAGCCTTGGGCCAGGGCGTGCAAAAAATCTCCCCCCACCGTGCTCACCGGCTTATGGATGGCTCCCAACTGGTCGTTGCTGTATTCATCTGCAATGCTGTAACCCTCAAAAAAATCCTCGGAAGTGGCAACAAACCCATCGATGTCCTTGGGTTCCACGCCGGCATCTGAATACGCCTTGACGGCTGCCTCATAGGTCAGCTCACGGTAGGACGCATCTGGAGTTGTGGCTCGAAAGCCCGTGGTCCCAACGCCCACAACTGCAACTTCGTTCAGCATGAATTCAGCCCTCCTCTTGGGCTCATTTGATCAGAACAGGCTCCCTGGATATCTCAAAGTGTGTGTTTTCGTGGCAGATTCTGCCTATGATCCCCGTTGATGCGACATCGCGTTACAACGTCACCCGGGACGAATTCCCGTTGGGTATGGCTAAACCATTTTCGTGTTTTTGGCAAGACCATTGTCGTTTTCTTCGCAGCACGACAGGCAATCGGATGGGACGAGGGGGCAAGGTGGGCAAGTGGAAAAGTCAAGGGTGATGGTCTCGTAAAAAGTCGCTTTTGCTCGCTCCGTGAACATTTTGGGCGCACTTGAGGTGCTCAGCTAAAATGCTAACACGCAGTGAAGTTTTGCGCTCAACTCGGGCTAAGACCCTCAAACAGTTAGCATCTCTTAACGCTGAACACATCAAGTGCTTTCTCCCCAAAATGCTCAATTTCGCTCACAAAAGACTTTTTACGAGTTCATCAAAGGGTCAGGCGTTGAACCGCAAAAGCGAGGGCATTCCCTGCAGATTACTGCGAGGTTGGCGAGCGCATTTAAAAAAGTGAAGCCTCTCCCGCCCTGAAGGGCGGGGCTTGCAGGCAGCAAGCCGGTCAGCGTTCCTTGCGGTTGAAGATTCCCTGCAGCCGGCCACAGGGAGCTTCAATCATATTTCGGGTGACGCCTGCACGCGTGATTATACTGCATGCAGGACAAGCCAGCGCCGAGGACAGATCCGCAAAATGCCGGCCCCTTGTGTCAGGCGACTTGTGAGACCGAGATTGAAGACGCTGACGAGTTTGTCAATTGGTACCATGACTTGGGTTCAGGGAGCTCAACCAGTTCCCAGAAAAGACTAATAGTCCTTACTGCCGTAGAAAAGTTAT
>CAZCXI010000143.1:0-5335 GCA_964502635.1 uncultured Desulfobacterales bacterium
CAGGAGGTGACCATGCTCGAAAAGCCGAAACCTTATGGCATGCTCGTTGATTTCGTCACAGGCAGCCAGGTCCCAAACATCGGTGCAGAAGAAATCCGACAGCAGGTGGAACGGTTTCTGGTAGAAACAAAGGGGTACAGCAAGGAGAACATTGAGGTGGACGCCCCGCTTCACTTCACCATTGGCGAGGAAAAAATCGCGTCCAACGTGGATCTCGTTGTCCGGCTTGAAGGAAAAAGGCTCATGGTCCTGAGATGCGTGCCAGGGTCCTTTGGATCAAGGCATAGAGAGACACTGGCTGCAGCGAGGTTGCTCGATGCCTACCAGATCCCTTTTTCGGTCGTCACGGACGGAAAGGATGCGGAAGTGCTTGACACCGTTACGGGCGAGATCATCGGTCACGGCATGGAGGCCATTACCTCGCGGCAAGACGCCACGGAGCGGATCAAGGATGTGAAGTTTGAACCTTTCCCTGAGGAGAAACTCGAACGGGAGAAAATTATCTTCCGCTCATACGATGAGATGAACATCAATGTGCAAAGGAAGCTGAAGCGCACATAAATTAAAGCCTAGGAGGCCTCAGGCAGATCCCTGCCGCAGTGCTTGCACACCACCGCTCTTGCCTTGATAATCTCGGCGCAGAATGGGCACTCCTTGGTGTAGTTTCGCTTGTGAATCATCTCAATGCTCGCCTCAGCCCTGGCCTTGATCAAGTCATTTTCAAAGACCTGGTTCCGGATGGCTTCGATGGCCTCCAGGCCCCCGACTTCGCCTGTCATGCCGGCCGCTTCCAACCGAACCCTCGGCAGGGTTTTTTCAGCCAAAAGGACTCTGAGTATGGCATCAGCATCCCGAGCCTCATAATACACCCTTAACTTTTCCAGGCCTCTTTTCTCGGCAGCTTTCAGGGCCTCCTCCCTAGCCCTCACCTCTTCATCAATCACATATCCTGATGCTCCTTCGCGGCTGTAAACGACCATGGAGTCCATTGTCCCTGACATGGGGTCGCATATGCATCGGTAGGAAGCAGCCGTTGCATAGTTCTCCATGATATTCTTCCAGCCTTCAAGAAAGGGGGGGCAATTATCATTGAAACACACGTAAAGATAGGGCGTGCCCCAACCCAAGCCATCCGAAAAGTTCACTGGCGGGCATTCCCACATGACCATCTCTTGACCGCAATGCGGGCACACCGGTTTCTTCTGGCGAACCATCTTGTTGTATACATCTTCTCGTGTGAGAATACCCATATTAGCCTCCGAATTTTTTCCTGGTTTTCATTTAAAATAGTACCGTATTGTCAAAAGTCAACCCGTTTCCGAGACGCACTGTTGTCCGGCCGTGCTCGGGCCTTGCGAGTATCCCGGAAATGACGGCGTCCAAGTAGCACCTACCCAGAAACCATATGACAACGACCGGATATCAAATAAGGATTGACACTGAGACTTCGGGAGGTAATAGTAATCGGTACGGAACCTGATCGAACAATTGGAACCAGGGTAAGCACAGACGAGTGGTTTCAAACACGTTTCTTTCTAAGGGAAGAAAGGATTCAATATGAAAAACCCGGGGCAAGCCTATCAGGACGGGATTGAGCCACGAAAATACAAATTAGACAGCAAATTCAAGTTCTCCTGCCACAAGGGTAAAGAATGTTACACCCATTGTTGCAGCGATCTCAATATGATCCTGACGCCGTATGACATTGTCCGGATGAAAAACAGACTTGGACTCACCTGTGATCAGTTTTTGGCCGTGTACACAAAACCTGAAATGCTTTCCAGAACCCGGCTCCCGGTGGTGACACTAAAGATGCTCGATGACGACAGGAAGAGGTGCCCGTTTCTAACGCCGGAGGGATGTACCATATATGAAGATCGTCCTGTCACCTGCCGCTATTATCCTCTGGGTACAGCCGCCTTTAGGGAACAAGAGATCCAGCCCACTGGGGAAGATTTCTATTTCATGGTGCGGGAAGCCCATTGCCTTGGCTTTAAAGAAGACAAAGACTGGACTGTCAAGGCGTGGCGCAAAGACCAAGGTGTTGAGCTATACGATGAGATCAATAAGGGCTGGATGGAGTTCATGTTGAGAAAAAAGTCCTTCGGATTTCAGGCAGAACTCAGCGAAGAAAGCCGCGCCATGTTCTTCATGGTGAGTTATAATATAGACAGGCTCAGACGATTCATATTTGAGAGCAGCTTTCTGGAAAAATATGATGCTGAAAAAGACCTCCTCGAAAAGATTAAGGCTGACGAGGTCGCCTTGCTCCGGTTTGGCTTTGACTGGCTCCAGAGCGCCCTTTTTGGGGCGGACAGGGTCAAGCTAAAAGATGGTGTCGTCAAGGCCTATCACGAAAAGGCTGAAAAGGAGGCGAGAAAGGCCAGCTCAAGGCTGAAGGCTCAAAGCTGAAAGTTTTCGACGATTTCAGCCGGTTGAACAGTATCCGCAGATTATCAATTCTATTTGCAAACCTGATCCGCCGTTGTTGCCTTTGAGGTTTCAGCTTTTGTCGTTCGCCTCCATCTTCTCCACCAACAGCTTGATATCCTCGGTTCGATCCTTTTGCGTGATCAGGGTCCTTGTGCCGGCCCTAACGATCACAAGGTCTTCAACCCCGATGAGCATGACGGTTTCCTCGGGGTCTTCGCAGAAGACCAGATTGTTTGTGGCATCCAGTGTAATAGGCTCTCCACGACAACAGTTCCCGGCCTCGTCTGCGGATAGGCAGCTTTTTATGGCCGGCCAGCCCCCAACATCCTTCCACGAAAATCCGGATGCGACGCAACACACCTTTTGGGCCTTCTCCATCACGCCAAAATCGATGGAGACCCGGCGAAGCGACTGGAAGGCCGCCTTCAGGGCATCATCCCACCGGGGTGTCTGATCAAAATCCACGACTGAGGACAGGGCTTCGACATGTTCCGGCAAATGCGTCTTCATCTCTTTCAAGATGGCATCCGCGGTCCACACGAACATGCCGGAGTTCCAGTAAAATCCCCCGGATTCAACATATTGTCGAGCCGTTTCCAAGCGTGGCTTCTCCTTGAAGTGCAGCAGTTGGAAGTGTCTAATGCCGCCATCATCGCAAACCTGCATGCCCCGTTCCAGGTACCCGTAACCCGTAGCCGGATAAGTCGGCTCAACGCCGAAGGTGTACAGGCCATCCCCATCAGCGGCCTTGCGAACCGCTGAAAGCAAGGTCTTCTGGAATAGAGAGACAGGCTCAATCAGATGATCCGCCGTGAGTGTCACAATGACCGGGTTGCCAAAACGTCTTCGGCATAACACTGCGGCAAGCCCCACGGCAGCAGCCGTATCACGCCTAATGGGTTCTCCGACGATATTTTCCGCGGCAATCTCGGGAAGCTGCTCTCTTACGACGGAGACAAAGGCCGCATTGGTCAAGACCAGTATTCGTTCAGGAGGCACGAGGTTGGAGACCCGATCAAAGCTCTGTTGCAGCAGGGTCCGATCCCCAAACAGATGAAGAAACTGCTTGGGCGTTTCGTCCGTACTCAACGGCCAGAACCTTGTTCCCACCCCCCCGGCCATGATAACCACCACTAAATTCAAGTCATGCTCGTCCAAAATCATCCTCCAACCGTTCAATATCATCTTCGCCAAAATAATCACCCGTCTGCACCTCTATGAAGGCCATGTTTTCCGTGCCGGGGTTCCTGACGCGGTGGACAGTGCCCCGGGGAATGTCCACCGATTCGCCTTCCTTGAGGTGCAGTTCTTCATCATCGCGGGTCACAATAGCTTCGCCCTCCAGCACGTACCAGTGTTCCGCCCGGCGTTGGTGGCGCTGGAGACTCAGGCGCTTGCCGGGATAGACAACGATGCGTTTCACCTTATGATCCGGCTCATCAGCATAGACCTGGTAGTAACCCCAGGGCCGATGGTCTTCTTCCAAGACTGTACTCATCATGCATCACCTCGATGTCACTCATAATGACGGACCCGTAAAAAGTGTTTTGCGAACGACATTGAGCATTTTGGGAGCAAGGCCCTTCAGATGTTCAGCGTTAAGAAATGCTAACTGTCTGAGGGCGTTGGCCCGAGTCTTAGCATTTCAGCTGAATATCTGAAGGGCCCCCAAAATGTTCACGGAGTGAGTAAAATCGACTTTTTACGAAGCCGTCAATAACGCTACGCTTCAAATGCGACCTCAACCGGATCCTATAGCAACAATCTGCTTGACACAATCGATGACATAATCTCGCCCTTTGGCCCCATTTTCCAGGCAGCCCAGCCAGTCTTTTGGTATCCGGCCGTACCCGTAATAGGCCCCTGCCATGGCGCCTGCCATGGCGCCGATGGTGTCCGTGTCTCCACCCAGGTTGACGGCCAGGACGACCGCATCTGAAAAGCTATCAGTCAATATGAAGGCCCCAATCGCTGCTGGTACGGACTCGATGGCCCTCAGGCTCAACTTATACCTGCCAGAAACGGCTTCGATCGCTTCAAGCACGGAACCCCTTGGGATGGACCTGATTCGGTCTACAGACCCGGTGAACCCCTTGTCTATATCGCTGACCTGGGCTGTTATCGCATCCAAGAAGTGCTCCGGTTCTATCGGCTCGCCTGACAGGCCGCATTGACATGCCAGCCCCACGGCCGTGGCCTGGGCCACGGCACCGGCCAGCCCTTCCGGGTGGTTGTGGGTAATGCGAGCGCACAAAACGGCGTTTCTCTTGATCGCCTCCAAGTCCCGGTAGTAAAAACAGCCGATGGGGCCGATCCTCATGGCCCCACCATTGCCGAAGCTGTCGGTGCCCACTTGATCCCAAGGTGTCCCCTGTTTGATCCTTTCCATCACCCCGAAGATGCGTCGGCCATAGCCCCGCGCGGGATCAAAATTTTTCTGAAATTTTCTTGCGCACACGGCAGGATCGAACTTTCCTTTTTCCAACAGGGTCTCCAAGATCCCAATCATCATCTGCGTGTCATCCGTATAGCGCCCTTCCCCCTTCAGCATGGTATCAAGGAGGCCGAATCGATGATAAATCGCCCTGTGAGGCCAACCTTCCACGGGTTCGCCCAGGGCATCGCCCACAAAGGTGCCCATGGCTGAACCCAGGAATCTGTCCAGCAGTGGCTTCTTGTTTGGATGTCTCGCCATCGTCTCCCTGTAACGGCCGGGCCGTAGGCCATAGCGTGGTGACTTCTCAATAACTTGGGGCGACAGGTAGTTAAATTTGGAAATGTCTGACTGTCTGAGCACATTAGTGAGCCTTAAGAAAAAAGGGGCTTTCTGATCCTTTTATAAAGGCTTATGAATTTGAAGCTCCCTGTAGCAAGCTACAGGGAATCTTCGACCGTAAGGAAC
>CAZCXI010000144.1:0-2581 GCA_964502635.1 uncultured Desulfobacterales bacterium
GTGCCGTCGTTATCGAAATCCCAGGACCAGGTATCAATGTCACCAGTGGAGGTATCCGTAAAGGTGAGGGCCAGTGGTGCCGGACCGATCGATGGTGTGGCAGAGAAATCTGCTGATGCCGGTGTATGGACTGTGATGTAATCGGTTTTCGTGTTGGTGTCTGATCCGCCAGGGCCGGATGCCGTCAATGCGACTGTGTAGGTACCGGGGTTTGTGTAAGTGTACGCCGGGTTTTGCTCGGTAGAATCCTCGGTGCCGTCGTTATCGAAATCCCACGACCAGGTGTCCACATCCCCACTGGAAGCATCTGAAAAGGTCAGGGCATGGGGAGCAGGACCACTCGTTGGGGTGCCAGAGAAGTCCGCCGAAGCCGGTGTGTAGACCGTGATGTAGTCGGTTTTGGTATCGGTATAAGACCCGCCAGGGCCCGAGGCTGTAAGGGCCACGGAATAGGTGCCAGACACGGTGTAAGTGTAAGAAGGATTCTGCGCTGTAGAGTCCTCCGTACCGTCATTGTCAAAATCCCAAGACCAGCCGCTCACATCCCCGGTGGAGGCGTCCGTAAAGGTGACAGCGAGCGGCGGAAGACCACCCAGAGGAGCTCCTGAAAAAGCTGCTGTCACCGGTGTATAGACGGTGATGTAGTTGGTTTTCGTATTCGTGTCGGAGCCGCCGAGGCCTGATGCCGTTAAAACCACGGTGTAGGTGCCAGGCGAACTGTAGGTATAAGAGGGATTCTGCAACGCAGAATCTTGGGTGCCATCGTTGTCAAAGTCCCAGGACCAGGTGTCTACCTCTCCCGCTGAGGAATCTGTGAATGTGACGGCCAGGGTGCCAATGCCGGAAGTCGGCGCTCCAGAAAAATCGGCAGAAGCCGGTACGTAGACGGCAATGTAATTCGTCTTTGTATTAGTATCTGAGCCGCCGAGACCAGAGGCTGTCAAGGCCACGGTGTAGGTGCCAGGTGAACTGTAGGTATAAGACGGGTTTTGTTGGGTAGAATCTTCCGTACCGTCGTTATCGAAATCCCATGACCACGTGTCCACATCACCTGTGGAGGCATCCGTGAAGGTGACAGCAAGAGGTGCCGGCCCACCCGTTGGTGTTCCGGAAAAGTCCGCAGAGGCCGGTTCGTAAACGGTAATGTAGTTGGTCATCGTTGAGTTACTGGAGCCGCCGAGGCCGCTGACCGACAACCGAACGGAGTACGTTCCGGGTATATCGTACGTGTAGGTCGGGTTTTGTAAAGTGGAGTCATTGGTCCCGTCGTTATCGAAATCCCAGTTCCAGTTGCTGATGTCACCGGTGGACAGGTCCGTGAAAGTAACGGCCAAGGGGGCAACACCACTGGTGGGGCTGCCTGAAAAATTGGCCACTGCGGGTTCGTATACCGTGATGTAATCCGTTCTCGTTAGGGAGTCTGATCCACTCGGTCCGGTTAAAGACAAGGTGACGGAATAAGTGCCTGAAGTACTGTACGTATAGGACGGGTTTTGTTGCGCAGAATCTTCGGTGCCATCGTTGTCAAAGTCCCAAGACCAGGTGCCGATGTCACCGGTGGAGGCATCGGTGAAACCAACAATCAGAGGAGCGACGCCGCTGAGGGGGCTGGCGCTGAAATCAGCACTGGGAGGCGCCATGCCTTGCACGATAAAGCCGATAACGGCCTGGCGGTTTACATTATTGTGAGAAACACCAGGTGTGACGTTTGCCCCAGTGGCAGCGAGATATCCGCCGATACCGTCCGCGGAGGCCGGAGCGACTTCGATACCTTCCGTAAAACCGTTTATCACAGAATACTCAGCATCGTTACCGCAGGTCCCTGCAACGATGGCCATGTCACCGTCATTTGTGGTGAGGGCTGGAGTTTCCGCAGTCGTCGTCGTACTTTCCCCGGTTCCCGTGTCTCCCACGAGATTGCTCTGATCGACTCCCGAGAGAAAAACACTTGAAAAGGCTGGTGTCCCAGAAGGAGCCGTGCCCCAGGTCACGACAAAGTCACTGCTCGTGGCGGCAGCGATGCCCGATTCGTCCAGGATGAATGCGCAAACATAGGCGGCGTAGGAAGAAAAATAAACGTGGTCGACGACTTTCGTCATCGACTGCCCACCGTACGTCACACTGGCAAGGTTTGTATCGCCCGTACTGGACTCTGCGTGAGCCAGGAAGATCAAGCATCGGTCCGTACCAGACTCAGCCGTGTGGGTCGTGCCGGCCACCCATGAGCCGATGATCTGGGCTGCCTGGGCGTTGATTGACAGTGTAAGGACAAACAGAATGCTCAAGGCGAGCCAAGGCAACAGCCTTCTGGTTAGGATCGTGCCCTTCTTCTTGTCACTGATAAAAACGTGGCTCATTTCGTCCTCGCAGCTTTTATCCGTTGATTGGGAGGCCCCTGGATTCTCATGATAGCAACTGATGACGCAGGCCTTTTCATGGCAAGTCAGTGAATCGCTTGTAATACGCAGCCCGCAGGTTCACCAAAACAAATGAAAAATCATATAAGTAGGGGTAGATTCGCAAAAACCCGCTCCAGGCTTGTCTTAGGTCCTGCAAAAGGCGTGCTAGAATATAATTAATG
>CAZCXI010000144.1:2681-5209 GCA_964502635.1 uncultured Desulfobacterales bacterium
GAGTTTTTCAAAGGTCTCATAACGTCGGGTCTTCAAAGTCAAAAGGCGGAGCCGTCACGACTCCGCCTTTTTCCGTTAGAGAAGAATCTTAAGTTCGCAAGAAAACCAACTGGCTCTCTACGGCAAGATACTGAAGTTATAGGTCGTCGAGTCCTTAGTGATCAGATTCCCGCCTGGAGCATCCAACATCCTCAGCAACACCTTGACCTTTGCGCCCGACCCCGGACTGGCCTCTGGTGGTATGGTCTCATCCCAGGTCCATTCGTAGTTACCCGCGGAGAGCGTGCCGGTCTTGGGGAGTTTCGTCTTCCAGTTCGCCCCCGATGTCTCGGAGGCCTGGGACTTCTTCCCCGGGCTCTTTATGAAGTAAGAGTCAGCCCCGGAAATGGTGAAGCTTGCATGGTAGCGGATGTCAGCGCCCACACTGAAAGTGTCTTTAACAACGTTGTTCAAGTCCGTTGTCCATACGTTGTTGACGATGAGCGTGACCGGCCCCCCGGGCGTCCGATAGTATTTTAGTAGGGTTGGATTTGGCGGCAAGACGGGATGACACCCGTAGCAAACGTTATTGTGCGCCAGGTCGGGTACATTGGCACATTCCAAAGCTCCATAGAGACTGTCCTGCAAGGATGTTGTTACCGTGGAACCATCCGCTTCGTACCACCTGAAGTCAAGAGCTGGCACATGCCCTATGAGTTCCCCGTGCCGAATCATTGCCGGCGACGGCGATCCGTGGACATTGTGACATGCGGGACAGCTCATGGCGGAATCCGCCACGTTCTGGCCCTCTGGGGGACCAACGCCGTCGAAGTCGGAGTCCCAGGCCAGGAAGGTGTTGTACCATTCCAGGTGGTTTTCATGGTAGCTGAATGTCGTGTTCTTTAGGTCGTCTCTGAAGTTCGTCTTCAGTCGACTTGTGATGTCAGAGTAAACGTGACAGTTGGTGCAGAGCTTGAAAGAGGTCTGGGCCCCTTCGCCGTTTCGTGGGATGGTCATGTCGTCGTTGAGCCGGTAGCCGCCTCGATAGCTCCTGTCTGGATTACTGCTCGAGGCCTTGTACGTACGTGCCTTGCCGTCGGTATGAGACACGGCAAGATCGTGACAACCATCACAAGTGATGTAGTTGAGGGGATTTTTCCCGTGGCCTGATACGTTGTAACCGTAAGTGGCGTTATCCCCCATGACGTTCGGCGCGGATACGCCGTCTACAGTCGAGGTGCCGTTGTCGTGACAACCCGCGCACCAGTTTTCATTGCCGGCCTGCAGTTCATAGCCGTTCTTCTTATAGACACCGTCTTCCCATTTGGCCTTGGCGTCAGAGACGCCGTCAAAGGCGCCGCCGGCACTGTGGCATGCGTCACACACGTCCGTAGCGGCCAGGGTGTCGCCGGATGGGCCGAACTTCGAGAAGTCGCCTGGATAATGGCAAACGGTACAATCCGGATCTGATCCCAAGAGTGGGCCTTTTGGATCGGTAAAATGGGTGGTGTGAGATTGAGTTCCCACGAAGCGAGGTTCAAAATAATTGTTGATGTCGTCAACAAAATGCGGATGACACGTGGTACAGTTGATACCATCAAAGTGCGTCGTGCCATCGCCCGTGTTTGTATGATACTTGGTGGTCGTGTGGCACACCTCGCAGGGCCCGTCCAGATTGGCGTCGTTTCCATCTGCCAAGGTACCCGGTGGGCTGTCGAAACTTGTGAAGACAACGGACCGCGAGTTAATCGTGGCCTTCACCCACCGCAGGTTCCCTGAACCAGCGTCGTCATAGAAACCGCCGGCAAAATCGTGGCATTCATCACAACCCTCCACGGTTCCCGGAATCCCATAGTGCCCGAGGGCATAAACATTTGGGGTGCCGACGAGGACCAACATGGACAGCGCCAACAATGCCAGAAAAAAGAGTGGCGTTCTATTCGATGTTTCCCTTCCCTTCATGATTTCCCCTTCCTTCAGGCAGCTTATATGATAAGTCCCGGAGGCGTTATGATTGGCTCTAATACTTTATTCCACGCTACCAAGCGGACCTACAGTGATGTCAATCTCTCCGGCATCCTTGCCCACAAGACCTTCACCTCGCGCCCTCACCTTTAAGACGTATTTGATTGTCGCTGTAGGATCGGTGGTGGGCACGAAAATACCCACTGCCGTGTACTTGTATTGTCCGGTTTCCGTGATTCTCCTCTTTTTCATGAACGTCTCGCCGGATGGGCCCTTGATAACGCATATGACCTTGCATGGCAGGGGGGTTTCTTCGGTGATCTCATAGTTCAGGGTTACTTTGATCGGTGGGCCCGATCGTCCAAATTCTACAATTTGGGCATCATTCGCATCAAAAACCGTATTGCCGTCAATGTCCGCAATGTCAATCGATGTCAACCAGGTACAATCCTCACAGTCAATAGCCTTGGCCGGTCCTGCCATGACCAGCGTCAAGCCGAACAAAACAATCAAAACCAGAATCATGCTCCTTCTATGATACATCTGCTCACCCTTCCTTCCTTTTTGTATTCAAGGTATTCAAA
>CAZCXI010000145.1:0-5199 GCA_964502635.1 uncultured Desulfobacterales bacterium
ACTTTTATCATGTCTATCTCCAATCGCCTAGAATCCTTGGGTCAACAGGCCGTCCTAATCTACAAGCTTGTGTGTGTCCGTTCGTAGAGAAACAAAAAGGCCCAACGGGCCTTTCTTGTTGCACGGCAGAAACGTGTGAGACCTTTGCATAACCTCGAAAAGCGACAATTATGAGGTTTTTGGGGTACCCACCCGGGCGAAGCGAATGGCCCGCCCTAGCGGGCAAATCGCAAGCTGTTTGAGGCCGTTAGGCCGAGTTCTTGCGATTAGTGAGCGAGCCCTCAGATGGGTCAAAAACCTCATATCAAAGAGCGAGGCAAGGTTATTCAAAGGTCTCCGTGTATGAGGCCGGAACGCTTCAGACCACCACTCAAAACGAAGGGCTCCAAAAACTCCCTCAGATGGCCGCGAACACGCCGGCGGCAACAGCAATCTGGAAGATGATCTGGGTAATATCTCGGAATTCCTTCACCCAGTGGATCTTGACCAGCTTTCTGGGTACCAGAAGACTATCTCCCGGATAAAGCCTTGCAGACTTGAAGCCCCCATAAGTCCATCGATTGTTGTCAGGATCCCAGCTAAACAGCTTACCGCTTGCAGCCTTGCTCTGAACGGAACCATCGGCGCGAATGATGTACATTTCACCCTTTTCCGCATTCACGGTCGGGCCACCTGCCCGCTTCAGGTAATAGTCCACCTTCTTCCCCTTTTCGTACATAAAAGAGGTCGCATTGTATACCTCGCCCAACACGTTCACAGACTGCGGCGTCTTCGGGATCTGGAGCCGATCTTGGTCCTCAAGTCTCAGGTCAAATTTTGAATCCTTGAACCGGTCCAGCCGGTCCAATTTCACCACCATCCGTCCTTCAACCTTTGCCTCCCTGAGTTTTTGGAGCAGGCCCTTTTTTGCTTCCATGGCGACCCGATTGGCTTCCACATCCTCCTTGGACAGCGCCCCCGTCATTTCTGTTGCTTCTCCGGCCGCAAGATCCTGCTCCATCTTAAGGATGAGATCATTCAGCCTCTGGCGCTGGATTTGCCGAGCTCTTTCTCGAGTAAAAAAAGCCCCTCGCAAATAGGCGTCCCGGGTAAAACCTCCGGCCCTTTCAATGACAGAGCTCAGCTGTTCCCCGTCTCGGACGAAATACTCGCCCGGATATCTGACCTCCCCCTCAACGGTGACCTTGATTTCCTCCAGCCAGTCTGGAATCCTCTTGATAAAGACCTGGTCGTATTCCTCCAGCCCGTAATTATCCTGCGGCGCCCCGGACAACGCCTTGTTTACGTTAAAGGCCACAACCTCTGTTTTCATGAGGTCTCCATCAACCAGCTTGAAGCGCACCAACTCTGCCTCTCCCTTGTGAGCTTCCTGGCGCAGGTTTCCGGCTGCCATGATGAGGTCTTTGATGGTCATACCCACGGCCAAAGGATATTCTCCCGGGTTGTTCACCATGCCATAGATCTTGACAAACTCCTTGGGCTTGTACTCCCTGATGCTGTGGATCACCACTTCGTCCTGATCCTGGAGCAGCAGGTTGTCCCCTGGAACCTCCTCAAGGGCGTTCTCCAGATTAAAAGTCATAAGGGCCACATCAAAGGTCCTGGGATCTGTCCGGTAGAGGTGGCCCAGAGGAAGGTAGGCATCTCGCGTGAGCCCGCCTGCCTTGTAGATCAGGTCCTTTATCTTCATCCTATCAATTGAGTAACGCCCTGGTTTCCTAACCTCGCCTTTAATATCAACCTCTGGTTTGTACTCAAGGACCGACTTGTTGAACACATAGACTTCGTCCAATGGTTGGAGCGTGAGATTCTCAACGACATCGCCGGAAATAAGCAGCTTTCCAAGATTAAACGGAACAAGTTCCGCCCTCATTTCTTCAGGCTTATAACGTTTGATCAGCGCGTAGGGCAGGTAGGCATCCAACCGCAGAGTCTCCAGGTCCGGCAGTACGTCCAGAACTCGCATACCCGGCTTGTAGGCGTACTTCCCCGGCCTTAACACATTGCCGTAAAGGTAGACAGCATTGACGCTCCCCTCCAGGATGGGAAATATACGGACCAGGTCTCCGTCCTTGAGAGGAACGACCTTTTTTGTCTCCAGATGCTCATAGGGTATATCCAAGACAATCCTCATTTGATTTTCGAAAGCCCGATCGATCTGAATCCGCTGGTTGTACGCCTGGGGGGCCAGACCGCCTGCCAGGTTTAGGGCCCTCCGCAGGGTCCGGTCCTCTTTGAGCTCGTAGATGGCCGGCCGTCTGACATTGCCTGCCACAGTCACCATGGGCCCGACCTGGGGCACAAAGATCACGTCGCCCGGCATGAGACGGGCGTCAGCAGAGGTGTCTCCTCTGAGTAGAAAGTCGTAAAAGTCCACTGTAGTCATCACCCGGCCGCGGCGTTTCAGTTGCACCCTGCGTAGCGAACCAAGAGAGGTGGGACCGCCGGATGCCAACAGAGCATTGCTCATGGTAGCCAGGGAACTCACCGTATACACCCCAGGGCTCTTCACCTCACCAAGCAGAAACACCTGAATGGTACGCAGCTTTCCCATAGAGATGTCGACGTTGACTCCCGTGATCGATTCTGCCCTTCGCTTGATCAGCGCTTTGAGCTCCTTGTAGGTGAGACCGGCCACTGCAAGCGGCCCCACCTTGGGAAACTGAATCACGCCCTCCCTGTCCACTACAAGGGAGTACTCGGCGTCAATCCGCCCCCACATGAGCACCTTGATCTCATCCCCGGGGCCGATCACGTAACTGTCAGAAACGGGTAACTGGGAAATCGGGGCAAAGGTGCTGGATGGTCTGGAAAAGAGCTCATGGCCGAAAATCTTCAGCCCTGACCCGGTCATCTCCTTTGCTTCCGGGCGAGTCTCCTTTTCAGCCTCTGCTGTCCCCCCTTTTTCTCCTTCGGGGAGGGCGGATTTTTTCTCACGTTCTTTGAGGAGCCTTTGTCCGGCCTCGATCTCTTCCAAAGTCAGCGTGCCCGGCCCCTCCTTTTCCTTTAACCTTTGAAGATCAGCTGGGCTTACCGCCCCTCGCTCCACGGCCTGGCGAGCCAGCCCCAGCTGTTCTCTTGAAATCTTCCCCTGCTCAACCAACTCCTGCCCTTTTTGCAGAAGTTCGGGTGTAACATGGCTTTTTTCCTCAGCTTGCTGAGCAAAACTCAGTGAAGCGGCAAGGAGAAATGAGATGGTAAAACAGCAGGCTATGCTTCGGATTTGAAACCATGAAACGCGCCTGTTCTTCAGCAAAGCTGTAATCATGACTCCTCCCATTTCAGCGTAAGTTTGGAGAACACTCTCATGTCTCGTTCTAGCACGGATGGACGTGCTCTAAATACCCTTCATAGGTCTGTTTAATGCCATCCCTTAATGATATCCTTGGCGACCACCCCAGGGCTTTCACGGTAGATATGTCAAGCAACTTCTGCGGCGTCCCATCAGGCTTGGTGACGTCAAACGACATGTCACCTTCGAACCCGACGATTTCCTTGATAAGCAGGGCCAGTTCCTTGATGGTTATGTCTTTGCCGCAACCAATATTTACGATAGAGTTTGGCAAATCTCTTGGTTGCAGGCCTGAGGCGGAGAGATTATCCATCAGAAACAGGCAAGCACCCGCGAGGTCGTCCACGTGGAGGAACTCCCGACGCGGGCTGCCACTTCCCCACAGGACAACCTGAGGCGAACGGGGGGGCAGCTGTGAAATATCAGCAGTAAGGCCAAGGGCGGCGCGGATATCGTCGGGGATACGGCCGAACCGGGATTCGTTCTTCTTGATGGCTTCCCAATTCCCCTGAGCGGCCAGTTTGGCGAGATGGAATTTGCGGATGAGAGCAGGCAGCACGTGACTGGTTTCCAGGTCGAAGTTGTCATTGAGTCCGTAAAGATTGGTGGGCATGACCGCCATGAAATTCGTGCCATACTGGCGATTATAGAACTCGCACATCTTGACGCCTGCAATCTTGGCCACGGCATAGGGCTCATTGGTCACCTCCAAAGGACCCGTAAGAAGATATTCTTCCTTCATGGGTTGGGGGCATTCCCTGGGATAGATGCAGGAGGAGCCCAGAAACAGCAGACCCTTTACTTCCGTTTTCCAGGCGGCATGTATCACGTTCGTTTGCATAGCCAGATTCCTGTATATGAAATCTGCCGGATATGAGTGATTAGCCCAGATCCCACCCACCTTGGCGGCAGCCAAAAAGACGTATTCTGGCCGCTCATTCTCAAAAAAAGTCTCCACTTCGACCTGGCGCATGAGATCCAGGTCAACATGGGTCCGGGTAATCAGGTTGGTATAGCCCTCAGCCTGAAGTTTTCGGTGCAGGGCAGAACCGACGAGGCCGGTGTGGCCGGCAATGTATATTCGCGCGTTTCGGTTCATAGGGTTCATGGGCTCGTAAAAAGTCTTTTGTGACCGACATTGAGCATTTTGGGGGGAAAGCACTTGAGGGGTTCAGCGTCAAAGAATGCTAACTGTTTGAGGGCGTTAGCCCGAGTTTTAGCATTCTAGCTGAAGACTGCAAGTGCGCCCAAAATGCTCACGGGGGGAGCAAAATTGACTTTTTACGAGCCCATCAGGGTTAACGCATAACCATTCTATGGCTTACTGTTGTTGTTCATGATCTGCCGGATGACGTCCCGACATTGCTGGACCTCTTCAAGGGCCTTTATGTCCGACGCAACCATGATCTGCACCAATTCCTTAAAGCTCACCTTGGGTTGCCACCCCAACCTCTCTCTGGCTCTGGAGGGGTCTGCGAGGAGGAATTCCACTTCAGTAGGCCGGAAGTAGCGGGGATCTATGGCAACGACTTCGTCACCGGTCTGCACTGCACGTACCGTTGCTCTTGACGCTGTCGGACAGGCACCAACAGAACCTTGCGATTCAGGTTGGGGGCATGGGCTGTCCAGGGAGAGGGATCGGATGACACCAACCTCGTCCGTGCCGGAGCCGTGCCATTCCAGCTCGATGCCGCCCGCGCGGAAGGCAAGCTCGCAGAATTCTCGAACCGAGTGGGATTCACCATTGCCGATAACCAAATCCTCAGGCTTGTCCTGCTGAAGCATGAGCCACATGGCCTCAACATACTCCGGGGCATAGCCCCAGTCCCTCCTCGCTTCCAGGTTGCCGAGGTAGAGCTTTTCCTGCAGCCCGAGCCTGATGCGTGCCACGGCACGGGTGATCTTGC
>CAZCXI010000146.1:0-1429 GCA_964502635.1 uncultured Desulfobacterales bacterium
TTATTGAGCAAGGCCTTATAACTGATTTCCAGAATAGTGGCCGCCTTTCTGCGATTCCAGTGGGTGTGCAAGAGCACATTCATTATGGTTGCGGTTTCGGCCTTGCGGGCCGCCTCCTTGCACACCTTTTTCAAAGAGCGTGTCCTGGCGGGCCTGGATGGAACGGTGCCGGTGCCTTCACCTTTCGTCAGGGCTTCCGTGCCGTTCAGAAAGCCACCGGCAGGACCGTAGTTGCCCATTTTTTCACAGAATCCGTCTTGGTTCCCAAGTATCGTGAAGCCCTGAATCAGGTTTTCTAATTCGCGAAGATTTCCGGGCCATGAATACGCATGGAACTGTTCGCGGACCTGGTCACTCAGGAGCACACGCTCTCTGCCATGCCGGACTGCATATTTTTTTAGAAAGTGCCCGCACAAGAGATCCATATCCTGTTTGCGATCCCTGAGGGGCGGGATGTGAACAGACACGACGTTGAGACGGTAATACAGGTCCGATCTAAACCGGTTCTCGGAAACCATCTCAGCCAGATTGGCGTTGGTCGCTGCCAGGACACGGGTATCAATGATGGTGTTGGCCGTGCTCCCCAGTGCGGAATACTCGCTGTCCTCAAGCACCTGCAGGAGTTTAGCCTGCATCGACAAGGGGATTTCGCTGATCTCGTCCAAAAGGATGGTCCCTGAGCTAGCAAGTGCAAACTTGCCGGGTTTCTTATCAAAAGCCCCAGTGAAAGCTCCTTTTTCAAAGCCGAACAGTTCGCTCTCCAGCAGGTTGCTCGGCAACGCGGCACTGTTGACCTTGATGAAGGGTTGATCCGCCCGGGACGAAAGCTTGTGAATCGAACGGGCCACAAGTTCCTTGCCCGTGCCGCTCTCACCGCTGATGAGGACCGTGACATCGGATTTGGCCAGCCGCACAACATGCCGTTTTATTTGTATCATGGCGGGGGTTTGTCCAACAATGGTGTCATCCAATTCCTTGTAAAATTCCTTGTAATCAGAGTCCCGGCACTCTTCTACAAGTCGCTCAACGGCCTGCTTCAACTCATCCGTGTCAAAGCCAACCCGCAAGTAACCAAGGTTGGCACAGTCAGCAGCTTTTTCCGCTTCCTCTTTGCCCGTCCCGTCACGAATGACCAGGATGGGCATCCCACGTTTTTCACGCTCAATAACCTCGGCAATGGCCTTTATTTGCCCTGTATGGGTGCTCGAGCCCAAAAGGACCATGTCAGGGTCGTAGTGATGCATTTCAGCCAAAAACTCTGTCTTCTCCTCCAGTGCTTGAGCGTGATATCCAACGATCTGGACCAATTCAGACAGATAATCACGCAGGGCAGAAGAATCCTCGATGACGAATATCTTGATTGGTGCCATGGCTGCCTACCTTGTTCAAGCTACACAGTGGAACTGCGCCTTCGTGGGGTGAGCCTTCT
>CAZCXI010000146.1:1529-5163 GCA_964502635.1 uncultured Desulfobacterales bacterium
ACTTGGCAAAATTAGCTAATGATTATAGTTTGTTAGAAAATAATGGAAACAGCATAGAACAATGTAGCACAACAGGTCACACGATGGACACACAAATTCACTCCTAACTGAGAATCGATTTTCCCAATGGAAAAAAGCGTCAAGAAAGTAGAACTGTTTTCCTTTTGGGAACTCAATTTACCACTGATGGGAAAACAAATGCCCTTCGGCAAGCCCTCGCCGGATTTCATGACTCCTCGCGACGCAGATTGAGATCCTTGATCTTGTAAAGAAGGGCCTTGTAGCTAATCTGCAGGATTCTTGCCGCCCGTTTTCGATTCCAGTCGGTTTCTTTGAGAACTTCGCTGATGAGCTTTCCCTCAGCTTCCTGGACAGCCTTTTTCTTGACCTCTTTCAAGGGGGGAAACTTCTTCTTCGGCTCCGGGGATCTATCTAGGTCGTCAGGCACGGGCGGCGAAGGGCGGGTCGTTAGCTCATGGCCGTCGAACCGCCTTGTTTCCCTGGCCAGCAGCTCCTCCTTCACGGTACGCCAGTCTCCCAAGATCATTAGACGTTCAACCGTGTTCTTGAGCTCTCGCACGTTGCCGGGCCAGGAATACTGGCGGAGAAAATCCCGCGCACCATGACTGAAGTCAAAGAGGGCCTTTTCGATCTTTTCGGCAAATTGGGCTGCAAAATGATCGATGAGCACGTCGATGTCCTCCCGCCTTTCTCGAAGAGGAGGAATAAATATCCTGATAATATTCAGTCGGTAGTAAAGATCTTCCCGAAAGAGGCCTTCCCTGACATCCTGTTCTATGTCATGGTTGGTGGCAGCCAGAACCCAACAGTTCACCTTCACGTCATTCTTGGCGCCTAGGCGGGAAAACTGGAAGTCCTGCAAGACCTGAAGCATCTTCGACTGCAGGAAAAGAGGCATGTCCCCGATTTCGTCCAAGAAGATGGTGCCGCTATGGGCCAATTCGAATTTTCCCGGTTTCGTCCTCTCTGCGCCGGTGAAAGCCCCTCTTTCATAGCCAAACAGCTCACTTTCAAGGAGCTCGCTGGGAATTGCAGCACAATTGACTTTTACAAATGGCTTGCCCTTGCGATTAGAAGAGAGATGAAGGCCCTGGGCGACGAGTTCCTTGCCAACACCGCTTTCCCCGGAAATGATAATATTCAAATCGCTGTTGGCAACTTGACGGACAAGCTCTCTCACTTTAAGGAGAGATAGACTTTTCCCAACAAGAATTTGTTCACATATATCCATGTGGACCTTCTTAAAGCCGTCTTTTCCCTATCCCCTGTGCAAGAGGGACTCTACAGCCTTTGACAACTCCTCCAGGTTAAAAGGTTTTTCCAGATAGCAATCAGGCGCATGTTCACTGGCGAGATTCCTCACCTGTCTGCCATAACCCGTCATGGCGACAATCGGTAATTCAGGGAACTCTTTTCTGGCAATTTCGATAAGACCAAGACCGCTGATGTCAGGCATAACGATGTCTGTCAAGAGCACATCATAGGGCTCCGTGCGCAAGAGCTTCAAAGCCTCAAGACCGCTCGCTGCTGTTCTCACCTGATAATGGCTGAGTTCTAAATACTCTTGGAGGATCGAGAGAATCTTCTCATCATTATCCACAATCAAGATGGTTATTGGTGTGTTTTCTCTTTGTCCCATAGCGTTGCCACCTTGCGTTACGTTACCCGGTTAGCTGAGGATAGGCATCATCGCGGCAAACATCTTTTAACCCTCCTAATTGTTTACATATTAACCATAATACGCCTCCCAGTCAACATTTTTCTCACACGCACTTCTCGAAAAGGGTATTTTTTTGCCAAAAAAGTGACTTTGTTTACCGAACGCACCAGAGCAAAGTCTTTACCCTATCGGGCTAAACTTCCTTTGTCTTCAGCCTGTCCACCAACTCGCCCACCGCTTCTGCTGATTTGTAAAGCGCGCCGTGTTCCTGTTCGGTCAACTTTACCTCGATAATTTCCTCAACCCCGCGACTTCCAAGCTTGACCGGGACGCCGATA
Organism: uncultured Desulfobacterales bacterium; assembly: GCA_964502635.1. Classification (GTDB taxonomy): domain Bacteria; phylum Desulfobacterota; class Desulfobacteria; order Desulfobacterales. The sequence goes on from CAZCXI010000146.1 coordinate 3,549, forward strand.
AAGAGCTTGTCAATACCATATTCACCCTCCAGATAGGCCGCGCAGGGCAGAATCTTCTTCTTGTCCATAATGATGGCCTGGGCCATCTCCACAACAGCAGAGGCCGGTGCGTAAAAGGCGCTGCCTGTCTTTAAAAGGCCGACAATCTCAGCGCCTCCTTTTCGCGTCCGCTCCACAAGGGCATCGATCCGTTCCTGGGGCATCAACTCCGTAATGGGGATGCCGGCTACCGTGGAATATCGAGGCAGGGGAACCATCGCCATGCCATGGCCACCCAGCACAAAGGCGTGGGTGTTTTCCACGGACACATTGAGCTCCATGGCAATAAAGGTGCGAAAGCGGGCCGAATCGAGCACACCGGCCATCCCGACCACCCGGTTCTTGGGAAATCCGCTCGTTTCAAAGGCTACATGGCACATAGCATCCAGGGGATTGCTCACAATAATAACGATGGCCTCCGGCGACAGGGGTGCGGTCTGCCCGATCACGGTCTTTACGATTTCAGCATTTGTCGCCAAGAGATCGCCCCGGCTCATGCCCGGTTTCCGGGGCACACCTGCCGTAACGATGACAATGTCAGAGCCTTTTGAATCCTCGTATGAATGGGCTCCTATGAGCTTGGCATCATGTTTTTCTATGGGGGCTGCCGCCTGCAGGTCTAAGACTTTCCCCTGAGGCAAACCTTCTATGACATCGATCAAGACAACGTCGGCCAGCTCCTTTTCCACTAATCGCTGGGCTACTGTCGCCCCTACATTGCCCGCACCGACAACGGTAACTTTCTTATCCATCTTCGACCCTCCGTATGCCTTTGTTGATTTTGTTGTGAGAACCTGGGAACTTTGCGCCTGGTGAAATCCCTGTGGCTATTCCAACAGTGTCGGCGTAACGGTTCAAATACGAAATCCTAATATCGACGACTTCGTAAAAAGTGTTTTGCGAACGATATTGAGCATTTTGGGAGAAAGGCACTTGAGATGTTCAGCGTTCAAAAAGGCTAACTGTTTGAGGGCGTTAGCCCGAGTTTTAGCATTTTAGCTGAACATCTCAAGTGCCCCCAAAATGTTCACGGAGTGAGTAAAATCGACTTTTTACGAAACCATCAATATCGGAATTCGAAACAAATGCTAAACTCGAATGTTTGAAGCCTCCCCGCGGGCAAGCCACGGGGAATCTTCACCGTAAGGAAGTTTTTCATTTTCAGATTCGCTCGCTAACCCCGCCGCAAGCAGCGGGGAATGCGCTCGCTTTCGCGGTTCAATGACAGAAACACGGCCTCCCGACCGCAGTCTGGAAACTGAGATCCCCACAAACAGCAACCCCTTTTCAATTCTCACCGGCAGAGCCGGTGGATTACTTCCGATTTAGCCAACGTCCTATAAGGGTTCAAGTAGGGCCTGAGTGTTTGCAAATAGCACACGCAGGGGGTCTGTACAATGGCAAACACCGGCCCACTTGCTCCTTGACTTTTCAGGACAAGAGACTGTAGAGATAAACATCTCAGGATATCAAAAGTGAGGAGTGACGCTTGGTAGCTGCATTATACGAGACCGATTTTCCCGACCTGACATTGGTCAGGCGGGGCAAGGTCAGGGATCTCTATGATCTTGGCGAC
>CAZCXI010000147.1:0-2215 GCA_964502635.1 uncultured Desulfobacterales bacterium
TGCCATTTCACTGACCGGAAATGGAGACCATGTCCGTCAAAAAGTGCTTGACATCACACGATTGTAATGATACGCAGGACGCGACTTTATAGCCGAAGACGGGTGTCCCGGCAGACGACATGTCTTGATACCTTCCCTTGATCTTGGACAAAGGCCCGGGCCCGGGGGGCAAGCCTTTTATCTGGAGGAGAGACACAATGCGTGTACCGCAGAGAAAAACAGGCGTGAGATGGTGCAGGTGCTTGGCAGCGAGGAGTTCAACCGGTGTTGTCCTTGGTGTCGTTGGAATCATCGCTTTGATTTGCTCTTTTGCCTGTGAACAAAGGGCAGGCGTTCGGCCTTCAGCCGCAGGTCCGGAGGCAAAAGGCGCTGTGGAGGCGGCCTCCGCGGCCCCGGCCCTGACCAATGCTCAATGTGTGATCTGCCACCCCCAGCAGGCTCAGACCATAGGAGAGCACGGAGGTAAGCACAAGGCCGAGGTGGGCTGTTTGGATTGCCACCAGGAGCACCCGCCTCAGGGGACAGAGGCCATACCGCAATGCAGCATGTGTCACAGCGGGGAATCCCATTTTGAGCTGGAGCAGTGTTCAAGTTGTCACGCCGATGCCCACGCTCCGCTCAATCTGATGTTGGAAGGTGAAATTACGGCAGCTTGCCTGACCTGTCACCCGCAACAGGGTGACGAGGTGAAAGCGCACCCCAGCGCCCATACGGATCTGGCCTGCAACGAGTGCCACACGGCCCATGGGCAGATTCCAAGCTGCATGGATTGCCACGAAAAACACACCGAGGACATGGATTTCAAGGCCTGCGTGTCGTGCCACCCTGCCCACATGCCTTTGGTGATTACCTATTCTCAGGACACCCCTTCCCGTTATTGCGGGGCCTGTCATGAGGATGCCCTGACGCTTCTTGGAAACAGTAAGAGCAAGCACCACGATCTGAGTTGCGTATTTTGCCATAAGGACAAACACAAGAATACACCAGCGTGCACAATGTGCCACGCCGAACCCCATTCAAAGTCGATGATGGATAAATTCCCCAAATGTGGCCAGTGCCATGGCATAGCACATAATTTGAGGGGTTAGGGTTAACGGCAGGGCAGGTGCCAGGGCTTGTTGCAGCGCCCCTGGCGTCGCATGGGGCGCAGGGTCATGGCTTGCCGTGGATGATAACGTGAACAAGATGACGAGAGGCTGAGGCGTAAAATGAAGCGTATGAAATGGATCACAGGTGTAGTTGGTATGGTTTTGGTAGTCGTGTTGATAGGCGCTTGGGCTGGTGACCGCCCGGCACCCCTCGAGCCCATGCTGGGGCCGTCCTCGGCACAGGCAAGAGAAGCTGCCTCGCCTGCTGCGACCCCTTACGACGTGGCTGTTAAACCGCTCACCACCGTAGAATGCGCCCAGTGTCATTATTCGGTTTTTGAGACGATCAAGAATACGGGCGGGAAGCACCGGATTGACTGTGTGCGCTGCCATCGGGAGTATCATGTCTATAATCCGCGCAAGCAGAATTATGACCAGATTATGCCTAGGTGTGCCTGGTGTCACCAGAGTGCAAGCGGCGGGGCGTTCCACGGCGACAATAAGAACCTGACCGCATGTCTGAACTGCCACACGGATCCCCACAAACCATTAGTCATCCCTGCGTCACAGATAGAGACAGCATGCGCCCTTTGCCATGCCAAAGAGGCCGGCGAAATAAAGGACTTTCCGAGCAAGCACACGACCGATGTGGCCTGTGGGGACTGTCATGCCGATAAGCACGGATATATCCCTGAATGCAGCGCATGCCATGAATCTCACAGCCCTGCAGTGCAGATGACCCCAAAGGACTGCATGGCCTGCCATCCCGTGCACAAGCCGAAGCAGATAACCTATGGCAAGGACACGGACTCGAAAATCTGTGCAGGATGCCACGAAACGGCTTATGGCCTGCTGCAGAAAAAGGTCACCAAACATACGGCGGTCGCCTGTGCACAGTGCCATCCAAGTCACGGAGAGATCCCAACGTGTCAGAGATGCCATGGTGAACCGCATCCAAAAGACATGAAGGCAACCAACTGCAAGGATTGCCACGGCATTGCACATAGTCTGGTGATGTAGTAGTCGGACACCTGTCCGCGGAATGGTTGGAGCACGGAAGCGAGCGGATTGTCCGTCCCGATTTATCTGGGGCGGCAGACAGACCCGTTAAATTTGACGAATTCGTA
>CAZCXI010000147.1:2315-5137 GCA_964502635.1 uncultured Desulfobacterales bacterium
AGCCGGTATTCCAGCGGAACACCTTGTGGTTCGTTACTGCCAGCGGCGAAAGACTGCAATGCCGGCGCCCACAAGGATCAAGAAGGTCCCCAGCCACAACACGGTCATGCCGGGCTTGATACTGACCTCTGCAATAACGGAAGGGAGCTTTTTCTCCGTGGTTTTCTCTTCTTGAGGTTCCGGGCCCTCGTAGACCAGGCCGATGGTCTTGGCGCTGGCGTCTATCTTGACAAGGGTCAGGTAGGCCTCTTGCGGGCCAGGCAGTTTCACGCGGCTTGACGGGCTGTGTAGCTGCCCGATGGTGATGACCGGTTTGAGTGTAACAGGTTCTCCACCCTTGTATGAGGACTCGATATTCGCACCCACCGTCATGCCGCCGTGGGTGCCCTGGTCACCCATCATTCTTGATACGTCAAACCTCGCAAACGTGAACTCGTAGTCATGAAATCGGAGCTTCTTTCCCTTCTGCATTACAATCTCATGGCCTGACTCCTTGGTTTCACCCGGGTCGAAGTCCACCGGAGATATGTAAAGGTCTGAAATAAGTCCCCGCCGAATATGGGGATGGACGAAGCGTCTTACCTGTCCATCCCGGGCCCGCTCGGAGTAAATATCCGGCCATGCAGTGAACTGAGTGCCGTCCTTGTTGACATTCAGGGGGATGTGGAGCCGCAGCCCCTTTCCATCCCTGGACATCTTTGGGCCCTCGAAGTCTATGTCATAGGCGAGGGCGCTCTTGACCGTGCCTTGTGGCAGGGAGACCTTTACCGACCGATCATAGGCAGATGACGAGACAATGCCCACAAACATCAATCCGACTCCCAGGTGGGCGATGGCCGTGCCGGAAATGCTGATTTGCCTTCTGACGAACTTGATGGCCAGGAAAAGGTTCATGCCCACGGCAGCCCCGGCAAGCACTGAAAGCAAGAAGACGCCCGTGCCCGGAAAGCCGTTGAGCAGCGTGACACCCAGGGCCACGGCCGCGCCTATCAAGGCCCAGACCAACCTGGGCGCGAGCTTGGAAAAGCTGTTTTTCCCCCACACCATGACAGGGACAAAGCTTAACAACAACAGCATGACCAGGGCCACCGGCAGGTTCGTATGGACGTAAAACTCATTGGACACCTTGGAGGCCTTTTCAAACATTCTGGTGATAAGAGGCGCGGAGGTGCCCAGGCCGGTGAGCACCGTAGAAAGGCAAAGGAGGACCATGGCGACGATAAGGCCAAATTCCCTGGAGAAATAGCTCATGCTTTTTCCCCCTGCCGGGGCAGAGATCTCCTTTGCCCTGGCCATGAACAGTCCCAGGAAGATGGCTATAAAGACGAGCATGAAGATGACCAGCCAGCCGGTAATACCCAGATCCACGAAGGAATGGACAGAGAAATCAGCCAGAACGCCGGATCTGGTCAGAAACGTGCAATAAATGACGAGGATAAAAGCAAAAGCAGCCAACACGAAGTTGGTCTTGCGCAATTTCTTTCGTGTCCGCTGTACGACCATCCCGTGCATCAGGGCCGTGCCTGCCAGCCACGGCAACAGCGAGGCATTCTCCACCGGATCCCAGCCCCAGTACCCACCCCAGCCCAGGACCTTGTATGACCAGTATCCGCCGATCATGATCCCGGCGCCCAGGCTCATGAAGGAAAAAACGGCCCAGGGCAGGGCCGGTTTGATCCATCCATCATATTCTTTGCGCCACAGGGCGGAGATGGCATAGGCAAAAGGGATGGTAAAGGCCGCATACCCCAAAAAGACCACCGGCGGGTGGATCACCATCCACGGGTCCTGTAAGAGCATGTTCAGTCCCTGGCCGTCAGGGGGGGCAATAGGGAGCATGCGGAAAGGGCTCTGCTTGATCAACAGAATCACGAGGAAAACGGCGTTGAGATTGTAAATGAGCATGACCTGGGGTTCCCTCTCCCGGGCCTTGAAAATCACTATGATACCAAGCCAGGATCCGAGCAGCACCCACAAAAGGAAACTGCCTTCCTGACCCGCCCAGAAAGAACTGACCAAATACTCCAAGGGAAGACTGCGGGACGAATACCGGGCCACGTAACTGTAAAGAAACTCGTGGTTAAGGATGAAGTGCATCAGCAGCAAGGAGGCGATGGTCATAAAGGCGGAAAAACCAACAAAGCTCAGACGGGCCATGTTTCGGGCGAGGCCATTGTCTGGCTTGAGACACAGGACCAGGTAACTTAAGGACGAAAGGCCTATGGCAATCAGCCCCAACGCAACCATCGCTTCACCGAAATTATTCATTCTCCTTTAACCCGCCCTTCATATTTCGTGGGACACTTGACCAACAGCTGTCTGGCTGTAAAAACATTTTTTTTCGGCTCGTATCTGCCTATGGCGACGACCTTGGTGACTTCGTCAAAATTTGCGGGCCTTTGCCCGTCATATTCGACGACCATTTCATCTCCCCCATCTTCTCGAAGGGTAAAGAGCAGGTTGTTGTTGCTCCTTGCGTCATACCTTGCGGTGCCCTTCACTGGAATGCCGGCCACCTGGACGGCTTGCTTGCCCGCCTTGGCCTCGTGAACCGTCACATAGGGGGTGAGAGTCGATTTAAAAGAATACATGGCCATGATCATGGCCGCAACAATGATCACGGCTCCAATGATGTAAGATTTCTTCATGTGTCCTCGCCCACACGTGTTTTTTCTAATTTGTTGATCTTTCGGTCCAGGATGAACAGATAAAAGGCGATGCCGAACCATATGATGAGATTGACGCCCATTACAAAACCTAGGCCTTCTTTCATTGATCTCCTCCGTGTCTTGTTGTCTGCTATTTGTTAGAAAATGCCTAAA
>CAZCXI010000148.1:0-5095 GCA_964502635.1 uncultured Desulfobacterales bacterium
CATCTTAAGGGCCCCCAAAATGTTCACGGAGTGAGTAAAAGCGACTTTTTACGAATCCATCATTGGTGACAAACTTGTAGAAATGGTCTCTTCATCGCTCGCGCAGCCGGGTACCCAAAGTTGACGGTCTCGTAAGAAGTCAGATTCTGATGGCAAAGTAAAAAGCTCCAAGTTCAAGGCGCGCAAATCTTTAGGAATGAGGCGTACATATGGTACGCCGCAGTGACGAAAGATGCAGCGCAACACAGAAGTTGGACTTTTTACGAAGCCATCAAAGTTGCTTGACAAGGATTTCTGGTAACGCATATGATGACAATAAGGACCCTGTTGGCAAACATGTAGTAAAGGGGGCAATCACGGTGAAGGCAGACATGCAATTCGCAACACGCGGATGGTTATCTGCATTATTCGTTTCAGTTATCATTCTGATGGCCGGATGCAGCGCGAAAGAACCAGATGCCACTCAACTGAGGGCTGATTTGGAGAAGATCCTGGAAGAAAATGTGGGAAAAACGTCAGTGGGGAATGCTGAGATTTACAGAATAGTGAGCTTGCAGGTTACCAAGAGCGTTTCCGAAGACGAGAATCATTATACGATGCAGTACAAAGGCGAAGTAGAATGTCTCAAGGGATTCTACATGTCTGCCGACGGTACGTATTCAATTTCAAGACCAACATGGAAGGCTGCCAGGCACGTAACCAAGGGCAAACTGATAGGATTCGCCGGTAGTATGAATTATGCTTTGACTGGAAGTGACTGGAAGAGTACGCACCACAGCACCACCATGAATATCAAGTATGTACCTCGAATATGAAGCAATAGCATTCCCATCTCCGGAGTGGTCCAGCTCCTAGGCGTCGGCCGGATCCGCCGTGTGGCGTTCAGGGACAGCCTCCCGGAGGACAAGCGGGTGGAACGGGCCATGGCCATGAGCGGCAGGATCAGTATTCTATCCGTCGGTCCCGTGTCTGCTCAGATGTTGATCTCCAGGTTTCCAGGCAACCAAGATAGAGACAAGAAGGTCGGAAGGTATGACCAGGAAGTCGTTGCCAAGAAAATCATCTGCCATGTGGATTGGGTTGGCCTTTGCATTGGCAGCCATAGTCGTTGTCGGCTATCATTGGTATAGTCAGAATCGCGAGTTAAAGGTCGCACATGAACGCCAGAAAGGAGAGATTCGGAAAAAACTGATTAAGAACGGTGATCAGGCATTATCACCCGGAGAAGCAATAAGGCGTCCGGGTGCTGAAAAACCTGTTTCATCTCGAGGGCGGGGAGACAAACCTGCTGACCGTGGAAAAGGAGGGTCTGTCCGGAGTGGTCGTCGTTCCATGGTTGCTTCGGACAACAAACCCGGGAAATTCACTGAACGAGGTGAGGGAGAAAGACTTGCGGAATCAACTGCGGCTGACTCGGACCGGGAAACTTCGCAGGAAAGTGGCATCTCCGCCGAAGCCGAGATGGACCGTGATGAACCAGATTATTCCGATGCACAACCCCCGGAGGTGATCGCCATTGTTTTTGATCCGCAACAGGTTCCGCCGGGGACCAACGTCTCTATTTACGTGCAGGCGACTGACAACTTGTCGGGCGTGAAGTCGATTTCCGGCATGGCCAGAAGCCCGTCCGGGGCCGCGGCATTACCGTTCGGTTGTCGGAGGTCAGGCAGTGACGAGTCATTCGTTGGGACATTGGCAATACCTGAGCGGGCGGAAATGGGAAGATGGTATCTCGCTTACCTCCGAATTACTGATGAGGCATACAACAGCAAGACCTATTCTCAGAACGCTTTGCTGTTAGCAGACTCATATTTTGAGGTTGTGGAATCAGATTCAGACAACGTGCCTCCAGAAGTGACCGCTGTATATCTCAATCCTTTGGAAGTAGACGGAGGCGGCCAGGTGCAGGTGACCGTTGAGGCCAAGGACGACAAATCCGGCGTCGCAAAGATATCTGGCGCCTTGATGAGCCCGTCCAAGTATGCCAGGTTGTCTTTTTCTTGCCGAAACGAAGGCGAAACCAACGTGTTTTATGGACAGTTAACCATTCCCGAGGACGCAGAAACCGGGCAATGGACCCTGGACTATATTCGGGCAGAAGATGGGGCGAAAAACGTCAGAACGTTTTACCGAACAAATTATCCGAGCATGTTTGATAATGCAAGCATCCATGTGTATACCAACAACTCAGATTCTCAGCCCCCTACACTGGAGAACCTGATGATATATCCCTCTTCTGTTGCTTATGGAGAAACGGCGAAGATTATCGTTGATGCATCTGATGACATTTCAGGCATCAGACGCATATCAGGAAGATTGCAGAGCCCCTCCGGGAAGGCGACTGTTCCGTTTTCCTGTGTTTACAATCCAGACAGCCAGGACTATGAGGCGGCGGTGATTCTGCCGGCCAATGCCGAAATAGGCCCGTGGGGGGTGAACTATATTCGAATCATTGACGAGGCTCGCAATCAGATAGACTATTCCTATGATAAGAATCCTTTGGTTCAACAGGCTGTTCTTGAAATCACGGGTGAGTAATCCCCAACGTTGATGGTCTCGAAAAATCGACCTTTTACGAAACCATCAATGTCGCAAGAGTCGAGGGTGCTGCAGATCCGAGGCATTGAGGGTGAAGCTCTACTCATCCACACGGCTCCGGTTCATGCGGCGCTGATGGAAGGGGCCGTCGGGTTCCTTCTGAAGAAGCACGAGAAAAAGGCAAGAGCGCAATAGCTGGAAGTTGCCCCATGAATAGACAAGACAAACAAAAAGAAATGATGGTTTCGCAGATCTCGGAAGGTGGAAGCAAGATAGACCTTGAAGATGGTTCTAAATGGAAAATCGCTCCTTATTTCAAGCGGGAGGTTTTTGACCACTGGAGGCATGGAGACAAGGTAGCGATAAGGGAGATCTCCGATGATCCAGGCTATCCGTGGACCATTTTCAACGCGGAGGAGAACCTGGCAGTGGCCGCAAGAAGAATCAACTAGTACTCGGTTCTTTGCCCCCGCATTTTGAGCAAGCCGCTTCCCTGTACCTTCCCTCCCTTCCGAAGCAAGGGTTCTCCCTTGAGTCGATCCCTGTACCCCCAACGCCTGGTTGTGATAAGACGCGAAGCAAAGCGGGGCCAGGTTTTTGTGAGTTCGTCAAGTTGTACGAAATAGCAAAGACATCTCCTTGGTCACATGACTTGAGGTCATGAGAAGACGATGGCAGGCCTTTCCCATGATCATCACCGGCTTCCCAAGACACGAAACCGCGCGCGAACATTAGGGGCGTTAGCGGCTTCCGGCTTGCCCTTCGTGGTTTACCTGTATTACCTGTGTCCCACCATAGCCGGAGGGGACACGACGGAACTGATCAACTGTGCCGCTGTCTTGGGGATACCTCACGCGCCCGGCTACCCGTTGTTTACCATGCTGGGGCATGCCTTCACCTGGATTCCCCTGCATTCTGTGGCCTGGCGGGTGAACCTGTCCTCAGCGGTTTTTTCTGCGCTGGCCTGCTTGTTTGTTTATCTGTCCCTGCTCAGGTTGACGGGAAGGGTCTGGGCCGCCCTGGCAGGGGCCTGGGGACTCGGGTCTTCTCGCCTTTTCTGGCATTACGCCGAGGTCGCGGAAGTCTTCCCGCTCAACAGCCTGTTCGTCACGCTCATCACTTATTGCCTGATTCGGTTCAATCACAGCGCGGGCGAAGCAGTTCGCCTGTCAGGGATGTCAAGACAGCACCCTGTTTCTCCTCGGGCCCGGCGGTTTTTCTGGCTGTTGTGTCTGCTGTCCGGGCTGGCGCTGGCCAATCATCACACCATCACGCTGCTCTTGCCCGCGTCCTTATTGTTCTTGTGGTTTTCAGCACCTGGGCTTTTCCGGGAGGGCAGGACCCTGGCCGTGGGCGTGTCTTTGGTTCTTGTGGGCCTTACGCCCTACATCTATTGTCCCATGGCCGCCAGGGCGGAACCCGTCTTGAATTGGGGCAATCCGGTCACCCTGGACAGTTTCGTTCGACTGATTTTGCGCATGGATTTTGGCACGTTTCGTCTTGCCGAAGTGACGACGTCCAGCTCCAGACTTCACCAGATTCCCGTCTTTTTCGGCAGTCTCTACGATCAGTTCACGCCGCTGGGCATCGGGCTGGGTGTCCTTGGTCTTTTTGCAATGAAGCGTTACAGGCTGGTTCAGGCATATCTGTGGCTTGTCTTTTTGTTCAGCGGGATTTTCTTCCCGGTGTTTGCAAATTATCCCACGCAGGAGCCTCTGCGGCTCGGGGTACTGCATCGTTTTTACATGATGCCCGCCGTGATCTTTTCCTTCTGGATTGGTCTTGGGGTGCACCAGTTGCTCTCATACATTGAGGGGAAAGGGCGCCTTCATGTCTTTTGCCAGGCCACGGCGGCATGTCTGGTCGCGGGGCTTTTTACATGGGAGTTTAATGCCAATTTGGATGAAACGAACTTCCGGGACAACTACATGGCTGAGGATCTGGCATATAATGTTCTTTTGTGCCTTCCCGAAAACGCATTGTTTTTCGTGCAGGGAGACATGGTGTCCATGGGTGTGGATTACTTCCAAATTGTTCTGGGGCAGCGGACCGACGTGGTGAAGCTGAACCAGGAGGAGCTTACTTTTGAGTGGTATTACAAACAGGCCAAGAGACGTTTTTCAGACATTGTTTTAAGGGGCGTGCGTTATGACGGGGTCAGCACCCTCAATCTGCACTTCATAGGGGACAATATCGATAAAAAGCCGATATGTTTCAGGTACTTCAAGGAGGACAGCTACAAGAAGACCTATCGCGCATTGAAGAATGGCCTCATTCATATCATGGTTCCTAAGGACCGGCCTTATTCACTGCAGGAGATAGAAGAGCATACGAACCGGTTGTGGAACAATTTCAAGAAGCGGGGCTGGCAGCGGCGTTACCCGCAGACCAGTTTCGAGCACGTGGTCAAGGGTTATTATGCGGAGCCCTTTGTGTGGCTGGGGTATGAATTCGCTGAAGCAGGGGACATCGAAAAAGCCGTGCGTTATTACCGAAAGGCCCTCGAACAAGACCAGAACCAGTCTGCGGCCTTGAAGAACCTGGGCATCCTGTATTT
>CAZCXI010000149.1:0-5077 GCA_964502635.1 uncultured Desulfobacterales bacterium
CAGCGTTTTTGTGTCAAGGACAGAGCTGTTGTCGTTGATTTTGGAGGCGGGAGATATAGGAGGAACATTTTTTGTGGATGTGAAGCCTCCCCGCCCTCCCGGGCGGGGCTTCCCGGTAAGGAAGAAAAACAGTTTTTTCCCATAGCTCCCCTCGACCCCGTCCTTTAGGACGGGGCTAGCGGGGAGCAAGCCGGTCAGCGTTCCTTACGGTCGAAGATTCCCTGTAGCTTGCTACAGGGACCTTCAAAAAGCTACGCCCTGTTTTCCTATCACTCACTGTCACGCTTTAGGACCGCAAGGAACGCAGACTGGGGTATCATGACAGAGCCCACCATCTTCATCCGCTTTTTACCCTTTTTTTGTTTTTCCAGGAGCTTTCGCTTCCGCGTGATGTCTCCACCGTAACACTTGGCCGTGACATCTTTGCGAAAAGGGGAGATGGTCTCCCTGGCGATAATCTTGGCGCCGATAGCCCCCTGGATGGCGATCTTGAACATCTGTCTGGGGATCTCCCCCTTGAGTTTTTCACAGGCATACCTGGCCCGCTGGTAAGCCCCGTCCCGATAGACCAGCTGTGAAAGGGCATCCACCTTCTCGCCGTTGATCAAGATATCCAGTTTCACCAGGTCGCTATCGCGGTAGTCAAGAAGCTCGTAATCAAAGGAGCCGTATCCCTGGGTCACGGTCTTGAGCCTGTCGTAGAAATCGTATATCACCTCGGCCAGCGGCAGTTCACAGGCGAGCTCAACCCGCTTGCTACCCATGTATTGGTGCTTTGTATTGACGCCCCGGCGTTCAAGGCAGAGCTTGATGACTACGCCCAGGTATTTGTCCGGCATCATGATGGTGGCCCTGATATAGGGCTCCTGGGTGGAGGCTATCCGAGAAGGGTCGGGATAAAGGGCGGGGTTGTCGATGACCAGGGTGGCCCCGTCTTCCAGCATGAAGTGATACTTTACCGACGGAGAGGTAATAATCAGAGAAAGGTCAAATTCACGCTCCAAACGTTCCTGGACGATTTCCAAATGCAGGAGCCCCAGAAATCCGCACCGGAACCCAAACCCCAGCGCTGCCGAGGAGTCCTTCTCATAGACGAGGGAGGCGTCATTGAGCTTTAGCTTATCCATGGCTATGGCCAGGTCTTCGTATCCGTCAGATGCCACCGGATAGATAGAGGAAAAAACCACCGGCTTGATCTCCCGGAAACCCGGCAGCGGGGCGGTACAGGGACGATCATCATGGGTGATGGTGTCTCCACATCGGGTATCGCTGACCGTCTTCACCCCGGCAATGATATAACCCACCCCACCAGCGGACAGCGCGTCCTTTGGAACCCTGTTAATTTGAAAGATGCCCACCTCTTCCACCCGGTAGCTCGCGCCATTGGACATGAAGCGTATGATGTCTCCGGGCCGCACCGTGCCTTCAAAAATGCGGCAGTGGATAATCGTGCCCCGGTAGGAATCATAGTGGGAATCAAATATCAGGGCCTGCAAGGGGGTGTTCGGATTTCCCACAGGCGCCGGGAGCCTGGCAACAATCGCTTCCAGGATTTCGTCAATCCCGATCCCTTCCTTGGCCGAGGCGAGCATGGCCCCATCCGGGTCCAGCCCGAGATCCCTTTCGATCTGACGTTTGACCCGCTCCACGTCGGCGGCCGGCAGGTCAATCTTGTTGATCACGGGAATCATCTCAAGATCGTGATCCATGGCCATGTAGAGATTGGCCACCGTTTGGGCCTCCACGCCTTGGCTGGCATCGACCAGGAGGAGGACCCCCTCGCAGGAAGCCAGGGACCGGGAAACCTCGTAGGTGAAATCAACGTGACCGGGCGTATCGATGAGGTTTAAGGTGTAAGGGGTGCCGTCTTCGGCAGTATAAGGGAGAGAAACGGCCTGGCTCTTGATCGTAATTCCCCGCTCCCGCTCGATGTCCATCGTGTCGAGGATCTGCTCCTTAAAATCTCGGTCGGAAACGATGCCCGTGGCCTGGATGAGACGGTCGGAAAGGGTCGATTTACCATGGTTGATGTGGGCAATGATGCTGAAGTTCCGAATCTGTTTCAAAGCGCCCCGAAACCGAGGTCAAAGGCCCGCAAATTTGCCTCCACAAACGCGGCCTTTGTCTTGGTCCGGATGGTCTCCTCAAAGGCTTCTCTGGGAACAGGAAGGACGCCGCTTCTGGCCAAGGCGCCCACCATGACCACATTGGCTGACAACACAGAGCCGGCCTCCTCGGCCATGGCCTGCGCATTCAATGTCACGAGTTTCCTCACACGGCTTTCGATAAAGGCAAAGAGCTTGTCCACCTCCGGGTAAGAACCCTTTCCGATAGCCACGCTATAGGGCATCACCGGCACGGTATTGGAGATGACCACGGAATCGGCTGAACACTTGCGCATCGCCCGATACGTTTCCACGGGTTCGAATCCCAGGAGGACATCAGCCTCGCCCTCTGAGATGATGGGACTCTTGATATCACCGATCATGACCGTGGATTCCACCACCCCGCCCCGCTGGGCCATGCCGTGGACCTCACTGGCCAGCACATGATGGCCGGCGTGGATCGAGGCCTCTGCCAGGACCATGGTGGCCAAGAGGGTCCCCTGTCCGCCCACCCCTGTAAAGCATACCCGATACTTGTCCATATGGTGTCTCCTCCGACGGCTTGGTAACAAACCGTCTGTTTGTTCAGGTTCTGATTATGCCTTCTTCGGCCTGATCTTTTTGCAGATCTGGATACACACCCCGCAACCGATGCACAGGTTCTCATCAATGATCATGGTCGTTTCGGCATCAGGGGCCGGATTCTTGTAAAGTGCCGGGCATCCAAACGTGTCAACACACTCTGTGCAGTCGGTATTGCACTCAGGGCCTACAATAAAGGCCCGTTTTGGTTTCCTGTGAAGCATGCGTCTTTCATAGAGAGGGCAGGGCGCCTTGGCTACAATGACGGATAGCTTGTTGGCCTCCAGTGCCTCCTTGACCGCATGCTTGGTCTTGGCCAGGTTGATGGGACTGACTACGGCCACCTGCTCAACACCACAGGCCCTGACAATGGCCTCGATAGAAACGGATGGCTTGTCCCATCCAGCAGGGGTGATCTCGACCCCGGGATGGGGCTGGTGGCCGGTCATGGCGGTGGTGCCATTGTCGAGTATGACAAGGATAAACTTGTGCTTGTTGTGCACGGCATTGACCAGTCCAGTGATGCCGGAGTGAAAGAACGTGGAGTCGCCGATAAAGGCAATGACCTTCCTATCAGTTACCCTGGAAATGCCGGCCGCCGAGGTGACGCTGGATCCCATGCATATGAGAAAATCAGCCGTCTGCAAGGGTGGGAGGATGCCCAGGGTGTAGCAGCCGATGTCCGTGGGGAACACGGCTTCGGTCCGGGTTTCTTTCAAGACGCTGTTGACTGCGTAATAGGTGGCACGGTGGGGACAACCCGCGCACAGGTTCGGCGGCCGCATGGGCAGCTCGACCGGCTCAGGATCCTCCTTCACGTCAATGGGCGTCGGGGGGGAATAGTCAATGCCGAAGAACCTGGCGGCGACCTCACGCACCATGCCCGGGTGGTATTCATAGAGGCGCGAAAAAAGATCGGCCCCCTTTCCGGCAATGGGTGTGATGAGCCTGTTGCTCTGGGCCGTGACCTTCAGGCTCTCCTCCAGGACCGGCTCCAGTTCTTCCACCACAAGGATCTTTTCCACGGACCGGATGAAGTCCACGGCAAGCTTTTCCGGAAACGGGTATGTGAAGCCAAGTTTCAGGATCCTCACCTTGTCCTCGATGCCCAGATCCTTGATTGCATCAGCCACATAGTTATAGGCCATGCCGCTGGTGGCCACACCCCACGGGCCGGCCCCTGTTACGGTATTAAAAGGGGATTGGCAAGCCATGTCCCGTGCCTTTTCTCCCCGGGCCAGCAGCACCTTGTGGCGCAGCCTGGCATTGGCAGGGACCGTGACAAAGCGCCGACTGTCTTTTTCAAAGGCGCCCTTGGTCGCAGACGGCTCCAGGGGGCCGGTCGTCACGATACCACGATGGTGGCTCAGGCGTGTGGTGGTGCGAAGGAGGACGGGGAGTTCCAGGGCCTCCGAGATGTCAAAGGCCGCCTTGGTCATCTCCTTGGCCTCTTGGGCGGATGCGGGCTCCAGCATGGGCAGATTGGACAGCCTGGCATAGATCCGATTATCCTGCTCATTCTGGCTTGAAAACATGGAGGGGTCATCGGCCGTGACGACGACCATGCCTCCCCGGACCCCGACATAGGCCAAGGTCATGAGGGGATCGGCAGCCACATTGAGGCCCACATGTTTCATGCTGCACATACTCCTTACGCCGGACACGGCAGCGCCGGCAGCGGTCTCCAAGGCCACCTTTTCATTGGTGGAATACTCAAAATAGAGGTCTGACTCGCCGGCGATGCGAAACAGGCTGTCCCCTATCTCGGACGATGGCGTGCCGGGATAGGTCGTGGCAAAGCCCAGTCCGGCCTCAAGGGCGCCTCTAACAATGGCCTCGTTTCCTAAAAGGAGCAATCTTTTCTCTGCCTCTTTGGTCAACAGGGGATGCATGATCACCTCCATGATCGTGGCTTCTGGGATCGCGCTTCAACGAGAGTTGTAATACGGCTAATTCGTGTTCATTCAGAAATGGCATCTTTGGGCCCGATGCGGCGTTCTCCGCGGGTCTCTGTCCTCGACGTAGCGCTGCTACGCCTGCGGCGAAAACCCTTGTGCGGCCTTGCCTCGGACCAAAATCTGCCATTTCTGAATGAACACCTTGTAGTGCTCAATCGAGCTATGTTGGCTGGGGTGGCCCGCATTTATGGATGGACACTAATCCATTAACTCATAGAGAATCGGACGTCAATCTCGATTCCGGTGGCCGTCTGAGATCAGAATAATCGATGGCTTCTCCCAGATAGGCGTCGACAACGTCCTGATTGTCTTTGATGGCGGCCGGAGGACCCTCCGCAATTTTCTGACCGTAGTTGATCACCACGATCTCGTCAGATATATTCATGACCAGATTCATGTCGTGTTCTACGAGCAACACGGTCATCCCCCGGT
>CAZCXI010000150.1:0-2786 GCA_964502635.1 uncultured Desulfobacterales bacterium
ATTCGCTTCGCCCGGGTGGGTACCCCAAAAGCCTCATAATTGTCGCTTTTCGAGGTTCTGCAAAGGTCTAACTCAGTGTTTTGTGAGACGGAAAATGAAAAAAATACGAATTGGGTTGCTGGGGTTTGGAACGGTCGGTTCTGGTACGGCAAAAATCCTGCTGGATAACCAGGACGTCATCGAGTCTCGTTTGGGCGCAGGCCTGGAGCTGAAGTGGATAGCCGACCTTGACGTCAAGACGGATCGCGGCGTGTCCGTGGACAAAAGGATACTCACCACAGACGCCCACATGGTGATCGACGACCCCGCGGTCGACATCGTGGTGGAGCTCATTGGGGGTTATGACCCGGCAAAGAGCTTTATCCTGCGCGCCATTGAAAAGGGCAAGCATGTGGTCACGGCCAACAAGGCCCTTCTGGCCGCACACGGAGATGAAATCTTTTCCGCGGCCTCGCGCCAAGGCGTGGAGGTGGGCTTTGAGGCAAGCGTGGGCGGCGGCATCCCCCTGATTCGATCGATCAAGGAAGGGCTCGTCGCCAACCGCATCGAAGGCCTTTTCGGCATCTTGAACGGCACGGCGAATTACATTCTGACCAAGATGACCGACGAGGGAAGCCCCTTTGCAGATGTTCTGAAAGAAGCCCAGGCACTCGGCTATGCAGAGGCCGACCCCACCTTTGATGTTGAAGGCATTGATGCGGCCCATAAGCTCACGATACTCCTTTCCATCGCTTATGGTGTGCCCATCGATTTTAAGGCGGTTTCAACGGAAGGGATTTCGAGGATAACCCCCCTTGATATCCGGTTCATGAAAGAATTCGGCTATCGCATCAAGCTGCTGGCGATCTCCAAGGATGACGGCGAAGCCATCGAGGCCCGAGTCCATCCCACCTTGATACCGGAAGACAGCCTGCTTGCCAATGTCAACGAGGCCTACAATGCCCTCTATCTGAAGGGTGATGCTGTTGGAAATATCATGCTCTATGGGCCGGGTGCGGGTATGATGCCGACCGGAAGCGCCGTGGTCAGCGATCTGGTGGATGTGGCCCGAAATGCCCTGAAGGGTGCAATCGGCAGGGTGCCCATGGTGGGCTATCAGCCTGGCTCTGTGAAACCAAGACGGATCAAGGCGATCGAAGAGCTGGATACCCAGTACTATTTTCGATTCTCGGCCGACGACAGACCGGGCGTGCTCTCCAAGATCTCGGGGATTCTGGGAAAGCATGACATCAGTATCAAGTCGGTTCATCAGAAGGGCAGGGATGTTATGGGTGCCGTACCCATCGTCATGATCACGCACGAAGCCAGGGAGTCCTCTGTGAAAAGCGCCCTTGCTGAAATAGACCGACTGGACGTGGTCAGGGACAAGACCGTGCTGATCCGGATCGAGGATTGGAGATGAAGTACATCATTTTGGTGGGTGACGGCATGGGAGACTATCCCCTGGCCGAACTGGGCGGCAAGACGGCCCTTGCGGCAGCCCACACCCCGCATATGGACTGGATTGCGGATCATGGGCAGTTGGGGCTGGCAACGACGATCCCCGAGGGCTGTGAGACCGGAAGTGATACGGCCAACTTGAGTCTCCTGGGCTACGACCCACGAGTGGCGCAAACCCGGCGGGCGCCTTTAGAGGCGGCGAGCCTCGGGGTCCGGCTCATGCCCGCGGATGTCGCCTTCCGCTGCAATTTGGTGACGCTTGCGCAGCAAGATGGTGTCCTGCGCATGGACGATTACAGCGCCGGACACATCTCCACAGATGAGGCGCGACAGCTCATAGAGGCATTGGACAGGCGTTTGGGCAACGAGCGGGTCCGGTTTTATCCCGGGGTGAGCTATCGTCACCTCATGGTGTGGCACGGGGGGGCCCAGGAGGTGAACACCACACCGCCCCATGATATTTCAGGACAAGGGGTTCAGCCTTACCTGGATCGAATGGCGCCTCACACGATATTGTCTGAGCTCATGGATCGGGCAAGTGCCATCCTCAAAGACCATCCCGTTAACCAGACCCGGGTCGGGAAGGGCTTGAAGCCGGCCAACCAAATCTGGTTCTGGGGACAAGGGCGTGCGCCGAAACTGGAAAGGTTTAAAGAGCGGACAGGCCTGACAGGGGCCATCATTTCGGCGGTGGACCTGTTGCGGGGGCTCGGTGTCTACATCGGCCTCAAGGTGATAGAGGTGCCGGGAGCCACGGGATATCTTGACACGGACTATGAGGCCAAGGCGCGCTTTGCCCTTGCTGCCCTTAAGGATGTTGACCTGGTCTATGTGCACGTAGAGGCGCCTGACGAAGCCGGGCACGCCGGTCTGCTCAAGGAAAAGACCGCCGCCATTGAGGCATTTGATGCCAAGGTGGTGGGAAAGGTCCTGGAGGGCTTGAAGGGCTCGGGCGGACACCGGGTCATGGTGACAACAGACCACTACACCCCGCTTTCGGTCAAGACACACACGGCCGAGCCTGTGCCGTTTGCCATCTGGGGCACGGATATCGCCCCACCTTCTGGCGAACCGGGCGGTTTCAGCGAGGCGGAAGCCGAGCGCCGCGGCGTGTTTATTGCCGATGGCTATCGCCTCATGGAACGATTGATACGATTGGGCAAATAGCTCTTGACAGCCGGACAGGAACGATTTAGCGTAAGCATCTTCATGTTGCGGGGTGGAGCAGTCTGGTAGCTCGTCGGGCTCATAACCCGAAGGTCGATAGTTCGAATCTATCCCCCGCTACCAAGAAAATCAAGGGGTTAGCGGATAATTGCTAGCCCCTTATCTCTTTACAAAAAGAT
>CAZCXI010000150.1:2886-4963 GCA_964502635.1 uncultured Desulfobacterales bacterium
CTGAAACAACCATCCAGAATGGCGTGGCGGGAGACATTCCCAAACACGTTCAGATGATCCAGCCTTTTCAGAGGTTTTTCAGGCGGGTCGTTAGGGGGAGCTTTCCTCTTTTCTTTACAACGATTCTCGCTGTCGTGTGGGCCAATCTCCCTCAGAGCACTTACCACACCGTCTGGCACACCGAGCTCAAGATCTCCCTGGGCCATTTCCAGATTACGAAATCGCTACTTCATTGGATCGACGACGCTCTCATGACCCTGTTCTTTTTCATCGTTGGCCTGGAAATCAAAAGGGAAATGCTCGTCGGGGAGCTGGCATCTGCAAAGAAAGCCCTCCTTCCGGTCAGTGCAGCCGCTGGGGGTATGTTGTTTCCTGCGGCCATCTATGCGATTTTCAACCATGGCACCCCGGCCGTTTCAGGGTGGGGGATCCCCATGGCCACAGACATCGCCTTTTCACTCGCTGTCCTGGCCGCACTTGGCAGAAGAATTCCTCTAGGCCTGAAAGTCTTCCTGTCCACATTTGCCATTGCAGACGACTTAGGAGCTGTGCTGGTCATCGCCCTGTTCTACACGGAATCGATTGTCTGGCACTACTTGCTGATTTCTGTCTTTTTTCTCTTGGCCCTTGCTCTGGCCAACTATTTCTGGATCCGTTGGACCGTGGTTTATGCTGTATTGGGCATCTGCATGTGGTTTGCTATCCTGGGGTCGGGCATCCACGCCACCGTGGCGGGGGTGCTCGTGGCCATGTTCATTCCTGCCAGAGGAAAATACGATACCGACACGTTCCTCACCAATGTGCACAGAAGCTTGGACGCCTTCGAGTGTGAGCCAGGCTCTTGCGGGTACAGCATTTTACTGAATTCCCAACACCTCAATGCCTCTCAGAACATCGAATCAGCCTGCCATGACGTGCAGACTCCCCTCCAACGCCTGGAACGTGGTCTGCAGTCTTGGGTCGCCTTCTTGGTTCTCCCATTGTTTGCCCTTGCCAATGCGGGACTTCACTTTGAGGGCATCGACCTTTTCCATGCCATGGGTCATCCGGTGACTCTCGGGATTGTTTTGGGCCTTGTTGTGGGCAAACCCGTTGGGATTTCCCTGTTCACCTATCTGACCCAGAGAATACTCAAAACGCCCCTGGCCTCAGGGGTCGGTTGGGCGCACATCGTGGGTGCCAGCATGCTGGGAGGGATTGGATTTACCATGTCTTTGTTCATTCAGGGGCTGTCTTTTTCGTCAGCCAACTTTCATGAGTATTCAAAACTCGGCATCTTTCTGGGGTCCTTGATCTCGGGGATCTTGGGCCTCGCCTTCCTATACCTGATGAAACCCGGACAAAGAGGGTCCGCAAAAACGACTTGGTCGTAGACTCCCTGGGAACCGCCTTTTGTATGGTGGAAAAAGTCGGACGCTGGTGAAAGGTTGACAGGCTTCTAGCGGGGGAGCTCAAGCATAACCGTTATGCCTCCACATATATCCCTCTACCGGCTCTTTTTATCTTTTTCTGGCTGAACGCCCTGGTCACAATATTTCTGACCTTCTTTTCATCAAATCCAGTCTTCTTTGTCAGCGCTGCTACACCAACCCCTTTTTTGGACCTCTTAATGATGTTGAGAACCTTGTCCGTGTCCGTCACTTTCTTGGCCTTCTTGGCAGGGGCTTTTCTGGCAGGCTTTTTAGCTTTCTTTCTCTTGGCAGCCTTCTCCTTCTCGAATTTGTTAATGGCCTTAATCAGATTGTCTGTTTGACGTGTAAGGGCCTTCAAAGCACCAACCGCATGCTGTGCCGGCGTTTTCAGCTTAATAGCAGCCTGGGCGTGTTCAAGCTTATCAACGGCGGTCTTCTTCAATGTGGTCGTCAGTTGCCCCATGTGCTTTGTGAGTGCTTTGAACTCCTTGGTCACAGTCTGCAAATCCTTTTTGACACCTTTCATCTACGCGTTCCTCCTTTCGATCAAATTCACGTGAGATCAACCCTTTCTTTCAGTTCTTTGCCACATTGGAAGAAGGGTAGTTTCTTGGGTGGCACCTGGGTGTGTGCGCCGGTCTTGGGATTTCGGCCGGTGTAGCCTT
>CAZCXI010000151.1:0-2633 GCA_964502635.1 uncultured Desulfobacterales bacterium
GAGATAAAGGCGCGCTGGCGCGCATATTGATATTACCTCCAGGCAAGAGGCGCGAATGACAAACAGCAAAACGCAAGGGAGTCACGATGATGCTGAAAAAGATAATCGCAATCACCGCCATAGCAGGCGCGAAACCATGCCGCGTCGCCACGGTTTATGAGGAGCTATCATGAAGGCAGCCACCATCTTCCATCTGGCCCTGGGACTGTTGATTATTTCATTTTTTTCTCTGCCGCCGCAGGCTTTAGCCCAGGACAGCGACTATCTGGAGCCATCCCAAAAATACAGCCGGGAGGAGCTTGCCCAGATGCTTGCGCCCATCGCCCTGTATCCCGATGCGCTCCTCTCCCAGGTTCTGATGGCGTCGACCTATCCCATTGAAGTGATCGAGGCCGACCGCTGGGTCAAGAGGAATCCAAGGCTGAAGGGCGAGGCCCTTGATACGGCGCTTTTGGACAAGGACTGGGACCCCAGCGTCAAGGCGATCTGTCACTTCCCGTCAATCCTGGCTCTGATGAGCGAGCGGATCAGTGAGACCACCAACCTCGGCAACGCCTTTCTCGCCCAGGAGGCCGAGGTCATGGACATGGTCCAGGAACTCCGGGCCAAGGCCTATGCCCAGGGCAACCTCACCACCACCTCCCAGCAGAAGGTCATTGCCCAAAACGGGACGATCGTCATCGAACCGGCAGACCCTCGGGTCATCTATGTGCCCTACTATGATCCCTTCTATATTTATGGTCCGTGGTGGTATCCTGCCTACCGGCCTTATTACTGGGCCCCCCCCGGCGTGAGCATCGGCATGGGCATCTCATACTGGCCCGGCTTTTACTTCGGGTTCGCCTTCGGGACCTGGAGCTATTTCGATTGGCCCGACCACTATATTTTCATCGATGTCCACAAGCGGCCAAGATATGTCAGGAACGGCCTGTGGATCTCAAAGCCCGGCCGCTGGTATCATGCCCCCGTGCACCGGCGAGGTGTTGCCTACCGCGATAAGTCCACCGCCAGAAAATACGGCCAGTACCCCTACCGCTCTAGGGATTTCCAGCGCGACACCCGTGGTTTTCCTGAACTGAGAGATCGGGACCGGCGCATCGACGACCGGACCAGGATTGATCGGGATAAGGGCGGGGCTGATCGCTCAAGAATCGACCGTGACAAACAGCCCCGGCAACGGGTAGAGGTAGAAAGGAAAGAGCGTGAACGTGCCGATCTCGATAAACAGATACGCGAACGGGCCGAGCGCGACCGGCAGGAACGAGAGCGGGTTAAGGGTGCCCGGCAGCAGATCCCGCAACCGGCCGGGCAGGAGAAGCAGGAGCGGCAACGGGTTGCGGGCCAACAGCAGGAACGAGAGCGGGTTGAGCGCGGACAGCAGATGCGCCAACCGGCCGAGCAGGAGAAGCAGGAGCGGCAACGGGTTGAGCCCGAACAGCAGGAGAGGAGCCGCGACAATGTCTTCAACCGGGTCGAAGATGGCAGGATGGAACGCCAATCAAGCGCCCGCGGCCGGGCCAGCCGGCAAGGCTGGGGCAACGGCGCCCGCGGCACGGGCTCTTCGGGCGGTGCAGCCAGGGGCGGCCGCAACAGGCGGTGAGCCGGAGGACCCAGCCAGGATTCCATTCATATCATTCATATAGAGAGGAACGGAGATGATGGTACGGAAAGCATATAACTACAGGATGTTCCGGTTGTTTCCCGGCGCGCTGGCAATACTCATCGCGATGGTCGCGCTGGCCGCCTGCTGTGCTGTGTCCAGGGGGCCAGTGGGGCAGAAGAGTTTCGTCTCCCCGCAACAGACGGTGGCCGCCCTGGTCGCTGCGGTGCAGGACAACAACGATGCCGAGCTACTTGCCATCTTAGGCCCCGGCTCGGAGGACCTCATCTCCTCGGGCGACAGGGTCGCGGACCAGAAGGGCAGAGCGCGCTTTCTCAAGGCCTATGAGGAGAAGAACAGCCTCGAGCAGGAGGACAAAGACCGCGCGGTGCTTCTCGTCGGCGGCAAGGATTATCCTTTTCCGATCCCCATCGTTCAGCAGGGGGATGCCTGGCTCTTCGACACCCAGGCGGGCATGGAGGAAATCCTCAACCGGCGGATCGGCAGAAACGAGCTGCATACCATCGAGGTGATGCACGCCTATACCGACGCCCAGCGCGAGTATGCCTGTATGAAACGCAAGAGCGGCGGCCCGGAGTTCGCCGAGAAGTTTGCCAGCAGCGAGGGCAAGAAGGACGGACTCTACTGGGAAGCAGGGCAGGGCGAGGAGAAAAGTCCGTTCGGCCCCCTGATCGCAAGGGCCACCGAGGAGGGTTATGCGGGCGGCCTGGATGAGGACCCCCCCGAACCCTTTCACGGCTATTATTTCAAAATCCTCAAGGCGCAAGGCGAGCATGCCGACGACGGCGCCTTTGACTATGTGGCCGATGGAAAGATGGTCCTCGGTTTTGCTCTGGTCGCCTATCCCGCCAAGCACGGGGCCTCGGGCATCATGACGTTTATCGTCAACCAGGAAGGCGTGATCTTTGAAAAAGACCTGGGCGAGGACACGGCCAAGGCGGCGGCAGCAATGACCACCTTCGACCCCGACGACACCTGGAAGATGTATAAAGAGCGTACAGACCAATAACGC
>CAZCXI010000151.1:2733-4926 GCA_964502635.1 uncultured Desulfobacterales bacterium
CTTCGACCCCGACGACACCTGGAAGATGTATAAAGAGCGTACAGACCAATAACGCGACCAATAACGCAACGGTGCACCGTCCGCCAGTGATGCGTCCACCCATTCTTTAGGAGCTGCAACGCTCAAACGCATCTTAAATTCCTTGCTTTAAGTATCTGCTATAATCACTTTTCAAAAGCCAGCATTCTTTTGGGGAATTTTAGGGACATCCTATGATTTTATGCCTTACCAAAACGAACGCATAAAATCATAGGATGTCCCCTTATTTGCCCCATCCTGTCCGAAGCCGAGTTAATCGGAACCTACCAACGTTGATAGATTCGCAAAACACTTTTTACAATACCATCAAAAGTGCACACGGCACTTTTTACTAACTTGATCAGGCAGAGGCCTTACAGCTAGAGGCGTTGAGGCGCTTCTTGCGAAGATCGGATTCGAGGTGACATTTCTTATATTTCTTGCCGCTTCCACACCAACACACGTCGTTTCGTCCCAACTTGGGTATTTCCGTTGGAGGATTGCTCGACCCCAATAACTTACGAAAAAACTTCACAAGAACTCCTTTACACTACGCAAGCACCAGACTTGCCTTGGTCGCGTGAAAGACCGACTCAACTTTTTTTAATATACATAGCAGCCTTATCCACATACGGCAAGGCAAACGCCGCTCTTCTGTCATTAGGTTTTCAATGTCTCCGTCTTGTAGACTGGTATGGCAGAAAATGAAAACCGCGGTGGTTGGACCTGCCTTCTATAGCCTGAAGCGCCTCTTGGGCCAGCACGCCCAGAGCCACTCCGGCGAGCCTCCTGTCCCGGTATAGTTCTATCTTGCTTGTACAGTCAACGAGTTCTTCAAGGACGCTTTGGGCCTGTCTTGCCCTGAGGGAGCCAAGAGTCCAGCAGATGAGCCCTCTTGATGCGTCCGTTTCCCCAGGCAGGGCCTGAAGCAGGTCGGGCACGGCTTTGGCCGTAAAGTGCGGCCGTGCCTGGGAGAGCCTCGCCAGACCCCAGTATGCCATCTGCCGAAGCTGCGGGTGTTCTATGTAATTATTGCCGGCGCCGAAGCAGTCGGGGTCCTGGATGTAGGAGATGAGCTGCTTATGGAATCTTTTGGCCAGGCGTTCGTTTTGGGCCATGACCTCGCCCATGGATTCGGGAATTCCCCACCCGGAATTGGAGGAATTTCTCTGCATGTTCCACAGGAACCGGCGCATCACGGTCAAGGCGTCACTTATGTCTTGTTCCGCCATGCGGGGCACGACCACGCCGAAGGCCGTGACAGCGTGCCATTTGATTTCAGGCGGGTGCAGCAGGAGCGAGAACAGGGGGCCGATTATTTTTCGAGGCGGGATGTCAAGCAGGGACTCGAGCCCCTGCTCCCAGTCAGGGGCCTTAAGAATGGCAAGCACGTGCGTCTTGAGCCTGCGAAAGTCCCCCATGCCGCCTCCCAGAATGGATTTCACGGGCCTAGGAGGCTGTCGGAAAACGTCCATCTGCGGCGTACCGATCAGTACGCCTCATTCCTAAGAATCTCGGATGCCTTGCATCTGAACATTTTCCAACAGCCTCCGAAAATGGGGTTCTCCGACAGGCTCCCAGGCGACGGACCGCAACCGGACTGTGGTTGGGAAGCCGCGCCATCATCGTTTCTGATACAAGTATAAAGCTGCGCCCACAGCCGCCGCTTCCTCTTGCGTGAGACCCTGTCCGTCTGCAGGGGCAGTGGTCTTTTGTAATTCCGAAGCTTTCCTGGCGTCCAGCCGGGTGAAGACTCTGCCCGTAATCTGCATGATCACCTGCAGGACGCCAAGGACAACGAATATGCCGACAAAGCGTATGACCAATGTGGAAACAGCATAGCCCCAATCAATGGCTTCCATAGCAATATCCTTTTGCGTGTCCGACTAAACGGTCTCTCGCCCGCTCCTTTCAGTCGCTCGAGATCTCAGAGTGATTGAAGCTCCCTGTAGCAAGCTACAGGGAATCTTCGACCGTAAGGAACGCTGACTTTTCTTGGATACGCTCGCTAACCCCGCAGCAAGCTGCGGGGAATGCGCTCGCTTTTGCGGTTTAGTTCAAAAAACTCCGTTCTCTTCCCTGCGGCCTCTGCGAGAGACAAGGAGATCTTCATTAAATTTTAACCAAACATGGCGATGAGCATGCCGGCTGCGGAGGCGCTTCCTATGACACCGG
>CAZCXI010000152.1:0-4791 GCA_964502635.1 uncultured Desulfobacterales bacterium
TCGAAATAGCTCGCTATTCCTCCGGTTTTGCTCAATCAGATCGGCCAAATCCAAACCAAATCTGAGCGCCAATTCTGCGAACTTGTTTTTGCGCGAGCCCTAAAAGCCGCCGCCAGCCCCCCCGCCGCCACTCAATCCGCCCCCAAAACCCCCAAAACCGCCCCCAAAACCGCCGAAGCTGCCCCCAAAACCGCCCCCGCCCCGGCCATAGCCTCCATAGTAACCGCCCCGGCCCATGAACATGAGGAGCAAAAGCGGCCATAGTCCCCCTCGTCTGCCCATGGACAACAAGAGCCCCAGAAAGATCAAGGTAACCAACAAGGATGAAAGGCCGGAGCGCCTCTTCGGGGGTCTTTTCATAGGGGCTTCGCCCGTGAGGCGGACTCCTGCATCCTTGGCAATGATCTGTGCCACAGCCAGGGTGCCGTTTAAGAGCCCTTCCCCAAATCGATTTTCCTTGAGATAGGGGACCATATAGCGGTCGCGGATATCGCCGGCCAGGCCATCGGGGATGAGCCCCTCCATACCATAGCCGGTCTCGATGCGCATCTTGCGCTCTTTGACCGTGACAAAGAGGAGGACACCTCGATCCTCTCCCTTTTTTCCAACACCCCACGCGGCATACAAGCGATTGGCGTATTCGTTGTAATCCTCACCCCCGATGTCCGGCATGGTGACCACCACGACAGGCACCCCTGTCTTTGTCAAGAGCTCATGCGTGACCTGTACAAGCTTTTGTTTATATTCGGCCGGGATGACATTGGCGAAGTCGTTGACAAGCCCTGTTGGCTTGGGGAATTCCTCTGCCCAAGAGTGTGCCGCGCAGGCAACAAGTGGCAAGAGGAAAACAGTGACGAGTTTAACAATACGCTTCATTGTCAGAAAGTCCCATGGCCTGTCGAAAAGGCCCGGCAGATACAAAATCTTGCCAGGCAACCGTGGATGGTCTATATCACATTAAATTTCTGAAAGAAACCTCGCAGCAGTCGCGGCAGTTGCTCTATTTACTAGACGGCTGCATGAGGAGACCACAAGCCTGATGAACTCGTAAAGAGTCTTTTGCGAGTGACATTGAGCATTTTTGGGAAAGAGTCCTTGAGGTGTTCAGCGTCAAGAAATGCTAACTGTTTGAGGGCGTTGGCCCGAGTTTAGCGCAAAGCTTCACTGCGTGTTAGCATTTTAGTTGAATACCTCAAGGGCGCCAAAAATGTTCACGGAAGGAGCAAGATTGACTTGTTACGAAACCGTCAAGCCTATGATCTGGCACAGTTGAAGCATGCGACTCGGCATCATCGGCCTTCCGGCATCGGGTAAATCTACTATTTTCCAGACCTTGACCCAAAGCAAGCCGGACCAATGGGCCAAAAAAGGGCCTCTTATCGCCACGGTGTGGGTGCCCGATGGGCGGGTTGATGCCCTGAGCATGCTCTTTAAACCCAAGAAGACCGTTTACGCCCACCTGGAATATCTGCTGCCTCACGGCGAGACAGCTTACGACCACGGTGGAAAGGGAGCCGAGGCCCTCTGGAACGAGGTGCGTCCTTGCGATGCTTTAGTCCACGTGGTGCGCAATTTTCAGCAGCTCGGAGGCGAGGCGCCACAGCCGCGAGGGGATCTGCTGAAGCTTGCAACGGATATGATCTTTTCTGATCTGGTGGTTGTGGAAAAACGTATCGAACGCATCAATTTGGACAGAAAGCGTGGCCAGAAGGTCAGTGATGAGGAACTGGAACTCTTACAGGCGTGCCTCAAGGTCCTTGAAGACGAAGACCCCCTGCGGGAGCATCCTGAACTGGCTTTTGCTCCCCTCTTGAAGGGGTACGCCCTGCTTTCGGCCAAGCCTCTCTTGACCGTATTTAACAACGAGGAGCAAGATGAAAACCTTCCCGGGTGGCAAGGGGCTCCCACGCTTGCCAATGCCCTGGCGGTGCGAGGAAAGCTGGAAAGGGAGCTGGCCGAACTGTCTCCTGAAGACGCGGCTGAGTTCCTTGCTGCCTATCGAGTTGAGAGCCCGGCCAGAGAGCGGATGATTCAACATTCCTGTCGTCTTTTGGGCCTGATCTCTTTTTTCACGGTAGTCCACGAGGAAGTGCGCTGCTGGTTGATTCCCAGGGACACCACGGCCTTGGATGCGGCCGGCGTCATCCATTCGGACATGAAAAAGGGCTTTATCCGTGCCGAAGTCCTGGCCTATGATGATCTGGCTGTTGCAGGCAGTTACCAGCAGGCCAAGAAGGAGGCCAAGGTCGGCCTTGAAGGAAAGGACTACACCGTGCAAGACGGAGACGTGATCTACTTTCGATTCAATGTTTGATGGGACCAGCGGCTGCCTGGGCTATTGACAAAGAAGGCTGCTGCATTATTCTTAGGAGGCTTATCCCATGTCTTGACCCCTGGCGAATTCCACATGACGGCTAGATTCCAAGAGACAACGATGACAACGAAACGCGACTATTATGAGATCCTCGGTGTTGGTCGCAATGCCGATGAAAATGAGGTCAAGGCCAGCTATCGCAAACTGGCTCTAAAATACCACCCGGACCGAAACCCTGGTGACAAGAAGGCCGAAGAGATGTTCAAGGAGGCTGCCGAAGCCTATGAGGTCCTCCGAGATCCGGAAAAGAGAGGGATCTATGACCAGTACGGCCATGAAGGGCTTGATGGAACAGGGTTCTCCGGATTCAGGGGATTTGATGACATATTTTCGAGCTTCGGCGACATCTTTGAAGAGTTCTTCGGCTTCGGCGGAAGACGCCGTTCCAGGAGCGCTGCACGCCGTGGCGCGGACCTGCGGTACGATCTGACGATCAGCTTTATGGATGCTGTCTCTGGGGTTGAAACAGAGATTGAGGTCGCAAAACTCGAAAGCTGCCCGGCGTGTCAGGGCACGGGCTGTGAGTCGGGGACCACGCCAGAGAATTGCCGCCACTGCAGCGGAAGCGGACGGATCAGCCGAAGCCAGGGCTTTTTCAGCATCCAGACCACCTGTCCCTACTGTCAGGGTGAAGGAAGAATCATCCCTCACCCCTGTCCGGACTGCCGCGGGTCAGGGCGGGTTGAGCTGAAGAAAAAGGTCTCTGTCAAGATACCTGCCGGCGTCGACACAGGCTCAAGGCTGCGACTGACAAACGAAGGCGAAAGCGGCACCCGGGGTGGCCCTCCTGGCGACCTCTATATTTTTATCCACGTGGAGCCGCACGACTTCTTTGTGCGCAACAATCATGACGTGATCTGCCAGATTCCTATCTCTTTTGTGCAGGCTGCCCTGGGTGACGAGATTGATGTTCCTACCCTGAACGGAGAAAAGAAACTTCGCATTCCCAAGGGGACGCAGCCGGGAGAGGTTTTTCGTTTTCGAGGCGAAGGGATCCCGTCTCTTAGGGGTCATGGACGAGGTGATCAGATTATGGAAGTCGTGGTGAAGACCCCCACGCACCTGAGCAAGAAACAGGAAGCCCTCCTCAAAGAGTTTGCCAAATTGGAATCAGCCAAGCTGTCCAGCAGAATCAAGAAGATGTTCAGCAACTAGCCCCTTCCTTTCTTCCCTGTGACAATTTTTGTCATATGATTTGTCGATTTGTGGCCCCAGCCTCCCCATATTCTTGATGTGGGTCTGGGAGCACTGTCACCTAACTATCCGCAAGTTTTACTATATTGTCCGTTCAGCAAATTTGGCACAGCATTTGATACAGGCATGAATCAGCCATGTTGGCGGGAATGCAACAGTGAAGCAGATTGTTTTTTCCAGAGAGGAGAGAGAAATGGAAGAATCCAAGAAAAAATCCACGGTCTCCTGGCAGGAAGCACTATTATACCTTGCGATAGCGGTCCTGCTTGGGGGTGGCATGTTTGTGGCTTTCGGGTATGCGCTCTGATCGGGCACTGGCACGAAACAAAATCTATACCTCCATTGAGCAAAAACGCTCACTTGACAGAGGTGGGACCTTCTAAAAATCAAGGAAGGGGGTTTGTCGTCATGTCGTTACGAATGCTTGAAGAGGAAGAAGATGGCCGGATTCAGTATGAGTTACAACTGTCCGGTCAAGGGGGTAAGCGATGCAAGGTGTGGCCTCTGGAGCAGGACCTTAAGAGGAAACCAACAGATGGCACTGCAAGAGTAACGTCGAGCAAGGATTACATACTGACTCTTGAAGAGGTGAAGCGTTAGATTTGCCCGGCCCACCAACAGCCTATTCTGATCACATCAAAGTTGATGGACTCGCAAAAAGTCGATTTTACTCACTCAAAGTTTACCATGCAATCTCCCGGCACCTGCCTTCGGTGACACGGCTGTCAGACAACATCGTAAGTCCGCTCACCTGAATTGTCAGATCGAATCCGTGCTATCATATCTTGTGCAGATGTTGTTATGCGCCACCTCTGATTTGTGAGACTTCCTCAAGCGGGCACACTTAAGGGGCTGAGGTTTTATTCTGAAGCGGCTGGACCAACCCGTAACCGCCTGGACGGTGGATTATTGGTTTTTTGAGCGGTCCCAGGCGATGAAGCTGGGATATCCATGGCAGCCTGGGCCTGGAAAGGGCAGGGCGGCACGCGTGCCTGAACCACAAAAGCGAGCGCATTCCCCGTAGATTACTGCGGGGTTAGCGAGCGTATCCAAAAAAAGTGAAGCCTCTCCCGCCCTAAAGGGCGGGGCTTCCCGGTAAGGAAGAAAATCAGTTTTTTTATGGCTCTCCTCGACCCCGTCCTCAAGGACGGGACTTGCGGGGAGCAAGCCGGTCAGCGTTCCTTACGGTCGAAGATTCCCTGTAGCTTCCTACCGGGAGCTTC
>CAZCXI010000153.1:0-4463 GCA_964502635.1 uncultured Desulfobacterales bacterium
AACTAATTGAATAGAAAAATCAGAACAATCGGCTTAGTCATGCGGAGAAAAAACCAATCAAACACCGACAAAAAGAGAACAACACAGCAGCTTCAGAGCTCGTCGATGATTTCTTCGATTTCCCATCTAATGCACTTCCGATGTTCCTCATTCTCATGATCTTCTTCAAGTGTGTCTATAATACTTTCTATAAGTGCCAGATCCTCCATGTCCAGGTCTGGTGAATATAGCATGGAACATTCATCGATGGCATCATCATAACGACTCATGGCTACCCTCCAATTGTGACATTGTGTTTTTCAGCACCCTCCATGGAGGCCATGCGTCGCTGCGACTGTCAAACGCCAGAAGCCCGTCTTTCGCCCATGATGCCGGGTTGAACAAGCACACCGATTGTTGTTGATGAGATGCCTCCCATCAGTCTTCCAAGTGAGACGTTTTGTGGAGACCGGTTCAAGGACCAGCCGGTCCCGGCCTTCTCGGAATTTGACTTTTGTTCTTCTTGGATGAACGAGCCTCATCAACTATCACGGCTTGGCCGTCAAAAAGACAACCGTTCAATGCCTGTTTTGCCCTTTCGGCTTCCGAACGGCTAGACATCTCAACGAACCCGAAGTCGCTATTGGCCTGCCTCGTAACCTCCTCCACCTCACCGTATTTGGAAAAAAGATCTTCCAGCTTTTCATAGGTTACATGTCTACCAAGATTGCCCACATAAAGCTTCCTGCTTTTCATGTTTGTCCTCGTTTATATCTCTTATGGTCCATATTTCTCTCAAACAGGAATGTATATTGATCTCGTTCTCAAGGCGTTGGCAGCATGCAGAAATGCTCTCCATAACACTCCTCTCAATAGGCACGATGTGGTCAGAGTTGATTTTCACGTCAGCCAATTTTCTGTTCCGAAAACCGAGGCCGGTCTTAGTAAAACCGGATCCGGGTTTGTGTGCCGGCGTATCTAATCCTTGAACAGCCCGTAAAGATTTGCAGGCCCTCTTTTTTTCCATACTCCGCGGTGATAGGCATCACTAATCAATAACGGGAACGTAATCGTTGCTTCGCCGAAGACCATCTGTTCGTATGACAGATCCACTTTTCCCCAGGAGCATGCTTCCTTGAGCGTGGATCCGGAAAGGCCGCCGTCCCGCTCGTCTGCCACTGTCAGCTGAACTGCGTATTTGTGCATGGGCTTCTCTTCGCCCAAAATATCTGTAGCCACCACAATGTCTTGCGTGAAGTTCTTCGGAACCCCTCCGCCAACCACCAGTATGCCGGTGTCTTTCACGGCGAATTTGATTTCAGTCAATTCCCGGAAGTCCTTAACAGAATCAATCTTGACATGCCCGTCGTCCCGGTTCTTCTGGTGATAGACGAGCCCGAAACCGGCGGAGCAGTCAGAAAAGGCCGGCACGAAGATGGGAACCCCTTTTTCGTAGGCGGAGTGGATAACGGACTTTTCAGTTTGGAGCCCTTCTTTTTCCAGATACTTGCCCATGGCCCAGATAAACTCTCTGGAAGAGTATGCTTGCGCCGGCAGATTGTCTGCTATATGGGCTATGGTCATATCGCAGACCCTGAGTTCTTCTTCGTCAATATAGGTGTCGTAGATCCGGTCGATAGCGAGGTTGTTCAGGGTTGCATCGTCAACAACAGGGCTGCCAATGTAGTGGCGAAAGCCGAGGGCTTCGAAAAAATCCTGATCCACGATAATAGCTCCTGTCGACACAATAACGTCCACCATGTTGCATTCGATCATATCAACGACGATGTGCTTCAATCCAGCGCTGAATAAAGAGCCCGCGAGTGTAAGGATGATTTTGCACCCCTGGTCTGCCAACATGCGATTAAAGATATGTGAAGCCTTCGCAAGATTGCGCGCCTGAAAGGCCATCAATGCGTAGCCCTCTATGATTGGTCGGGCATCAAAGGTCTTAACGTCAAGATGTTCAATCGGCTTACGCAGAAGATCTCGTTTCTCCACTAGTCTTCCTTTCTGTTTGCGAAGATCATACTCAAGACTCTGTAGATCAACTTTGCAGCTGCAAAGTCTGGTGCTCTATTAGAAGGATTGGGGAGTAGCTCTGTGACATCCATTCCCACAACATTTTTCTCCTTAACCACAGATTCTATCAGGTCAACCAGTGTGTACCAGCCCAGGCCGCCAGGCTCCGGCGTCCCTGTGGATGGCATGACGGACGGATCCAAGACGTCTAAATCGATTGTGATGTACACGTCGTTGCTCAGTGCACCGAGGACTTTGGGGGTAACATCTGGCCCCTTCAAAATCTCATGAGCAAAAATTACCCGCTGTGGGTTTAGATGCCTGCGCTCGGATATATCCATGCTACGAATTCCTACTTGAACATAGGGGCAGATTTCCCCGATTCTGGACATCACGCACGCGTGATTATACCGGCTGCCCTCATATTCATCTCTGGTATCGGCGTGAGCGTCGAATTGAAGTACACAAAGATCCTGAAACTCTTCTGCCATAGCTCGCGTTATGCCAACGGAAACCGAGTGTTCGCCACCGATCCCAACCAAAAACTTGCCATCTTCAATGATCTTCTTTGCCGCTCGGTACACAGCCGTTACCATTTCCTCTGGTTCTGGCGCACAGGAGACCGCATCCATCGTTACGATACCGTGTCTGAACACCTCCGAGTCTGTTTCGATGTCGTACAATTCCATGTTCGCAGAAGCATCCAGCAGCGCCTTTGGGCCCCGGTCCGAACCCTTCATCCAGGTGGATGTGCCATCATAGGGAATCGGTAGAATAGCAATGGAGGCCGTCTCGTAACGGCAGTACATCTCTGCCACGGCACCATAGGCATGCGAATGAACGTTAGATTCCATGTGTGGATTCTACGACACGAGTCGGACGGATGCGGGGAATTTCGTCCCGCGCTCCTGGATGTGAACTGTGGGGGACTTCGATTCGAAGAATTGGATAATATAGTCCTTTGCCCCGTCCACATCAAATGGCTTGCATGAAAATAGATCGACGAATGCAAAGCCCTTTCGTGGATAAGTATGCAGTGAGATATGACTCTCTGCAATGATGGTCACACCGGTAATACCTTCATCCTCCGGTACCAGTCCGCTATATCGGAAGACATAGGGTTGGGTTATCTTCGTCATCCCTACCATCATCGGAAGCTTGCTCAAAAGGGAAAAGCATGCATCAAGATCATCCAGAATGACAGGATTGCAGTTATCCAAATCCAGCATCAGATGGGGGCCATAACCATAAGTCTGCTTGTCCATCTTCCATAAATCCTCCTCCAGGCACTTCCACAAATGGCGCCCAGATCAACTAGTACCAACTTGCGTTAATTGACGTCAGATACAAATCTTGTGATTACAATTTGTTACACGCCCTGGAAATGGCTCGGATCTACGCAGGTGAGTACCAATGACGTTCTCGCGCGACAAGTAGCGTATGACCGGGCACACCAGCAAATTAGGACACGGCCTCTTTCAAGGCCTTGCTGGCTTGAAACTTCACTACCTTCCTGGCCTCTATGGTCATCTTCTCGCCGGTTGAGGGATTGACCCCCTGTCGGGCTTTTCGAACAACTTTTGAAAAGGTGCCGAAACCGGTGAGCGTTATCTTGCCGTTCTCACTTTTGACGGCCTTTTCAACGCCTACAAAAAGTGAGCCTAGGGCTCTCGTTGCCTCGGCCTTTGAGATACCAGCATCGTCTGCCATCTGTGCAATGAGTTCTGCCTTAGTCATTGGGTATTTCTCCTTTCTTGGATCCCAAAAAAGAGTACGATAAAAACCGGGGGTTAATACGTACAATTGCTTCTGAAGTGAAGCCTCCCCGCCCTCCCGGGCGGGGCTTGCGGGGAGCAGGCCGGTCAACAAAATTTTTAGTCTCCGCTTCCGGCGCACTGTTTTCTGCTTCCCCAAACCGCACCCACTGCAATTTGCGGCCTCGACGCCCAATGCTGTCATGGTGCACAATGCCCAAGTCAAACCCTCCTGGCTTCCCTTCATTAATGACGAGCCCATGCTTGTTCAAATAATTGTCTCCTTGGGTTGACACGTACAGCAAATCCCTGCAATCCGGAGTGGATCGTTGGTCACCAGTCACTATTCATTTTCACCGCATAGCTTTTTACGGTGATCGTCTTGCGGCCTTTGGTCGTTTTCCTTACCGCGCCAATAAGCTCCACCTCTCGTCTTATCAAGCCCAGCAGTTCTTTGCCCTTGGCGTCGAGGTGAACCAGGTAATCTTCCTCGTCTCGATCAAAAACAGCCACCGCCAGAGTGTTTCCGTTTTCATCCCAGTCCACAGGGATCAAAATGCCCTTAATGGAAGTCAGTCCATGGCCTCTTTGCTTGTCGCTTTTCATGTCCTTGGGTCATGTCATCGTTGTGAGGGCCTGTGTCCTGCGAGACCTTTGCAGAACCTCGCCTCGCTCTTTGATATGAGGTTTTTGACCCATCTGAGGGCT
>CAZCXI010000154.1:0-4457 GCA_964502635.1 uncultured Desulfobacterales bacterium
GAGTCTATGCAAATAGAGCCTCATCGTCGGTTTGTTAGTGATATCATCGATTTGGTAAGACTTCCAGACGGAATTTAGCAACGAGTGAGAGCTTCATGTTGAACACGGAAACAACTCTGCCCAAAAAAGTCATATATTGCCACTGTCGACACTGGCGGCGGAAAGGTTTTCTTCTGAGTTTCATTTTGAATATCAACCGACCAGAAGACCCTAGTCCGACCTCGGATGTACGGCATCGGTATCTTCTCTATTTGCGCTCCTCCCATCTCTGATGTTTAATGGTCTTGCCTTCTGCCATGTAGATGACATCCTCACAAATGTTTGTCGAAAGATCAGCGATGCGTTCCAGGCTCCGGGAGATTCTGATCAAATGTATGGAACGTTCGATCGTTTCAGGGTCTGATGCCATGAATGTTATCAGCTCCCTGAGGATTTGATCCCTCAGCCCGTCCACAAGGTCATCCCTTTCGCAAACGCTGTGAGCCAGCGTGGTATCTTCGTTTATGAAGGAGGCTAAGCCGTCCCTCATCATCTTTATCGCCTCCTCTGCAATTCTGGGGATGTCGATTAGAGGTTTGACTGCCGGCCTCTTTATCAAAAACAGGGCACTTTCAGAGATATTTACAGCTTCATCTGCCATCCTCTCAAAATCATTGTTCATTTTTAAGACCATCATGATCGTCCTCAAGCCCTTTGCCTGAGGTTGATAGCAAGCAACAACATGGATGCAAGCTTCATCTATATCTATTTCAAGGTCGTTCTCCCTTGGCTCATCCTGTTCTATCACCTCCAACAGCAGTTTCTCATCCTTTTGAGTGAGCCCCCTTATGCTTTTGTCTATCATACTTTCAACCAAAGAGGCGCTTTCCGTCAGTTTTCTCTTCAGTTCATCCAATTTCGCCGTTAGCATCGATTGCCTCCTACCCAAACTTTCCTGCCAGGAACTCTTCTGTCTTTTTATCCTTGGGAGTCGTTAATAGTTGACCCTTTGGCCCGAATTCTATCAGTTCTCCCACATAGAGAAAGGCTATAAAATCGGACACCCTTCCAGCTTGAGCGATGTTGTGCGTTACGAGAACCAATGTCACTGCTTTTTTTAATTGTGTCATTAGTTCTTCAATGTGCGCTGTTGCTTTCGGATCAAGGGCAGATGTGGGTTCATCAAAAAGTAAGATGTCTGGTTTAACTGCGAGGGCACGGGCAATACAGAGTCTTTGCTGTTGTCCTCCCGAAAGAAATGTCCCTCTCCTGCGCAAGTGGTCCTTCACCTCGTCCCACAAAGCAGCTTTCTGCAAAGATGCTTCCACTATCTCGCTGCTTTCAGAACGGCTCAGCTTCACCCCATTTAGCTTATACCCGGCAATGACATTATCCCATATAGTCATCATGGGGAAAGGGTTCGGCCTTTGGAAGACCATCCCAATCCTTGTCCTCACCGTGATTGGGTTCATCTGGTATATGTCCTCGTCTCTCAAAAAGACCTTTCCATCGATTTTGGCCACGGGGGTCAATTCGTGCATCCGGTTAAAGCATCTGATAAGCGTTGATTTCCCGCAACCAGATGGTCCCATGATAGCCGTTATCTTGCCTTCGGGGACCGAAAGGTTCACACGCTTCACCACCAGGTTATCCCCGTAATAGGCCGATAAATCCACGGCTTTCAGAACTGCACTTTCCATCGTCTTGTAATGATCCTGACAACTAAATTCAAGGTTAGTATAAACACCACCAGAACGCACGAAGCACCCCACGCAACCCGATGCCATTCGGGATACGGACTAGTGGCATAATTGTAAATAAGCACTGGAAGAGAATTTACAGGCTTCATGATGTTCCAATTCATAAAAGCGTTTCCAAGGGCGGTGAAAAGCAAAGGGGCTGTCTCACCCGCTATCCTCGCAACACTGATGAGCACACCGGTCATGATCCCGCTGAGCCCAGCGGGCAAGATGACCCTTAGGATCGTTCTATAATACGGAACACCCAATGCAAGAGAGGCCTCCTTAAGAGAATCCGGGACGAGGTTGAGTGTCTCCTCCGTGGTCCGTATTATCATGGGAAGCATCATGATGCCTAAAGCAATACCACCTGACAGGGCGGAAAATCCACCCATCGGTACCACGAGCCAGAGATAGGCCATGATCCCTATGACAATGGAAGGTGTCCCCTGAAGGACTTCCGTGGCAAGCCTTCCCCAATAGGCCAACTTGCTCTTTTTATGCTCCGAAAGATATACCCCTGCCGCTATCCCTAAAGG
Source organism: uncultured Desulfobacterales bacterium (assembly GCA_964502635.1). Lineage (GTDB taxonomy): Bacteria > Desulfobacterota > Desulfobacteria > Desulfobacterales. Next base: position 2,258 of record CAZCXI010000154.1, read on the forward strand.
AATCGACGGGATGCCGGCGATGATCACCAAAAGGAAAGAACCAACCATAGCATTTGCTATCCCTCCTCCCTTTTCTCCCACGGGTGTCGGAATTTCTGTCAAGAAAGTCCAGCTCAAGGATGAGATTCCATTGGTGATAATATAGAACACGATGAGAAGAAGGGGTATCATGGATGAAAAGGAAACGATGATTATCATGGCCTTAAAGCCACTGTTCTTTGCAATTCTCAGGCTGGTCCCTTGTCTGTCCACCTATCCCTCGACGGTTAGCTGTTTGATGATGTATTTTCCCATGATGTTTATGGTCATTGTCACTAAAAACAGCAGCAAACCAATCTCTATGAGCGAAGAGAGGTAAAGCCTGCCTGTGGCTTCTGTGAATTCATTGGCGATGACGCTTGCCATGGTGTTCCCGGGGCTGAACAGGCTCCGGGGCAATAAGCTGGAATTCCCGATGACCATTGTCACAGCCATAGTCTCTCCAAGGGCTCTTCCCAGGGCGAGGAGAATGCCGGCCATGATCCCTGAGCGCGCGTAAGGCAAGACGACCTTCGTTACAACCTCCTGTCGGGTGGCTCCAAGAGAGTATGCAGCTTCTTTGACATCAGAAGGCACAAGGCCGATCACCTCTCTGCCAATGGAGGCAGCATATGGGATGATCATCACGGATAGAATTAATGAGGCAGTAAAGATTCCCACGCCATATGGAAAACTGCCAATCTCCGTCTGAAGATTTCTTACAACAGGGGCGAGTACAAACAAAGCCCAGAATCCATAGATAATGGAAGGAATTCCAGCGAGCAGTTCAGTCACGTTCTTGAGAAAGGCGGAAAGGATTCCTTCTCTGAAGTATTCACCGGTAAAGATGGAGATGGCGAGGGAAAAAGGCACAGAGATGAGGAGGGCAAAAAATGAGGTTAAGAGTGTTCCCACAAGAAAAGGCAGTGCTCCAAACGTTCTGGCAACGGGGTCCCATGTCTTTCCGAACAAGAAAGAAAGGCCAAAGGCACTGATTGAAGGGAGGGAATATAGAAACAGGCTTACAAAGATCCCGCCTAGCAGGACCACCACTGCCAGAGCAGAAAGAAAAATAGTTTTCTGAAAGGCAGACTCCCTCCGCTGGCCGGGGTATCTCTTCAGTGCGTCTGTCTTATCTACTAATAGGTTTGCCATCGTAGGTTATTGCGCTGATGAGCTTTTCAGCCTTTTTTACGGCGCTTTCAGGCAGGGGGGCATAGTGCAATGGCTTGGCATATCTTTGTCCTTCGTGAGTCATCCACCAAAGCACGTTTTTAAGGGCTTTTGCCTTTTCGTAAGGTCTTCCCCGATAAGCCTGTTCTTTAAAGACAAGTATCCATGTAAAACTGCTGATGGGATAACCCTCCTCAGCGTCTGTATTGGTGATCGATATCCTCGTGTCTTCCGGTATGGAAACATTGGCTGCAACGCTTGCAGAGGTGGTGCCGGGCCTTATAAACTCTCCGGCCTTATTCTGCAGAAGGGCAACGGGCATTTGATTCGACAGGGCGTATCCAAGTTCTACGTATCCTATGGCGCCTGGAAAGTATTTTATCAATCCGGCAACGCCTGGATTGCCCTTCGATCCCAAACCTGCGGGCCAGTTCACCGCTTTCCCCCTGCCCACCATTTTCTCCCAATCATCACTCACCTTGCTCAAGTAGTCCGTAAACACAAAGGTGGTCCCACTTCCTTCTGACCGATGTACCAGAACAATGTCCCTATCCGACAGTCCTGGGTGAGCATTGATGTTCAAGATTCTTTTGTCGTTCCATCGTGTAATGTTGCCTAAAAAGATCTCAGAGAGCAAGTTCGGTGTAAACTTGAGCTCTGGATTCCCTGGCAGGTTATAGGTGATGGCCACCGCCCCGAGACAGATGGGAATATGAAGGATCTTTGCGGGGGCTTTTTCAAGTGCCTCATCGTCCATGAAGGCATCCGAACCACCAAAGTCGACCGTCATATTCAAAAGCTGTCTCTGCCCGCCACCTGAGCCTATGGCCTGGTAATTTGTCTTTATACCTGTCGCCTGCCAGTACACGTAAAACATCTTGGAATAAAGCGGGTAGGGGAAGGTCGCCCCCGCTCCGAGTAATTCCATGGCCTGTCCACTGGACAGGACAGGGACAACCAATGAGAACAATCCGATAAAGATCGAAACCAGTAGCCTCACGAGAGCGCG
>CAZCXI010000155.1:0-4410 GCA_964502635.1 uncultured Desulfobacterales bacterium
GGTGTCTATCTCATGAAGGATGCGAGAGGGCATATTTTGTACGTGGGCAAGGCAAGAGATCTGAAAAAACGGGTCTCCTCCTATTTCAACAGGGGGGCCCATAGAGATTTGAAAACCAGCGTCCTGACTGAAAAAATCACAGGCCTTGACACCATCCTCACCCGTACGGAACAGGAGGCCCTCATCCTTGAATCGAATCTGATCAAAAAGTACCACCCTCGGTATAACGTAATCCTGAAAGACGACAAGCGTTACCCGTGCCTGCGCTTTGATATCAAGAGTCCCTATCCCAACTTGACCGTTGCAAGAAAACTTCAAAAAGACGGTGCCCTGTATTTTGGCCCCTTTGCCTCGGCCGGTGCGGTGCGAGAGACGTTGAAATTCATACATCGGACCTTCAAGCTTCGCAAGTGCAAGGGCCGCACTCTCAGGCGCCGGGAGCGACCCTGCTTGAACTACCAGATGGCACTGTGCCTTGGGCCGTGCAGCCGCTCGGTGAGCGCGGCTGAATATTCGGCCGTCGTTCACGAGGTTATCCTGTTTCTCAAAGGACGCATGCCCGAACTGACGAGACAAGTCAAAGAGCAGATGGAAGCTGCTGCAGGCCGGCAGGATTTCGAGGCAGCTGCGGCCCACAGGGACCGGCTGTTTGCCCTTCAAAAGACGCTGGAAAAACAAGTGGCCACCACGGTCGATTTGAGGGACCGTGACGTGGTGGGAATGGCCCGAGAGGGGAGGGCGGCCCTGCTCATGGTCTTTTTTATCCGGGGCGGGTTCCTGCTGGGAAACCGGCCATTCTACTTTCCAGAGACTCTGGCTTCTGACGGTGAAATGGTTGCTTCATTTGTGAAACAGTACTATGAAAACGCCCCTTTTGTACCAAAGGAGGTGCTGCTGCCCCTTTCACCAGAAGATCGGGACTTGCTTGAGGAATGGCTTGGAGAAGTAAAAGGTGAGAAGGCATACATCATCACACCTCAAAGAGGTGAGAAGGCCCGGCTGGTCGAAATGGCAACGCAGAATGCCAAAAAGGGCCTGGCGGAGAACCTTGATGCGGACCTTGACGAAGAGAAGATGCTGGACAGCGTGCAAAAACGACTGCACTTAAACAAGCGCCCTGAACGTATTGAATGCTTCGACCTTTCGAGCATGGCTGGAGCTCAAGGCGTTGGCGCCATGGTGGTGTTTGAAAAGAGCAAACCAGCCCCGCAGGCGTATCGCAAGTATAGGATCAGGAGAGCGCCGGAGGCCGACGATTATGCCATGCTCAGAGAGGTGCTCATACGACGGTACAAGGAAGGGGATGGGAAGCAACGGCTGCCGGACCTTCTCGTGGTGGATGGCGGAAAGGGGCAACTCAACATGGCCGTGTCCGTGCTCAAGAGCTTGGGGCGCTACGGTTCATTTGACCTGATCGGCATTGCCAAGAAGGATCCGGAGCGCGGTGAGACCGAAGACAAGATATACAAACCAGGGCGCAAGAATCCGCTCAGCCTCAGGAAGGATCCCGAGGTGCTTCTGTTTCTCCAAAGGGTCCGGGACGAAGCCCACCGTTATGTGATTGCCTACCACCGCAAACGCCGGATGATGACCTACCGCCGATCAGTCCTGGAAGGCATTCCTGGAATCGGAGCAAGACGCCAGGCACGGCTGCTCAAGCATTTTGGAAGCCTGAAACGGATCAAAGCCGCATCCTTTGAGGAACTCTGCGCTGTCGCGGGTATGACGCGCCTTGCCGCGGAGACCCTTTTTAAGACTTTGAGGCGTGCGGAAATGAATGACGACAAGCAGAACCGGTGATATGTGGAAGGCAACTGAAAGGGGCAGACGCCACGCTGAGCATCAGAACGCCCCCAGTTGACAAGGGCCGATTTTGATTCCCAGGGCCTCACACGCAGCACTGATTTTCATCTTGTGGAGTCCCAGTGTTTTGGCAACCGCCCAGGCACGCTTGCACGGCAAGCGGTCATTCATGAGGGCCTCTCGGATCGCCTTTTCAACGGCTAGGGTTACGGATTCCGCGGCCGAGACAATGCCTTTCCCGGGTCCGTATCCGAACAAGCCGAGCTGACATTTGACCAGCCGGAGCTCCATGAGATCTGCAGTCCGTCCAACGGCGTCGGGCGTCACACCAAGGTCATTTGCCAGATCAAAGGCCACGGCGCATGGCAGTTCTTCCTGAACGACGCTTTTCAAAAGCGCATCCCGAATCACCGGATCCGCCACCGTCCCGGGTGCGTGCTTTCGGCCGTAGTGCCCGGCATCCCCATGGGTCATAGCGATCCTGACTGATCGACATTCAGCGCTCTTCCGCCACGTTCAACGGGCCCTGAATGGCATGACCAGCGATAGACTAAACTGGCCTGGGATATTGGTAATCTTTGTTCTGATCTTGTTTTTTTTCAACAACAGATTGCCATAGTACAGGAGTGTGTCCATGCAGCAGACGGAATCGCTCTTGAAAAAATAAGTTTCAAGGGGGTCACTGTGAAAGATGATGTCTAAGTACTTGCGGCGGTGTACAAAACCGTTGTGGGAAATCTTGGCGATGACGTGTTTCTTGTTGGTCACGGTCTCACACGTTATCGTTCGGTCGCACACATTCTTGAGACAGGTCCTGGACAGCAATAGAAAGATGAGAAATATCATGACGAATTCTTGTTCACAGGCCTCCATCATGGGCGGTGCTGACGGGGACTCAAACCTGATGCTGTAACCGTTAAGCCCTCCACACATCTCCAGGATGCCGATGGCTCTCGCGATGCTTTGGCTGATGTCAAAGAAAGCGATCTCCAAGGGTTGAAGGTAACAGGTGTTTTGCAGCACCCCCCTGAAGTGCTCGGAGAGATTTTCAACAAGCTTCTCTACCTCTTGAATTTCTCCCAGATAGTAAGCTGTCTCCCGGGCCTTTGGTGCCTCCGATTTTTCCCTTTCCATGGTGACCTTGTGCCGGAGGAGGTCCAGACGAGCCAGCAGGCACGTCAGGGGATCACACGTCTCCTTGACCACATCCTTAAGGAGAAAACCCCTGGCCGCTGCCCTGAGTATATGCTCAAGGTGAAACAGGTTTTCTTTCTTCTTCTCAGGATATATACTCACAAATTTTGCGGGCCCCACGACCATCAGAAGCGAGGTGACCCTATCGTCTAAATCGGTAATGGGCTTGATAATTGTGCGGAAGGCCCCAGGGGGGAAGAGGTCGGGTTGCTTGCCGGGGCGACCTTCATAGTAGTAGTCGTCACTTTCAAATTCCTGACCTGTCGTGACGCATGTCTGGAGTTCCTCCCAGAGTTTTCTTCCATTGATCCTGGTTTCTACCAGGCCCGTAGCTTTTCGCAAATCTGTGGCATTGAAAAACGCCGTCTGCTTGTGGGCCGTGCCGGTTGTTTGGTCGTCGTAAATGTCGGCAATACGCAAATCGGTATTCAGGCGGATCGCGCGGCCGGTCACGGCACGCCGAAGCGTGCTGACAATCTGTTCCAGCTCATGTTTTTTGCCTTCCAGGGCACAAGAGTCAGTCATGTCTTCAATATAAATTTCCCCTGATGTTGACCAAGGTGGTTTGGCGGCTGCCCGAATCCTCCAAAATACCGGCTGCCCATCTTTGGGTTGCATACAAAACAACCCTGGCTCCGAAGATGAAAGCCCACTTTCTTGAGCTTCCATCAAAAGATTCGACAGGCGGTGCCGGTCATCGACATGGACAAATTCGGTCAAGGGATATCCCTGCACGTCTTCTTTGGAATATCCCAGCAGCTTAACGAAGCGTTCGTCGCATTGGCTGATTTTTCCCTCTGAGTCGACCCATGCGGAGGCATCGCCGAGTATGCGGTGAAGAGAACCCAAATAAGAATCCATGTGGGCTTGAAGGCCACGCACGGCCTGGTCCGCGGCCCGAAAGGGGACTGAAAAATCAATGGGTTCAGAAAACTGAATGCCCACCATGCCGCCAGCCCCCTGGCCGGTGTGCCAGCACACATGCCCGGTGATTTCTCTCTCTTTCTGATGAGTAGGCAATGTGAAGCGCAGGCGGCAGGGGCTACCCACCTGGAAAGACCCGTTGGTCCCCAGGGACATACCGTTAGGGCTCATATCGTGGCTGAAGGAAAGATAGGTCTCATCATCAAACCCGCTGCACTGAACAGGCAGCTGCAGTGAAACCCGCGTCTCTTGCCTTCTGTCCATGTTCATCGCTTCATCGCACCCGAGCCCGTCGTAAGAGAATGCATCAGGGCCTCCCCATGAGGCCCGAATTGTTGCGGGGACCCCGGGATAGTAACCCGCACCTTTGGGAAGATCGGCGTCCTCCGTAGGTGAAAACGTAAGAGGATATCTTGAGTGAGGTGCATGTTCAATCGATAAGGGGCTGAAAATCAGAAGCATCTGAAGCAATATAGATGCCAAAGAATC
>CAZCXI010000156.1:0-4300 GCA_964502635.1 uncultured Desulfobacterales bacterium
CAGAACCCGACCTACACCTATAACTCGCCAGGCGTCTACACCGTGGCTTTGACCGCATCCGGCCTGGGCGGCTCAGACACAAACACGAAGGTTGACTACATTACGGTATATACCCCCTCTTCGTCAGATTTCTCTGGAACCCCAACAAGCGGTCCGGCACCTCTGGCAGTAAGTTTCACGGACGCATCCACGGGAGATGTGGACACCTGGTCCTGGGACTTCGACAATGATGGCACCGAGGATTCTACGGAACAGAACCCGACCTACACCTACAACTCGCCAGGCGTCTACACCGTCAGCCTGACGGCCTCCGGTCTTGGCGGCTCCAATACCAACACCAAAATCGACTACATCACCGTATACACGCCGGCTTCGGCTGACTTTTCCGCCGCTCCACGAAGTGGCATCGGCACCTTGGCCGTCACGTTTACCGATGCCTCCACCGGCGACGTGGACACCTGGTCGTGGGATTTTGATAACGACGGAACGGAAGATTCCACGGTGCAGAATCCAATCTACACGTACACGTCTCCAGGTGTTTATACAGTGGCCTTGACAGCATCCGGACTGGGGGGCTCAGACACGATTACCAAGCTTGATCATATCACTGTCTACACCCCGGCTTCGGCGGATTTCTCCGGCTCACCGGCAAGTGGTCCCGCGCCATTGGCAGTAAACTTTACCGATACCTCTGCCGGCGACATCGATACCTGGTCCTGGGATTTTGAAAATGATGGTACTGAAGACTCAACACTGCAGAATCCTTCCTATACCTACAGCACACCTGGTAGTTACTCTGTGCACCTGTCGGTTTCTGGACAAGGCGGTGCAGATGCTATAACGAAAACCAGCTATATTACCGTATTCAATCCATCCGGCACGGATTTCTCGGGAACGCCAACCAGTGGGCCCTCTCCGTTGGGGGTTGCGTTTGTTGATCTGTCATCGGGAGACATCGACACCTGGTCCTGGGATTTTGATAACGACGGTACTGAGGACTCCTCTTTACAAAATCCTGCCTACACCTATAACACCCCGGGTAACTACTCGGTGACATTATCTGTTTCTGGACCTGGTGGCCCCGATTCGGTCACTAAGACCGATTATATCACCGTATACAATCCTGCTTCCTGTGATTTTTCCGCTAGCCCCACCAGCGGCATCGGTTCTCTGGCTCTTACCTTCACAGATGCCTCCACAGGCGATATCGACACCTGGTCCTGGGATTTCGATAACGACGGGACAGAAGACGCCACGGTACAGAACCCGTCTTACACCTACAACACACCGGGCACCTATTCCGTAAGCCTGACCGTTTCCGGTTTGGGAGGCTCTGATACGCTTACAAGAGCAGATTACATTAGCGTCTACGTTCCCGCTGGTGCGAGTTTTTCTGCCACCCCATTGAGTGGGACGGCCCCTCTGGCGGTCTTATTCACAGATGCCTCCACAGGCGATGTGGATACCTGGTCCTGGGATTTCGATAATGATGGCACCGAAGACTCTACCGTGCAAAGTCCCAATTATACCTTTAATACCCCGGGGCTCTACACCGTGAGCCTCACTGTTTCTGGGCTTGGGGGATCTGACACTCAGACGCGGACCGACTACATTGACGCCTATGGATCTGTGGTGCCTGGTTTTTCGGCCACGCCCACGAGCGGCACGGCGCCATTGGCGGTCGCCTTTACGGACACATCCACAGGTACCGTCAATAGCTGGTCATGGGATTTTGATAACGACGGTACGGAAGATTCCACCGTTCAGAATCCCAATTATACCTATAACACCCCAGGTAGTTATTCGGTACGGTTGTATGTCTCCGGCCCAGGCGGTAGCGGAAGTACGACTAAATCAAATTACATAACCGCTTATGAGCAGGCGTCAGCAGATTTTTCCGGGACACCGACCAGCGGCCCTGCATCCCTGGCGGTCACCTTCACAGACGCGTCAACGGGCGACGTGGACACATGGTCGTGGGATTTCGACAATGACGGTACGGAGGATTCCACCGTACAGAACCCTTCTTATACCTATAACACACCAGGGACGTACACGGTGGCGCTGACCGCGTCCGGCCTGGGCGGCTCCGACACCAACACGAAAACGGACTACATCACGGTCTATACGCCGGCTGTTGCTGATTATTCCGGAACACCGACTTCCGGTATCGGGATGCTGGCGGTGACCTTCACCGACGCCTCAACAGGTGATGTGGGCGCCTGGTCATGGGATTTCGACAACGACGGTACCGAAGATTCAACAATGCAGAATCCGGGTTATACCTATAACACTCCGGGCGTCTACACGGTGAGCTTAACGGCCTCGGGACTTGGAGGCTCTGACACCAATACCAAGACCGATTATATTGCCGTTTACACCCCCAGTTCGGCAGACTTTTCTGCCACACCAACCAGTGGCCCCGCTCCTTTATTGCTGACTTTTACAGATCTTTCCACAGGGGACGTGGATAACTGGTCATGGGATTTTGACAATGACGGCACCGAAGATTCCACCGTGCAAAATCCCACGCACGTATACAATGCGCCTGGGACATACACGGTAACATTATCTGTCGATGGTTCCGGAGGCTCAGGCGCCATTACAAAAACGGACTACATTACGGTGTACACCCCTGCCTCTGGCGGTTTTACGGCAACACCGCTTTCGGGAATTGCCCCGTTGGCCGTGACCTTTACCGACACCTCCACGGGCGACATCGACATCTGGTCCTGGGATTTCGATAATGACGGCACCGAAGATTCCACAGTACAAAACCCGGCATTTACCTATAACACCCCGGGCGTGTACACGGTGAGCCTGTCTGTCTCAGGGCTTGGAGGTTCTGACACTTTTACGCGGAACAACTATATTACAGCATATACCCCGGCAGTGGCCGGCTTTAACGCTACGCCCTTAAGCGGTCTCAGACCACTGACGGTCACCTTCACCAACACCTCAACCGGCGATGTGGATGCCTGGTCCTGGGATTTCGATAACGACGGTACAGAAGATTCGACGGTACAAAATCCGAGCTACACCTACACGTCACAAGGTGTTTACTCTGTAAGCTTAACAGCCTCTGGTCTGGGCGGTTCCGATACACTCGTGCGCACAGACTACATCGAGGCATACGGGCCTGTTACCCCCGACTTCACCGCCACGCCCACCAGCGGCATTGCCCCGGTGGCAGTCACCTTTACGGACGCCTCTACCGGAACGATCACCAGCTGGTCATGGGATTTCGATAACGACGGCACAGAAGACTCTACGGTGCAAAATCCGAGCTATACCTACACCGTACCAGGATCTTACTCTGTTCGACTGGCCGTATCCGGTCCTGGCGGTGGGGGCAGCACCACTAAAACGAACTACATATCTGCTTACGAACCTGTCTCGGCCCTTTTTGCCGGTTCTCCGCTGACGGGTATCGCGCCCCAACTCGTCACTTTTACCGATGCAACCACAGGGGATGTGGACACCTGGTCCTGGGATTTCGACAATGACGGCACAGAAGATTCTACCGCAAAGAACCCCGTCCACACTTATACGACGGCAGGAGTTTACACGGTGACCTTGACAGCGTCCGGGCTGGGCGGTTCCGATGTCAGCACCCGGACGGATTATGTCACAATCTACGATCCCGCGTCGGCTGATTTTTTGGGAACGCCTACAAGCGGTATTGGAACCTTGTCTGTCACTTTTACGGATGCCTCTGGCGGAGACATCGACACCTGGTCCTGGGATTTCGATAACGACGGTACTGAGGATTCAACACAACAGAACCCCAATTATACCTATAATAATCCGGGCGTCTACACGGTGAGCCTGACGGTCTCGGGCCTGGGCGGTTCGGATACCAATACAAAAACGGACTACATCACCGTCTATACACCGGCTGCGGCTGAGTTCTCTGGAACGCCTTTGAGTGGCCCTCATCCGCTGGCCGTCACTTTTACCGATGCCTCCACGGGCGATATCGACACCTGGTCCTGGGATTTTGATAACGACGGCACCGAGGACTCCACCGTGCAAAACCCGGCGTTTACATACAATACCCCGGGCGTTTACACCGTCAGCCTGACTGCTTCAGGCCTCGGTGGTTCGGATACCAACACCAAGACCGACTACATCACGGTCTACTCGGCAGCTGTGTCCGACTTCTCAGCCACCCCGCTGAGCGGCCCTGCCGCTTTGGCGGTGACCTTCACGGATGCCTCAGTAGGCGACATCGACACCTGGTCCTGGGATTTTGATAACGATGGCACCGAAGATTCCACCGTGCAAAACCCGGCGTTTA
>CAZCXI010000157.1:0-4215 GCA_964502635.1 uncultured Desulfobacterales bacterium
AAAAAGAAGGCTAGCGAGTCTGAGATGAGAGGCGAGGAGCTATTTTTTGGCAAAACTAAATGTTCCGCATGTCATCCTGCTCCCTATTATACCGATAATCTCATGCACAACCTGAAAACGGAACGCTTTTTCAAGCCACGCATGGTGAACGGGCGGATGGCTGCGGTTGATGGGCCTATTAAGACTTTCCCCCTCCGAGGGATCAAGGATTCTCCTCCCTACCTCCACGACCGTCGGTTGTTGACTTTGGAGGACACTGTGGAGTTCTTCAACCTAGTGCAGGAACTCAAGCTGACAGACCAAGAAAAGCGGGACATGGTGAATTTCATGAGAGCCCTTTAGTTGGTTTCCGTTGGTCTCTTATACAAAAGGCGGGGCCTTTGAAGGGCTCCGCCTTTTTCACCCCGTATTTTGTGGTCACAGGCGGTGCCGCAGTTCTCATATCGGAAGATCTGCAAGATGGTCAGGTTATCAGCGGTGTAACAATAAGAAATCCCTTTAAACGTTATTCTGGATGACTTCAACTTTGCCAGCCCCACCTCCTCCTCCTCAAGGCTCCCTGTGGTCGACCCTAACACGCACCATGCTTGCTGTTTCCTTTATTTGGAGCTCCCCATCCATCCTGACTTTTCGAGGCTTTGCTCCAGAATTTCTTGGACTTACCGGATAGTATTTGATAAACACCTGCTCATCTATTTCCAGGTGCGGTAACGCATGGCTGAGCTCGCCACGATTCTTCTTGGCGAGTTGGAGTTGCCTCGACCATGATTTTTGGCAAAGACCTGACCGAAGAAGAGATCAACAGGATCAACGAAGCCCAGCGCGGATTTTTCGGCGGCCTTGTCAATGTCTTTGATCCCCCTTTACCAGAGGGGGTCCCCGAGCGCTTGGAGCAAATTGTTGCCTCGGCCGAGATCAACAAGGGGGACCGCGTTCTGGATGTGGGTTCAGGCACGGGGATACTCATCCCCTTGATTCGAGTCTATGAACCGGAGATCATCTTTGCCTGTGATCTTTCTGAAGTCATGCTGGCGCGCCTAAAAGAACATTATCCGTATGCCCATGCCATTGCTGCAGACCTCCGTGACCTGACTCTGCAGGCAGACAGCTTGGACGGGGTATTCATGAACGCCTGCTATCCGAATATTGTGGATAAACAGAGCAGCTTCGCCAATATCGCCCGGATGATGAAGGCCGGAGGGCGCCTGGTCATCAGCCATCCTATGGGAAAATCCTTTATTGATTCGTTGAAGGAAAAATCGCCTTTTCCTCTGGATGACTTCCCAGAACAACCGGAGGCTGAAAGGTTGCTTGAGCCCCATGGGTTTGAGATTCAGAGGTTTATTGACGAGGCAAGGCTCTACATTCTGGTGGCTACGAAGCGCCACGGGGCTTGCGGGGAAAGAGCCGATCATGAGTAAAGATACAGGGGACTTAAAAGGAAAACAACAGTGGCTCAGCAGGAAGCAGGTGATGGTGGGTGGGTGCATTCTACTCCTTGTCCTGAGTTTTCTGGGGTATTTCTGGGTTGTTCGGCCTGTCCTTGTCATGGTGCCTGGCCGGGCGGGTATTGATGTCAAGAACCAGGGAGGCGTGGGCGCCCTCATTTACAAGGTGGACGGCTTCTGGTATTGGGGTGGCCAGGTGGCTTTGTTGGGCAATATGCCTGCGATCCACCAGCAGGTGGAGGCGACCGGGCACCCTGTCAGGTTGCAACTTCCTGGCATTCCAGATCCTTCTGAAGAAGTCGCCCAAAAGGGCCCCTGCTACATGAAGTTGGCGGTTCGCTATGGTATACCAGGCAATCCCATATTCAGGTATACTGCAGTATGGTACTTTGTGTTTGATCCCAACCGTCAGGCATGGACACCGACCAAAACCATCCCGCCCAGGTACAGAGCTTTGGGGAATGTGGCCATGGGCAATGTCCGAGAGATTGAATTAGACTTTTAGTCCGTTAGGCATGAAATTCGTGTTTTTTGTGGCAGAATATTTCTTGCCGTATGAGAAAACTTGTTGGAGCTGCAGTTTTTGGACAAATTAACCGCAGACACACACAGACTAACGCAGACATTTTGTCCGGCCGACCTGGCCAAACAAAAAATGCAATCCGCCTTTGACGGAATAAACCTGATGTGTCAGAGATTAACGAACCGCTCCTTAGGTTAGTGCCTCTCCTCCCGCATAGCGGGAAGAGAGTGACTGCCGATCACACGGGACGACCCATGCTAAACCCTGAGAGAATCACATTATACTGGCCCAGGGGGCTGTATTTCTGGCGGGCAAAGGCCAAGTATGCCGAGGGTCCTTTGCTTGAGGAAAAGCGCCATGGAAAATGGGTGTTTTGGTATCTTGACGGACAGAAACAATTGGAAGGAGAATACATCAAGGGGAACAAAACAGGGGCCTGGATCAAGTGGGCGGAAGACGGGAAAAAGATCAGCGAAGGGGAGTTTTTCCAGGGTAAAATGCACGGTAGATGGATAGACTGGCACGGGAACGGACAAAAGGCGCTCGAAAGCAAATGGGTCATGGGTAAAAAGGATGGCAAGTGGATGTACTGGTCGGCAGACGGGTCCGTGCAAAAAACCGAGAACCATGATCACCGTTATGAGGAAGACAAGGGATATTCGCTTTATACAGATCTTGAAGCAAAAGAGATGATTCGGCAGATCCAAAGAAAGACGATGGACGGGCATTGGGAAAGGCTCGTCGGCAAATTTGTCGCCGGTCTTGTGAAGCCTTGGCATATAGCGTGCTGGATATTGATATTTGTTCCCACGCTCAGCTTGACGAAGGACAAGGCGCCTCAGCACGACATAGCCCTTGCAGGAATCTTAGCTATGCTTATCACCAGTCTTTTGGCATGGGGCTTGGATAGAAGGGGACCGAAATAGGAAGCGTGTTATGTTATTGACTGCTCAAAAAAACAAGGAGCGAGTCCAGCATGGACAAGGACCGGGATTATAAAGGGCCTGAAGAAGCTTCCACCCAGATGATATTCAAGTACTTTCTTGTCATATTTCTGATTACTATTTTCTTTGTGGGCAAACTCCTGTGGCCTTTTGTGTCCATTTTGATCCTTGCCTTTGTGTTGACAGGAATTTTCTATCCCATCTATGGCTTTTTTGCCAAGAAGATGCGACCGGCGATGTCTTCTCTGATCACGTGCATGATCATATTCATGGTGGTATTTGTACCGCTGGTGTTTCTGGTAGGGGCCCTTTCCAAGGAGGCTTATGGCCTGTATGTCATGGGCACCGACGCTGCCATAAGTCAAGACCTTAAGCAACTTTTCCAGAACAGCCGGATTATGGAAAGGATCCAGACCTTTCTCGCAAGTTACGACATCAAACTGGGGGCTGAGCACCTCAACAGGGGGTTGTCTGAACTTGGTGGGTCTGTTGGACTTTTCCTGTACGAGCAAGTGAGCGCTGCTGCTTCCAACGTGTTGAAGTTTGTCGTTAACTTTGCCCTGATGCTCTTGGTTATCTTCTTCTTGCTCATCGACGGCAAGAAACTCATTGCTTTCCTTGTGGAACTCTCCCCGCTTCCTGACGATCAAGACAGAAAACTCATGGGTAAGTTCCATGCCATGGCATCAGTCGTTCTCGTCGTAAACGGCATCTCCGGGCTGATTCAAGGATTGCTCGGTGGCGTTGTGTTTGCCATCTTCGGCCTGGGTTCACCCTTCCTTTGGGGCTTTATCATGGCCATTCTGGCTTTTTTCCCCATCGTGGGCATTGCCGTTGTGTTTGTGCCCGCTGCTGTCTATCTTTTCTTGAAGGGTCGGATAGCCGCGGGTATCTTCTTTATCCTTTTTTATTTGCTCGTTTCCTCTATCGTAGAATATGTGGTCAAGCCCAAACTGGTGGGAAACAAGGTTAGAATGCACACGCTCTTGGTCTTTCTTTCCATTCTGGGAGGGTTAAAGGTTTTCGGGATCTTGGGAATCATCTATGGCCCCCTGGTTATCACCGCGTTTCTGACGCTCACCGACATTTATCGGGCAAGCTATGTGACGTACATAACAAAAGCCTGATGGCTCGCAAAGGTGCAATCTTACATTTTCAGGAGTCCAGGCGCGCGCATGACTCCGTGTCTCCTGACGGCAGCCTGCCCCGCATTCGTAACAGACAGCTCAGCACGAATCCTGTCAATAGCAATACGGCTATGGTGCCGCTGGTTCCAAAGGCATTAACGAGTACATAGCTA
>CAZCXI010000158.1:0-4168 GCA_964502635.1 uncultured Desulfobacterales bacterium
ATCAAGAAGTTCAAGATGATGCTGATTATGATCAGATCATGACAACCCCATGTATCAAGCTCAACTACGATGGCAGCCCATAGCCACCCTCCTCATCCTCGCCCTGATTTGGGCGGCAAACATGGCGATCATCAAACTCGGAGCCCGCGAACTGGCTCCCTTGTTCATGGCTGGCCTGCGATCTCTAGTGGCCAGCGCATGCCTTTATGTTTGGATGAAGGCCAAGGGGATTCCTATTTTCCCCTCCAGAATTGTGGTTCTTCACGGAATTGTAGTTGGAATGTTTTTTGGCTCCGAGTTTGGCTTCATCTATGTCGGACTCCAATACACCCTCGCCTCCCGGACGTATGTCCTCGTTTACACCGCCCCCTTCTTTGCAGCTTTAGGCGCCCATGTTTTCCTTGAAGGGGACCGGCTTAATGCTTGGAAGGCCACGGGACTTGTCTTAGCTTTTGCCGGCGTAGTTTCCCTGTTTATAAGAGACCTGGCTTCTTTTTCCATCAGCGCTTTGCCGGGCGATCTGATGGCCTTGGCAGCAGGTGCCTTGTGGGCGGCTACGACGGTCTACCTGAAGAAATACCTGGCCCACCGGACCGTGCCCTTGCAGACTCTTTTCTACCAAGTGTTCTTTTCCGCGCCTTTGCTGCTCCTTTTAAGTCTCACGCTGGAGGATCCCATTTTGTCAGGATTTTCCTTTGTGACAGGCTTCTCAGTATTCTATCAGTGTATTGTTGTAGCCTTCATTAGCTATCTGGTCTGGTTTGAGCTCATCCACCGGCACCCTGTGAGTTTGCTCCACGCCTTTTCCTTTTTCACCCCGGTCTTTGGGGTATTTCTAAGCGGAATTCTGATCTTGGGAGAGCTGATGACTCTGAACCTTGTCCTGGCTTTGACTTTAGTGAGTCTGGGAATGATTCTGGTCAACAAGCGACCTCGGGCCAGAGTTCAAATATTGGATAACGGTTAGTCTATGAAAAATGTGTCTGGTGGATCAGCGTCATATTTGGCAAGAAACTTATCCCGCCTAATTCAGCTGCGCCACAACATCTTGTGCCTTACGTTTCGCTCCGTCAACTCCCATCCAAGCATTCCTCCTTTCTGTTGTGGTGAAGCCAGTTCCGAGTTTCTCGGATGGTATCTATTTCCCCAAATGGGTAATTACTTACAGAGAAAGTTGGAAATAGAATTCTTGTTTCATTGGTCAATGAATGGCTAAAGCTTGCATTAAGTAACTGACACTATTGGAAAAGGGCCGAATCGTATAATCTGGTATGGTACTTGATACAATTGGTGTCTGTTATGAGAAAAGATAAAACGGAAGACATCTGGCTGATAGTGACTATAGGTCTTGCTTATGGTTGTATCTTTGCAGCTTCGAGCTATACCCTCCTCAACTGGATATCCTGACCGCAAAGAGAGGACTAGCAAGATGGGTCGTTCTTTCAGCCGTTGGCCTATAATAAGAGACTGGTGGGTTAATCCCCGGAGAGAGGCACTCCTCTTGTCCATTGGAGGGCTGATAACGGCTGCCATAATAGTGACCGTGCTTTGGCTCTTTTTCCCACCGCCAAAACCAGAGCCGAAAGGTGGTGCAGGTGGCACCGGCGAGGAACACAAGACGCCGGGAAGCAGCCTACCAGAGACAGAGAGTGCCGAATCGCTTGACGTTATGATGAAAAAGGCATCGGATTCCATTCTCGTAGGCTATTTCCTAGCAACAAGAAAGGCAATGGCTGACGCGGCGCCAACCCCTGAGGTAGAAGCAAAAAGGGCTGCCGTATCTACCAAGCAGGTCCCTCAGCGGGAATATGAGAAAGCCTATGCCGTGTATGAAGAACAGCGCTATGATGAGGCATTGACCCTGTTTAAGGAATTTCTTGAGCGCTATCCTCAACATCACCTTGCTGACAACGCCCAGTACTGGATTGGAGAGATCTACTATGACATGAGAAATTATGCCAACGCGATTCTTGCCTTCAAGGAGGTTGTAACTCATTATACTGAGGAGAACAAAACCCCGGACGCCTTACTCAAGATCGGTTATACATACATTGCTTTGGACGATCCGAGCAATGCGCGCATCTTTTTGAAAAGAGTGATCGATAATTATCCTTTGAGCCAAGCTGAATCCAAGGCACGAGCGAAGCTTAAAGAACTCAAAAGCCTATAGTATAGCTGCTTTCAATTCCCTGCATACAAAAAGCAAGGTCGGCAACGGAACTATCTTTCCAATTGTCAAAGAACAAGGCCAGGGTCAAGGTTGGCTCTGCCTTTGTTTGTTTCTCTACATATAGCGACTCTGGTGAATTAACTTAGATTTGTGATCTCTGCTGATCGATTTGTGATCTGACTCACTCAAAGAACGCTGTCATCTACATCTGAAATCTTTGTCGCGGGCTGTCCTGGACCCCCTTACCCGTTGAAGAGGACCCTCTTGTGCGGATGCCGGGCACACAGCCCGATCAGGGCATTCCCTTCTACGGCCCCTCTGTTTGTCTCTGGTGCCATGGAGATACACAGTTTGATGGGGTACACTGTGAGTCATGTCACAGAATGTGGGACCCGTTTTTCGAGACTGCCTACAGCGGCACAAGGGAAAGCAACGATTGGTCGGGTTACTGGGATGAGTTGGCCAATACAGGACCTTTCAGCGGAACGCTTTCGCAGAACCGGGCAGATCTCACCTATTCGGAAGACGCGACCCTTGCCCAGGCCATCAACCTGTTTTCAGGCCTCTCTTTGTATCAGGGCAACCTGCCGAGATTGGCTACGTTCACTGAAAATGCCAGCGGGCAGTACTTCATGAGCACGGTGGATGATTTCGGAAAATACCGAGCCAGCTTTGCTGATACCGTTTCAGATCATTCTGCCCATAGTATGTTGTAAAATCATATAGTTAACTGGCTTTTTTTCGTTCCGCACCACGACCGCGCAACGACACCAGTCTTCCTTCCAACAATCTGACCTGCGTCGCGACTTCAGTTTCTGCGTAAATCTCAACAGAAGATCTGTTGGCCCAATTTCCTGCAGTTTGCAGCTGATCAAGGCTCAGACCATATTTATTGTGGACTTGGCAGGCCCTGGTCTATCTGTTCCCGGAGTTTCTCGACAAAAACCCTCAGGTGTGACCGGATCTGTCACAGTTCGGTGTTATGGGAAACCCAGGAGAAACCATCTGTTGGTTCCCAGGCTTTACTTTGGGGTTTGTTTATGATAGAGAATCAATGTAACTCCCCAAAACAATTCAAGATACAATTCTCGCCCAACCCCAGCCTATGGAGGCCGATGTGCGGGGTGACCAGCTAGCCAGACAGTGGCGCATTTTGCGGACCATCGAGTCCCGAAACCATGGGGCCACTGTGGCTGAGCTCGCCCAGCAGGAAGACTGCCACACCCGTACCATCTGGAGAGATCTTGCAGCCATCCAGGAGGCGGGGTTTCCCCTCTATTCCGAAAAGGACGGCCAGAAGAGCCGCTGGAGCTTTGTAGAAGGCTACACGTTTCACCTGCCCGTGCCCTTCACCGTCACAGCTTGGAAGTCCAAGGTCTCAGGTCTGAAGTCTGAGATTGTAGGTTTTTTGAGTCGACATGGCGACATTTGAACGATTTGAAGATATTGAAGCGTGGCAGAAGGCCCGAGAACTGGTGAAGGCTGTGTATGGAGTCACTGCTGACGGCGCCTTTGCCCGGGACTTCGGGCTTCGGGATCAGATCAGGCGGGCCGTCGTTTCAGTGTTATCCAAAATAGCTGAAGGTTTTGAGCGTGGTGGGGACAAGGAGTTTTCACAATTTCTTGCGGTGGCCAAGGGGTCATGCGGGGAGGTTCGGGCCCAGCTATATGCGGCATTGGATCAGCGCTATATTAATAAGGAGCAGTTTGACACCCTTTCAGGCAATGCTGTGCAAATCAGCCGTTTGTTAGCAGGATTAATGATGTATCTGCGTCAGTCAGAATATCGTGGGAGTAAATTCAAATAAAGGAGAGGTCTTGACTTTCGACTTTGGACGTTGAACTTGAGACCTGGCCTTGTGACCATGGAGGTGGGCGGACTGGTTGAGGTGGTCAGCTGGGTCTTGGGGTTTGGTAGGCAGGCTGAGGTCTTGCAGCCAGCGCATTTGAGAGAGGCGGTGGGAAGGGAGCTGGCAGCCACCATGGGCAAATATGTGG
>CAZCXI010000159.1:0-4150 GCA_964502635.1 uncultured Desulfobacterales bacterium
CAAAATAGAGATACTTTTCATCGACTCGGGCAAAAAACTTTGCCTGGAGCTGGAAGTCATCGTGACGCCTGTGATCAATATCGGCCCAGTGAATCGTAGAAAACCCGCACCTTGGCCAGGATGCCATGTCAAATCTGTCTGACTTCAGGCGAACGGCCACCGCGCCACCCAGGCTGTCATAATAGCGCCAGGCTGCGCCTGCAACGTCTTCCGAAAAATCGCGCTCTTTCAAACCCTCAAATCTCCTGGCATACTCTGGGGGCTTCGGTCGTTTGCATTTCCCACCTTTCTTCGCTTTTATGAGTGCCAGTTCTTGGTGCATGCACTCAATAATTCGATTCTGCAAGGCTGCCGTGGTTGTGACCTCCTCACCACTCTCCCATCGGATGCATATGGTATCTCTATCGATGGTAAGAACTTTATAGACGCCTTTCCTGTTTTCGTGTTCCTGGCCGATCTTGAATTTGATATCAGTCATGGATATAGGCCTCCTTCCCTATCCCTACTCTGTGCTGGCGAAAACGAATGCAAAATCAGTCCTTAGTCCGTTACGCAGCTCTTTTGCCCTTGCTGATGGCGTTGGACCATGCACAGGGAGTGATTCGTTGAACGTGTTTCTAAGAGTTGACCCCGGGCCAGATTTGACAGTTTGTGCCTCGGCACCTAATCATCATCGCCAGAATCACTCCACTGCTCTGGCAGAGGCTGAGGGCCGGGCCGTATTCCCGCAATATCCAGATCTTCATCATTGGTCCGCAGTGGTTTTTTCCCCCTACGCTCCTTGGCCTCCAGCCGCCTAGCTTCTTTGGCTTTTCGCTTGTCCAGCCGCTTCATTTCCTTGTGACGTTTCTGAGGCGTGGGCCCCGACTTTTTTGCCATATGCAACCCCCCTTCATTGTTCGACTACCTTTGCCGTCTCCATTTCTCCGGGGGACAGCCAGAAGAGAAAAAAGAAAAGTGAACCTTCATGATGCTGAGGGTGAAGAGACTCGCTGTCAAGGGCGCCACAGTCGGGTCATTTTCACTTCTCCGCCAATCACAATGTCACAAGAATGAACCTCTTGGCAAGCCTCGCGAAGATTTACGCAAACAAAATAGGCACCTCGCCTCACGATGACAAGGTGCCTATGATGATCGAACAGCTCTAGTCTAGAGTCTAGTAACGTTCTGTGCCGAAGGTCCTTTGGCACCCTGTTCTACGTCAAAGGTCACCTGCTCACCTTCAGCAAGGGTCTTAAATCCAGACCCGCTAATGGCGGAGTGATGGACAAACACGTCCGTCTCCCCATCCCGCTCAATGAAACCGAATCCCTTCTGGTCACTGAACCACTTCACGATTCCTTCTGCCATGGCGATTATCCTCCTTTCCTCTTATTTCGTACAGTTCTTCAGGTGTTAACTTTGGAAAGGGCTATGGAATCGCATCTGTGAGGCAAAAGATGGGACTAAAGCGGACTCCAAAATGGGGATCCTGATTTCCGTACTCGATCCCGTTCCTTCACATCACGAGGGGTCGAAGGGAAGGCGGTACGCGGTACTTGGACCGATTTATTTAATCTAGTCCGTCTAGGCGTAGGTGTCAAGAAAAACATCGCTGGGTATGGTGATTAAGTCTGTTGGAAACAGGGCAAATCAAAATTGGATCGTGTATCCGAATGGTTACACATGCGTTGATCGACTGTATACTGTATGTCCGTCACGGTTCGTGCAGAGATCCTTGGTTTTGGCGAAACATAGATGGCTTGCCTTATGTTTTGAGTGGCCTGTCTCCTCGAGCGGGCGCAGACGTCCCCCGTCACCCTCCATAATTTGGCTCCAAATGAAACGCATAAAGACGTGACCCCTACTCACCCTTCGTGCCGCGGTGCATTCAAATGATTAAATACGTGTATAACTCATGGGGTCGCAACTAGGGAGCAACAATGCTTACTTTCTTTGCATTGCTGACCACGCCGTCTTTAACCACCCAGACATAACGTTTTTTACCGGCCCACTTGGACTGGTTGAATCCGGCCTTTACCTTCAGCTTGGAGTCTGACCACTCCTTTACTACAGTTTGGAGCTTGCCGCCCGTTGGAGATCCACCATAACAATTCTTGCCATAGCACCGCGTGGGATTGTACTGGTTTTTATTTCCAATGTAGACCTCGCTGGTTGTTTGCAGATTACCAAAATTAGCGCCGATGATCCTGAAAGATTCCCCCGCCCGGATACCACCCACCGGTTTTACCTTGGCAATGAAAGGGCTGTCGGTCAGCTCAAAGTAATGCCACATAGAAGTTTCGATCTGGGAGACTGTATCACCCTGAGTATAGTTCCCACTTAAATCGTCATCCGAATAGAAGATGTACTTGATATAGATAGACCAGATTCCCAAGTCCATGCCCTCACAACTTGAAATCGTCGGTTCATCTCTATCTTGCAGAAAGTCCCCGTCCAAATCTTGAAAAAAGTCTCTGAACCGGAATTTCACTTCATTGTTAGTCCATGAGGAATAGATCAGAGAAACATAGTCACCTTGGGTTGAAGTCACCTGAATGGTCCTGTAGATACCGTCTGTGGCGCCTGGAGCGCTAATCGTATCCTGTGAAGGCCCGAACTGCCCTGTGCCGTTCAGCAGAGTAATGGCCCCAGGATTACAAGGACCCCATTCAGGTATTGTGTAGTTGCATGGGCCGCAATCCATGACCGTAAATCCTACCTGATTACTACCGCCAACCCGCACCCTGTAATTTCCAGGGGGCACGCAGGGGACCTCAAAAAAGATTTGGTCGTCTGACCATAAGTAGACAGGCATTTTAATCCACAGCGGGTCATTTTTCGTTTTCATTTCGACCCGCATGCCCTCCGCCTGCGATTCTCCAAAATTTTCTCCCTCGAGGTTTACGAGTCCCGTCGGACAAGCAGCATTTGGGGTAATACCTTGTGGTTTGATTCGAATGGTGGGTTTGTAAAATAGGCTTCCGGGAACTGGCGGCACAGCGTCTCCATGGCATGAGAGACACATTGCGGTTTGCAAAAAGGGGCCATATTCGGTCGGATCAGTTCCCTCGCCGCCCGCATGAAAGCCTGTGGCCTCCCAACCGTAAACTGCAATGCTGCCACCCGTACCAGGTGGCCCGACATGAGGAAAGATGGTGTGCAGGCTGACTACGTCGTGGCAGATCTCGCAGTAACGGATCAGCTCCGGGTTGTAGGGATCCCAGATTGGCGGGTAGGGATCATTGCAATGGCACTTCCAACACTGGGCAGCCACGTTGCCCTTGAAGCCCATGTGATGGGTGTCAAAGTTGCCTAGTATTGGGCGCCCGTATTCATGATATCCCAGGAAATTACCCCATGGATCATAATGGTCATACGTGGAGGGGTGCCCTGCATCAGGCTCTGGAGGGGGTGGATCACCTTCGGTCCAGCCGCTTTGGACAACGCCTTGTTCCCAGTGGCAGTTCTCGCAGGAAAACGGCGTGGGGGTCACCACCGAGGGGGGATACTCCTGAAAGCTGATAAAGGGGTGGATTTCTGCCACCAGATTTGGATTGTGGCATGAAACGCAGTTTTCAGGAGCGGAGAGATCAGTATTGTGGTGCCAGCCGTACGCATAGACATCGTCCCAACTGTGACAGCCGCTCGTGGTGCAGTCTTGAATGACAACAACCCCCGGCGGTTCGGGCAGCACTTCATGGCACCCACCACTGTCTATTGAACAGGTGTGCTGCTCCAATACAATGGGAGTAACATGATGTCGGTTAGCCAAGCTCTGCCCGTGACAGGCTCGACAGTCTGCCTCCGAGAGTTCATCGTATCTTCTATCATCCATGCCGATTTCCTGTGGCGCATAGTCCATCCGGGGCATCGGACGATTGTAATCGTCATTCAGCGCCCAAAGGTGGCCTGCCGAGCCAATGAGCAAAAACCCCAGTGCCATCAAAACCACGCAGGCTTTTCTGCTCAACATCTGCATTTACGCTTATACCCTCTCTTTTAGAGCCTCTTCTTGATCAGGCTTTCGACCAAGAACCAGGCTGAATGATGCCGATACTTACGAAAACAGGACCGCACTGTGTCAGGGCACTAAAAGACGTTTAAGGAGACAGTTATCCCCGTAAATCGTGCGTGAATAACGGTCCAGGCGTTGTAGACAAGAGGCTTA
>CAZCXI010000160.1:0-4132 GCA_964502635.1 uncultured Desulfobacterales bacterium
ATGTCGTTTATACCTGCGGCGCGATTTTCCACAATAGCGACCTGGTCATTCCCTACGGCATGTCTGATATTTCATCCGCCATAGCAACTGTTAATGTAAGCGAATTAATTAACTGCATGCACCCGGTGGCTTGATGATCTTGGGGGTGTTGGGGAGATGCGGAACGACTATGATTTTATGCTATACTTCTTGTTGAACCGCGAAAGCGAGCGCATTCCCCGCAGCTTGCTGCGGCGTTAGCGAGCGTATCTGAAAATGGCAAACTTCCTTACGGTCGAAGATTCCCTGCAGCTTGCTGCAGGGAATCTTCAATCGGGTGCTGTTGTGAAAGCATGCCAAGACAAGCAAGAATAGATGCTGCGGGTGTGGTCTGGGAGAGGGAAACTGTCGGGGGTCAAACTACACATTTTACAAAATTGGCCTGGATTGATAAAGAAGACGGTCATCGATCTGGTGAAGTTTTACATCCAGAGTTTGACATTTCCGGGAGTATGCCTTTGCCCCTCCCCCAACCCCTCCCACTAGGGGAGGGGAGATGTTGGTCAGGCTGAGTCCCACCAGAGGGCTATGGTTGATCCGCTATTTGTTTCTCCCTCTTGATGGGGGAGGGTAGGTGGGGGTGAAAAGCCCAATTGACGGAGATGGATTGCTATTGTCGCGTGGCAGTTAGTCTCTTCAACGAGCAGTTTGTTTTTTCAGCCCCTTTGAGGGGCTCCAGGGCTCTCAAGCCTCCAGCCTTGCCGGAGATACATGACTGTATTGCAAGTTACTTCGTTTCCTAAAAAGGCCCCCTGAACTCCGGAGTTCCCCTGACTTTCAGTCCCCCCAGAGTCCCTTCACAGCCCCAACAGCAGCACTGAGCCGCCGTTTACCCATCCGGGCTTGCGCTATGTGGAATATTCGGGGTGGACGGAGGGGGCGTCAAGTACGTCTGTTCGACAGGAGTGTCTTTTCAAAACGGTCCTTTTTCAACCAAACAGAATATGTTATGGGTCTGCTTGTGAAAACGGTGACGCCCGCCGTCCTTGGCGGGACGCAGCCGCGTAACCGGCCTGCTCCCCGCAAGCCCCGTCCGGAAGGGCGGGGTCAAGGGGAGCTATACAAAAACGGCAATCTTCCTTGCCGGGAAGCCCCGCCCTTTAGGGTGGGGAGGCTTCACATCGTCAAAAGAGGAAAGCCTCGCCATGATCGCTAAGAAAATGCAATTCATTAAGACGGACATTTGGCGGATGCGCTCAAGGGAGCTCCCCAGGACAAAGTACATCGGGATCGCATTGTTGAGGATCATTATCCTCTCCGTGCAAAGATTTGATAAGCATGACTGTCTTTTCAGGGCCTCAGCCCTGACCTTCTATTCCTTGCTTTCTATTGTCCCTGTCCTGGCTATGGCCTTTGGACTGGCCAAGGGCTTTGGGTTTGAAAAGGCCCTTGAAAGACAGCTTTTTGAGACATTTCAAGGTCAGGAGGAGGTTGTTGTGCGGGTCATGGATTTTGCCCGTTCACTCCTTGAAAGCACCAAGGGAGGCGTCATTGCCGGCGCCGGGCTCCTCCTTTTGTTCTGGACGATCATACGAGTGCTGGGAAGCATCGAAAATTCTTTTAACCATATCTGGGGGATCAAGAAAGGAAGAAGCTTTTCAAGAAAGATCAGCGATTATCTTTCGGCCATGCTCGTCTGCCCTGTCCTGTTTATCGTGTCGAGCATGGTGACCGTGGTGATCAAGAGCCAGGTGCAACTGGTGGTGCAGAAAATTGCCCTGCTAGGGGCCATCAGTCCTGTCATATTCTTCACCCTGAGATTGTTGCCCTACTGTGTCATTTGGATCCTCTTTACCTTTGTCTATATGTTCATGCCCAATACCAAGATCCGGTTTGCATCAGCGATCTTTGCCGGCATCGTGGCCGGCACCCTGTACCAGGTTTTCCAGTTGGCGTACCTCTCGTTTCAGATCGGCGTGGCCAAATATAATGCAATTTATGGCAGCTTTGCCGCACTGCCCCTTTTCCTGGTGTGGCTCCAACTCAGCTGGATGATCGTCCTGTTTGGGGCGGAACTCTCTTTTGCCCACCAGCATGTGGAAACCTACGAGTTTGAGCCGGACTGTTCGGCCGTAAGCTATAGCTTTAAGAGGCTGCTCACGTTGCGGGTGGTCCATCTCTTGGTGAAAGATTTCTCTAAAGGAAACAAACCGTTATCCGCTACTGAAATCGCAAACACACTTGAGGTCCCCATCCGTTTGGTTCGTGAGATATTGTATGAATTAGTGAAGTCCGAGATTGTTTCCGAGATATGTGACAACGAGGACACAGAGGCATCCTACCAGCCTGCTCGCGACATTGATTCGTTGACCATCAAATATGTCATTGATCGTCTGGAGCAACAGGGCAGTGACAATATACCCATTAGCAAGTCAAACGCACTGGAAAGGCTCTCCGGGTGCCTGGAGGCCTTGGACGAGGTGGTTGAGAAATCCCCGGCAAATATGCGGTTGAAGGAAATATAGAGGCGGGATGGCAACATCCTATAGGCATAAAATCAATTTTTATCACGACGAGGCCTCACACAACAACATAAGAAACAGAATCTGAAAAGGAAGCCGCGGAGGGATATGATGGGTCAACACCTCAAGGCAGCGTCGTTGCGTGGCGCCACGCTGGTTTTTCTCGTTGCTGTGGTCATGCTGGCCACGGCAGGGGCAGAGGAAGCCGAGGGGCAGGGGGGGGCGCTTCGACTCACGCTCCAGCAGACCGTTGAGATGGCGCTGGACAAGAATCTGGACATGAAAGTGGCCTGGGAGGACATCGAGGCCGCCCGACAGCGCCAAAAGGAGGCGAGGACCGGCTTTCTGCCGTCGCTGAAGGGCAGGTACAGCTACCGTCGGCTCAGTGAGGTTCCCTATGCCGTGATTGCCGGCAACCGTTTTGATTTTGCCGACAGGAATCAATACCGTCTGACGGGTACCATCGAACAACCGCTGTTTACAGGGCTTTCGACCCTGTCCAATTACCAGCTGGCCCGGTTGGGCATGGACGTGGCCAAGCTGCAACTGGCCCGAACCCGCCTCGACGTGGCCCTGGATGCCAAGGTGGCCTACTTTGCCATTTTGACCGCAGACAAGCTCAAAGAGGTGGCCGAGCAGGCCGTGGAACAGTTGCAGGCGGAGCTGGAGGTGGCGGAGAATTTTTATCGGGTCGGCATGAGTCCCAAGATCGACGTGCTCGACGCGGAGGTTCGGTTGGCCGAGGCCAAGCAGCAACTCATCCGGGCTGAAAATGATGTCAGTCTGGCCAAGGCCCGCTTGAATACCATCCTGCGTCGGCCCATTGATCAGGACATCATAGTGGCGGACACCCTCTGCCACCAGCCCTATGAGAGGACCTATGAGTCCTGTCTGGAAGTATCACTCGAGAGGCGGCCGGAGCTGTCGGAGGCAGATAGGAATGTAGCCAGGGCCGAAAAGGAGATTACCCTTGCCAAGAGTGCCTATTATCCCGAGGTGACCGTCTCGGGCAACTACTATCGGGCTGGCGATGAGCCAGGTCTGGATGGCAGCGATTTCGTGGATCGAGAGAATTGGGATGTGATGGCCGAAGCCACCATGACCTTTTTCGAGTGGGGCAAGACACGGCATGCAACCAGCGAGAAGCGGGCTCGTCTCCGCCAGGCCAGACAGGCCCTGGAGCAGCTCAAAGACGCCGTGCGCCTGGAAGTCAAGACCAGTTACCTGAATCTGCAAACCGCGGAGAAAAACATCTGGGTGGCCAAGAAGGGCGTGGAATCAGCAGAGGAGAATTTTCGGATCAGCAAGGAGCGCTACCTGGAACAGGTGGCCACGGCGACGGAAGTCCTGGATGCTCACACCAGATTGACCGAAGCCAGGACCAACTACACCAGGGCCCTGGCGGAGTTTAACGTGGCTCGGGCTCGTTTGGTTCGGGCCATGGGGGCCGAAGAGGCCTCTTGAAGGGATGATATTCCTCCTCAGTCGTCAGTGGTCTTCCCCAAAGCCCAGCTCAAGTTTTTGCTCGGATTACCCTGTGCCCGTGACCCAAAAATGGGTTTTTCCCTTGACAAGTTACATATAAAATAATATTCAATGAGGGTAATATATAGACAACTGCTATTTAATTA
>CAZCXI010000161.1:0-4102 GCA_964502635.1 uncultured Desulfobacterales bacterium
CGGCAGCGCACACCACTTCTCCAACATGCCGCTCTCGTGGTCCGTGACATCCGGTGTAAGAAGATGCCCGAGCGCCCCGTGATATGACGTTTCCAGGTCTGCGTTCAGCGTCGCTGCGGCATACCCCGCGACAAAAACAAGGGGTATGGCGAGTAACAACGATATAATCTTTCGCACCTCCATCATCTCCTTTCCTTCCTTTTTCCTCGTTTGTGGTTTTTGTTAGATTAGATACAACTAGGCCGTCGGAATCCGGCTAAATCACCTCCTTTTCACTGAAATATGTAACCTTCTTGCAAGCATCACCATTCGTCCTCCTAAATCCCTCCCTTCTTTCGAATCATGGGTTGACTAAACAACCTTACTCCCCAAACCAAGCATCCATCGGCATCACCCGCCTGCGTAACCGGGAAAAGGAAGATGCAACCTTTCTGCTTGGGCCTGCTGATGAGAAAGAAAACCCATATATAAATTCTGGAGGGAACAGACAGCAAACGTCAACCAGAAGGCAATTCTTGCAGTACTGCACCACCCCGGCCGCTGCCCTGGGCCTGAGCCAGACCGACCTCCTGAAGTCAGATAAGGCACCGGCAGCGGCAGGTGGTTTTTGGTGTAAGTCACCGCTATTCCCTCCAGACTTTGCATGGGCCGGTACGTCCGTGTTGACCTTGAAACAGAAAATCTTGTTCATTTGGATACCAGCAAACACCTTTTTGGCCCCCTGGTTTCCAAGAACTGCGCACGCCATTGGCTTTCGGCGGGCACCCCCATTCATCTGCGTGACCGCGGGGTGGCGGTGCGATGTACAACCCCCAGGCATCCAGCAACGATTTGCACTTGTTGGTTCTGCAATGACCGTGCTTGATCAGTCCTTTAGCCCCGAACCGGGCAATGAGAGGCTCTTCTTATATCTTTAATTATTGCAATATGTTATCATCTTATCAGTGACCCTGCTAGTCCATTTGGACGCTATGCCACGTCCGTCTACAGACTCATTTCTTCGTCTCCAAGTCCCTTTTCTTCGGCAAGCACGTAACCCACGGTATCAACAGCGCTGCGCCTCTCCAGGATGGCTATGTCAGGGATTGGGTAGTTCCGGTCATCAGTGTGCAAAAAGATGCCACTTGTGGGTAGAACCGAGTGACCTCATTGAATAAAAAGACAGTTCATGCAATCCGAGCCTGGCCCTTGGCAACCCTTAAATATGGCAGCCAGGTCACGCCGGAGCGGGAACAAAACAGACCATACGGCGGGCTCACGAGGGAACAATCTGAACCAAGTAGAAGCTATAGAAATTGGGGTGAAGTCTTGTCGGGCTGTTACCCAAATCCCTTTTCTCTCGCAAAACACTTTTTACGAGTCTGATAAAGGTTTATGAACAAGAAACGTTTCGATGAACCGCTCAAAGGCAATTCCTGTTTGGGCAACAGCCAGTTGTTTAGTATGTTATAAGATTGCAGAATGTAGATTGGATAAAGAGGAGAAGGAGGTCCGTACATGAAAGAGTGGGTAAGGTGGTTTTTGGTCGAAGAAAATGTCAAACAATACCAGGACGAGACTGAAAGACAAGAAGCGATTGCTGGGATATGCGAGGACTTGGAAGATGAAGAAGAAGTCTATGATCAACTGACAGACTACTTCAATGTCGACTTTGGGCGTGATGAACCGAATGGTCCAGCGGATTACTTGGCCAACGCATTCGGCTCTGTCTTGGCCGACCTTCCTCAAGACGTCTTCCAAGCGCTTTGCGAGATGAAGAACCTGTTTTTCACGTTCACGCCTCATGCAGGGGCGGAAGTAAAGCGTTTTGCACTGGGACATGACGTCAAGACCCAAGAAGGGATACAGATCGTGACGTTTCCATATGCGGCCGCCTTGCTGCCGTTGAGTGCGACCCGCGGCCAAATCGCCCACCATCTCGCCCATATTTACGCGGGACACAAGGCCGGCAGAACGGACACGACGCGGGACGAGGCGGACAAGATGGCAAGAAGCTGGGGGTTTTATGAAGACATAGCGGCTTATGGGGATTATCGCGCTGCGCAGGAAAGGAGCTGGGGACTTAAAGAAAAACTGAGGGCATACAGGGATGCGTATCTGGCCCTTGCGCGAACCCATGAAAAAAAGGACGAGCCAACGGGAGGCAATGACCAGCAAAGAGCGTAAAAGGGCAGAGCTTCATCTTTAGATGTCGCTCTGCCCTGCCGGCAGTGGAAGGAAGGGTAAGTTTCTTCCGGTCCGGTCTTTCGTTACACTGCTTGTGCGGAGGCGTGTATGCCCCTGCGTGCGCCCAGCTCAGATCCTGCCTGACATGGACGCAACATGACGGCCTGTGAGGCGTGAGCCGTCACGCTTGAGATCTCCCGCGATGATGATCGCGGAGGGAGACGTTTGACCGTGTCAGCCGTCTCCCTCCTTAATGAACCTCAAAGCGTGGTTCGTTAGACGATGGTGAACTTGTGGATCTGCTTCACGTCGCTGAGGAGCAGGCCTCCTTGCTGATCAAAAGACTTCAGTTCCATCACAACCTTGGCCTTGCCCGCACAGCCGCTGGGAACAGTGCCCGACCAATCCCAGGTATGGATGCCGTTCCCGAGGTCCCCGGCGTTCTTGCATGGCATGATCTTTCCACATGGTCCTCTCACCTTGGACTTGACCGTCTTCACATAGGCCATGCCAGCACCCAAAACAGCAAACTTCACCTTGGCCACGATGGTATCACCCGCTGTGAATGTGTCTTTGGGATTGTTGGCTCCGTCTTCCGTCCAGACACCTTCAATGATGACCTTGTTGGCCACATGAAAGGCTCCCGGCGTGTGGCACTCGCTGCAGTCCATTATGCCGTTTATGGCGGGGCCAAGCTCTAGACTCTTTGACTGGTGACAGGTCTGGCAGGCCGCGGTTTCCGCTGACACCGAGTACGGGTCTCTATCATTCCCGTTGAGCGCGTAATAATTGATCAATTCGGCCGTATAGGCTGCCGCATCGCCAACTAGCTTGGCGCAACGATCAGGCCTAATTCCGTAACCAGTTGGGCCCACAGTTCCCTGATGGATCCCTGCTACATAGAGGAATTTGCTGACGGCTACATGGCAAAGGGGGCTATTAGACACCGTACGGGCCAAAACGTCGTCATTATGGATGGGCTGCTTCGGATACGTGTAGTCACTAGGCCCGTAACCAGTATCGTCATAGTACAAGTCCGCAAGCGCCGGTGTGGGAATCGGCGTCTCGGAAACCCAGCCCATAACAGAGCTTCCCAGTGCGCCATGGAGCCCCATAAGATTCAAAACCGCAATGCACGCGTTGGGAACCCCGCACAGGGAGCCCCAACCGCTCACACCCGCTCCGCCATAAACGTACATCCCATATTGGATGCGGTCCCAATCCGTGTCGTCACTGGCAAAGGCAGCTTTAAACGCCTGCATCAAAGCTGATGCAGCACCTTGCATTCAGCCATTACCCCCGACCGTGTAATAGTACCACCCCATGACCCTCACGTCATCCGGGTCAAGGATGGGTTGGTTGTCCGCTGCTGGCGTGCTAGTCGGGTTGCCGAGCGAGTCCCTGCAATACGGTAAAGGGAAACTTGGGGGCGTCTTCGCATGGGCGGTGCCGGGTAGAACAAGCCCCCCGGCAACGCCTGCTGTGAGGGCGCCGGCTCCCATGACCGTGCCCTTCAAAAAGTTTCTTCGACTGAGATCTGGATCTCTCTTCATTTTCGAACTCCTCCTTTCCTTACATGACTTTCCGTTCTAAACAGGTCTAAACTCTTGCGGACTTTGTTTGAGATGTCGAAACGTCACACCCTCCCTTCTGTCCGCCACCGTTTTCTTAACCTTGTCATCCCTCCCTTCTTGGATAAGTATTCGCCTGGCAACATGATCCCTTGTCCTCAGTGGTTATCATCCTCCTTTCATCGTTCGCGCGGTTAAACGAAGATCAACCGCATGGAAAGGCTGGAGGGAACAGACAGCAAACATTTACCAGAAGGCAATTCTTGCAGTACTGCGCCACCCCGGCCGCCGCCCGGGGCCTGAGCCAAACCGACCTCCTGAAGTCAGATAAGGCACCGGCAGAGGCAGGTGGTTTTTGGTGTAAG
>CAZCXI010000162.1:0-4002 GCA_964502635.1 uncultured Desulfobacterales bacterium
AAACGCCGCGCTTTCTTTAGGCCCTTACAGTCTGCTGGTCACAGAATCGGAGCCAGGTGAGACTGACCCAGACCGTGACTGAAGTGCCAATTACGAGCGCCTGGTTTTCATACCCTTCTGTGCATGCTGTGCATAGTGTGCATGATGTCGCATAGTTAGCATGCTGTCGGCTGGAGAGGATACAAATAGGATACAAAATCGCTAGATTCCCTGCTAATGCGCATTT
This sequence comes from uncultured Desulfobacterales bacterium, assembly GCA_964502635.1. Classification (GTDB taxonomy): domain Bacteria; phylum Desulfobacterota; class Desulfobacteria; order Desulfobacterales. Next base: position 227 of record CAZCXI010000162.1, read on the forward strand.
CCGCTTGACTATCCATATATTCTATTGAAAACAATCCGTCTTTTAATACAACACCCCGCTCGCCTGAAAAGCCTCAGATTCTGTAGAACGATATTAGGACGCCTCCTGTTGGGCAAACTGCTCCGAGCGCGTTCGATCACCAATCCCCATCAAAAGCCCACGAACGGAAATGTCTTCATTAAGATCATCCCAATGCAGACCAGTACCGCCGCCACTAATAACGACCTCTTTACGCTGAGCATCGGTGGCTCTCAAAAGGCGAGGGAAGTACGCTAAAGGCACCCCCATTTGACGCCCATCGGCAAGTTCTACCCACATCGTATCCGACTCGAATCTAATTTTCTTGGCCAAAGGCTCAGATATCAAAGTGTTCATACCAGTACCTCTCGATGGCATCTCTATTTTCTTCTATCACGGTTATTAGTTCACGCAGTTCACTGGAAGACATCGCATATGATTCAGCGAGGCACACTTCAGGAACCAGCCAGAATTTAGCCACAGCCTCACCTTTTCGTGCGTGTATATGCAGTGGTTCCCTTGGATCTCCCTCATTCGAATAGAAAAAGAATCGATACCCTTTATGTCTGAAAACAACGGGCATGATTTAAGTTACCTTTTAGCACGCAAAAAGTCCAGTGTCTTGAACCGAAAAAGCGAGCGCATTCCCCGTAGCTTGCTGCGGGGTTAGCGGGCGTATCTAAAACAGTCAGCGTTCCTTACGGTCGAAGATTCCCTGTAGCTTGCTACAGGGAGCTTCAATTATTAAGGCCAAATAGTCCGATGATCTTATCCTTATTCACCAATCTCATATCCAATGGCCTTGTAACCGCCCATTCTTCTTTCATACATTCTAACCGCTACGGGGACATTCACATCTACGTAGTCGTAAATGATCACGTCCCTTTTTGAATCATGAAGACGGTGCAGTCGGCCGGCATATTGAGCCAGAACTCCTTTCCATGAAACAGGAAGGGTCAAAAACAGCGTGTCCAGCCTCGCATCATCAAAGCCTTCCCCCAGATACCGTCCAGTAGCCAGGATAACACGCTCCTGCTCATCTCCCAACGCTTGCATCCTTTCTGAAAGCACCTGCCTTTGTTTTTTTCCCATACCGCCTTTCATGACAAGTACATTTTCAACCTTGGAAGATAACAGGGCCTCTAACGTTTCCAGATGCTCACGCCGTTCGGTTAGCAACACGGGAGATCGACCGCCTCTGACTGCTTTGACCACGTCATAAACAATCACATTGTTTCGTTTGTCGTCGCGGATCAAAGCCGCATATAATTCATGGATTGCTAGGGGCTCTTTCATTTCCAAATAAGGTGGTAATTGAAAGGACGTTTTTCGAACCATTGCCCTATGCGTAAAAGGCCTTTCTATTGCCTGTTTTCGGTCATCAACCTTGTGTCTGATCGGTCCACAATTCATGAAAATAATGGGATGATGGCCATCCTTTCGAACAACGGTAGCAGAAAGCCCTGTCACATACTTTGCTTTGCTTTGACGAGCCGCTATTTCAAAGCTTCTGGCGGATACGTGATGACATTCGTCCACGATAAGATGCCCATAGTCTCCAACAATGTCGTCCACGACCCCTTTCTTACTCAAACTTTGAATAATTGCTACGTCAATGATTCTTGTTGGTTTTCGCTTCCCTCCACCTATTTGGCCGATCTTTTTGGGTTCAATGTCAAGAAACGTTTTTAATCGCGCTATCCATTGATCGAGCAATTGCCGTCGGTGAACCATTACGAGAGTGTTCACCCCCCTCTTGGCAATCAAAAAAGCGGCTACCACTGTTTTGCCAAATGCGGTTGAAGCAGATAAAACTCCCGTGTCGTGACTCAAAAGCGCCTCCACTGCTTTCTCCTGCTCCGACCTAAGCACGCCCTGGAACCCGATATCGATCTGACGCCCCGCAAATCGCTCATCTTTCAAAACAGTCTTGATCCCGAATGATTCCAGCAGGGATATCACTTCTTCCAAACACCCTCTCGGAAGGCCGATATACTTTGGGAAGTCCTCGCAGCAATGGATGATTCGAGGTTTATCAAATGTCGGAAATCGCATGGCCTGTGCTCTGTAAAACTCGGGATTCTGAAACGCTGCAAGACGTATTAATCGGTTCTTCAAACCAGGCGGAAGAATTTCCTTTTCGATATATATCTGGTTCCCGAGTACCAATTCGATTTGCCTTGGCAAAGGCCCTGAAACCGGAAGCTTCTTTCTGTATCTTGACGGCGGATCGAGCCAGGGCTCGCTATCATCTTCATCCGTGGCGACCATCCGCACACCAAGGATTCCTCCGCGCGTTGAAGCCTGTTTTACGACTTCTTCAACTTGTGAGCGAGACATTCGGCTTATTGAAGAAAGAAATGCCCATTGGTCTGGGTAGGGGGTAAGAAGTTCATCGAGAAAAAGAGTATCTCCTTTTTCTCTTGGCTTCTTCTGAAGCGGCAATGCGATAAGATTTCCAAATCCACCTCTGGGCATCGTATCCTGACTCGGGAAGAAACGATCGTAGGAGTCAAAACCGATATCTGGCCGTTGCTCCATGGATTCGGTCAACATAAAAGCGCCGAGTTGTCTTGCTAGCCCAGCCGGGATGGGTTCCGAGAAGAAAATCCAGACATGCCCTCCTTTTCCCGATCGAGAACGTTCAAGCGCGGCGGGAACTTTGTAGGTCCGGCAAGTATCCATATAGACAGAGACATCATCCATCCAGTCTTCTTTGTCGAAGTCAACAGCGAGAAACCAGCAAGTCTCATCTTGCAGCAGTGGAAAGACACCAATCGTGTAGTCACGCTTCGACCGTTTCATGGAAACATCGCGCCCTAAAAAGTGGCTTTGGATGATTTCGTCTGTCACGGGGACAAAATCGCGAGATTCGCAATCATGACATTTGATCTTTGGTTTCCGGCAGAGACCCTTTATCCATTCTTTACGACAACATGGTTGGTATCCGCTTTTCCCCGTCTTCTTGCTTTCAAACCTTCTGGGAAACACATCTTCCCGGCCTCGGAAAAGGGACCGAAAAAGACGAATTTTTTCTTGCCCCGATGATAGGCTGGTAACCAAAGGCTCCCCTGGCGGAGCATTCCCTATAAGCAGTTGGACCCTTTGAGCCTTTAAGGACGATATCTTGGCAAGAAGCTCGGCCCGCTTGACTTCGAGATTTTCCAACTCTGACTCTGCGGTGGCAATCTCATGATCAATTTTGGATATCTCGCTCACGGGAACCCCTCAAGAATGACGTACCAACGATTGGCTTTCGGATTTTATAATTTTTACAGGAAATTATGTCAATATGGCTACCGAGCAGTTGACTGAAAGCGCACCTGAACTTTGGGTCATGTGCGCTTTCAGACAGACTAAAGATAACATGCTGATATAAATCAAAATCAGCAAATACTGGAGGAAGATTACTCTCTTTCGCGGGAAGATGGAGAACGTGATATCAGGTACTTACGTGACGGGGTTTTGCTGGTCCGGGATGAGTGGGATACAAATAGGATACAAAAAACTAAAAAAGCACAAAAAAGGCGGAAAAGCTAATCGCTAACCCACCGATTTTACTCTAAATTGGTCGGGGCGAGAGGATTTGAACCTCCGACCCCCTGAACCCCATACATGCACACTTTCAGACTTCCAACCAGCTAACCTATTTTAATCATTACATAATTGCGAGCGCCTGGTTTTCATGCCCTTCTGTGCATGGTGTGCATAGTGTGCATGATGTCGCATAGTTAGCATGCTGTCGGCTGGAGAGGATA
>CAZCXI010000163.1:0-3888 GCA_964502635.1 uncultured Desulfobacterales bacterium
GCTTACCAACCTGCCCTTTTGCCCGCATGAGATTCTTCTCCGCCTCCTTGAAACCCGGCCTGATACTAAGCGCCTTGGAAAAGTGGGCCATGGCCTCATCCAGTTTTCCCTGCCGAGCCAGGACAATCCCCAGGTTGTTGTGCGCCTCTGCATAATCCGGCCTGATCCGCACTGCTTTCTCATAATGGTCAACAGCCTCATCGAGTTTTCCCTGCTGAGCCAAAGCAACGCCAAGATCATAGTGTCCGTCTGCCGAATCCGGCCCTATCTTGAGCCCATCCCGGAAACGTTCAACGGCTTCGTCCAGTTTCCCCTGCCGGGCCAACTCAATCCCCTCGTCAAAACAAGCCTGTGCTTTTTCGGACCCCATCGGCGCCGTGTCACGATGATGGGGCGGGGATGCAGCGGACTTATCCCGTATGGCAGAAAGTATCTTCATGTTCCTCAGCGCCTCCGTGTAACCGGGCTTGATCCGAAGCGCCGCCCTGTAATGCTCCGCCGCCTCATCGAACTTCCCCTGCCGGGCCAGGGCATGCCCGAGGTTGTTCTGTGTCACTTCGTCATCGGGTTTCACTTCCAGTGCCCGCCTGTAGTGCGCTATGGCCTCCTCCAGCTTCCCCTGCCGGGCCAGGGCAACGCCCAAACCGGTTTCCGCCTCAGGAAACAGGGGCCTTGTGCGGATGGCCTCCCGGTAATGGAAGGCAGCCTCCTCCAGTTTGCCCTGGTGTGTCAGCGACGTGGCCAGGTTGAAATGCGTCTTGGTATCGTCCGGGGCGACCCGAAGGGCTTGCCTGAACTGGAGGTTTGCTTCCTCCAACCTGGAAGCCCTCGCCAGATTCGTTCCCAGGTTGTAATGAGGCCGCAGCTTATCCGGGGACTTTTTGGCACAGTCTGACCAGAGCGAAATCGAGCTGCCCCACACCTGGTTTCGTTCATACGTCCACAAACACAAGACAAGAACGGCTGCGCTCAAGACCCAGACGACAAGCCGGTCTTTTCGAAACAGCCTGTACGCCAGGACCACCAGGACCACAAAGAAGAACATGGAGGGCAGATAGGTCCGGTGTTCAAATATGATCTCAAGATTGACCACCGACGACTCTATGGCCAGGTTGCCAAAAAACCACAGAATAGCGAACGATATCAACCGCTGCTTTTTCGCAGTCAGGATCGCCAGGACGATGAGTCCGATAATGGCGCCTAGAGAAAAAAGTGTAGTCATGGGCTGAAGCAAGGAATGAGAAATGGAAAAATCGTGGTCCAGATTGAGCCGGGACGGGCGGGGATAAAGCAGCAGACCTATATAGTAAATGACCACCCGAAACTCGGTCAGGACCCTCTCGGAAGGGGTGAAGTCCCTGCTGCCGTAGCCGGCAAACACCGACCTCAACGGGTGCGGCCCCAGGTACAGCAGAGCCACGACCCCGAAAACAACCACGGCTCCCAGCAAGTAGGGCAGGCGCCGCTTTATCCAGGCGCGGTCAAGATCCTGGAGAAAAAACCATTCGTACAGGAAGACAAAAAAAGGCAGTGTGGCGGCAATCTCTTTTGTGCCCAGGGCAAGAATGCCGGCTGCCGCTGATCCTGCAAACCACGGCCAGCCTGTCCGCGGTCGCCCAACCAGGCGTCCCTTCGCGTAGAAAAACAACGACAAGACATAGAACATGGACGCCATGCTGTTCATCCTCTGCACGATGTATGTGACCGATTGCGTCTGAACGGGGTTGACAAACCACAGGAGCGACGAAAACAGCGCTATCCAGAAGCCGTGGCGCTCATCAAAACCCACGCAAGGCAGGGTCAGCGTGGTTCGTAGCAGAAGAAAGAGAAAGATACCCGCAAGGATGTGAACGGCGACGTTGACGACGTGGTACCCCGTTACGCTGTCCTGGTGGAGGCGGTAGTTTAAGAAGAAGCTGAAGTTCGCCACGGGCCGGTTGGTGCAGTAACTCTCAAAGGTCGCCCGTGTTACGGTGCCCGAGCCTGCTGCCTGAAACAGGGGATTCTCTTTGATGTTCTGCAGGTCATCGAAAATGAAAGGGGCCTTGAAGGTGTTCGAATAAATCACCAGCCCCAGGATGACAAAAGGCAAGGCCTTCAACCAGGCATGTCCGTCAATAAACGATCGCATGAGACTCCATACGCACCTTCAAGTCCTGCAAAAAGTGCCCCTTTTCCATCTCACACCAGGATGAAACACGCATAGACTTCCCCACTGTTTTTTGCTAACCTGTTTATCATAGATCATCTGCAAGAGAGTTGGTAGGGTTATGAGGGGCCAAGGGGTCAAGGATTCGAGGGGTCAAGTAAAATACTCAAGGATTATAGACTATTAAAGGGTTGACAAAGGTCCTGACAGCTAGGTTTGGAAATTTACAAAATGACAAGAAATTTCCTAGGGTAAAATCTTTGTCTTCCGCCCGCAGGTCGTGGTGTTGACAAAAGTTGTCTCCCCTGCATGGGCGCGCTGAAAGGTCCCGCGGTCGGCACAGACGGCATTTCATGATGAGCACGTGTTCGCTAAAGGTCAGCAAATTGTGCAAATACTATTCCAGCACATTGCTGTTCAAAGATATCTCATTTGAGTTGGGCACGGGAGAAGTTCTGGGCATTACGGGATGGAACGGCTCCGGCAAGAGCACCCTGCTTCGCATCATTGCCGGTCTTGTGAGACCATCGGCCGGTCAGGTTGAGATGTCTTATGAAAATGAACCCATACCCAAGGCGTCGAGGCGGAAATTCCTGGGCATGGTGGCCCCTGCGCTGGCGCTGTATGAAGAGTTGACGGCCCTTGAGAATATGGAGTTTTTCTGCAGGGTCCGCGGGATGTCCTACGATCGTAAGCATTGTCTTAATATCATGGCACGCGTCGGCTTGACAGAACACGCCCACAAGATGTTCAGGAACTATTCTTCCGGCATGAAGCAGCGCTTGAAACTGGTTCAGGCCCTCCTGCATGAGCCCCCTCTGTTGTTGCTGGACGAACCAGGATGCAACCTTGACAGCAAAGGGATGAAGATTGTAGAGGAGATTACTCTGGAGCAGCGCCGATCTGGAATAACCGTGATCGCATCGAATGAAAAGCGGGAGGTGGATTACGCGGACAGAGTCATCAACCTATCTGAATGAAGCCGTCGCCATCTGGTTCCGTGATCTTCGCAGCGAATTCAGGACGCGCTATGCCATCAACGCCATCCTCATGTTCGCTGTGACTACCCTGATAGCCGTGAGCTTCTCCATAGGCTCCTTCCGTATCGGAGAAGCTGAAAGGCCCTTCCTGTACGCCGTGTTGCTGTGGATCATCCTGGTGTTCTCGGCGTTGTCCGGCCTGTCTCGCTCCTTTGTGAAAGAAGAAGAAGCCGGGACCATGGATGTATTAAGGCTCTCTGCCCGGCCCCAGGCGGTGTTCCTGGGAAAACTCTTTTTTAACCTGACCCTCCTGGGGGCGCTGGAGTTGATTATCGTGCCGGCGTTCATTCTGTTGATGGAATACAAGATAGCGTTTCCGGGCTTTTTTGCGGCCATGACGATCAGTGCAGGGCTGGGTTTGGGAGCAGGCACCACCATTGTTGCGGCCATGATCGCCCAGGCCAGTGCTCGCGGCGCCTTGTTTTCCGCCCTTTCTTTCCCGCTCCTCTTTCCCCTGATGATCACCGCCATCAAGGGATGTGAAAGGGCTGCCGTAGGCATGGACCCGGCAGGCTGGCCCGAGGTGAGAATCGCTGTTGCCTATCTGATCATCATGATTATTATGTCCATATTCTTGTTTCCCCTCATTTGGGAGGAGTGACACACTCGTAAGAGGTAAAAATTAGAGACCTTTGAAAAACTCCTTCTCACTTATTTGTATGAGTTTTTTGACCCATCTAAGGGCTTGCTCGCTAAACC
>CAZCXI010000164.1:0-3867 GCA_964502635.1 uncultured Desulfobacterales bacterium
ATACAGCAGGAAACTGACAGGAAAAGACAGTCGCTTGAATTGCAAGAGGAAGAATGACGGCTTCGTAAAAAGTCCATCTGTGGCGTTGCGCTTCATCTTTCGTTGTTGCGACGTACCGTAAGTACGCCTCACTCCTCAAGATTTGCGCGCCTTGCATCTGGAGCTTTTTACTGTGCCGTCTATTTGCGGACCCTTTACGAGTCCATCAAGAATAGAGGAAGCATGGAGAGGTAGGTGCTGATGCCCAACGTCCTTGTAATCGATGATGACCCAAATATTCTAGCCGTGATCCAGACCCGACTGGAGGCGAACGGATATGCTGTGGAGACTTACCGGGATCCACTGGAGGCGCTGGAGGGCCTGAGAGAGAGGGCCTTTGACGTCGTTGTTACCGATGTCCGGATGCCTCAGATCGACGGCATGGAACTGCTCCGGCGTGCGCACAGAGTGCGTTGCAATATCCCCGTGATCTTGCTCACCGCTTACGGGACCATCCCAAAGGCGGTCGAGGCGATGAAGCAGGGGGCCTTCCAGTATTTGACAAAACCTTTTCAGGGGAAACAACTCCTTGAGGAAGTTGAACGGGCGTTAGATGAGCAGGGGACAGTTGACGGAGGCAAGGCGTGTAACGTCGAAAAATATTTCCCTGGGGTCTATGGCGTCAGTGCCAAAATGAACGCCTTGCGCCCGCTCTTGGAGCGTATTATCGACAGTGAATCCACTGTATTGATTCAGGGAGCCAGTGGTACGGGCAAAGAGTTGATCGCCCAGATGATCCACCAGAATGGGAGCCGCAAAGACAACCGTTTTGTCATTGTGGATTGCGGGGCCACTCCCAGCTCTTTAATCGAGAGCGAACTGTTCGGGCACGCCAAAGGTGCTTTTACCAATGCCTCCGAAGCCCGGGCAGGGATGTTCGAGTTGGCCCATAACGGGACCCTCTTCCTGGACGAGATCAGCAGCCTGCCGCTGGATTTGCAGACTCGACTTCTTCGTGTTCTGGAACAGGGCCAGATCAAACGGGTGGGGGAAAATCTGATGCGCAATGTGGACGTTCGCGTCATTGCGGCGACCAACGTTGACCTAAAGGAGCAGGTGAGAATGGGGCGCTTTCGCCTGGATCTCTATTATCGCCTGGCTGTCTTGAACATTGAACTCCCACCTTTGCGCGAAAGACAGGAGGATATCCCTCTACTGGCCGACTATTTTCTGCGGACTTTTTCTCGAAAGATGAGGAAAGCCCCGATGCGGTTGGAGGAGGACGTGCTCAATGGACTCATGCAGTATGAGTGGCCCGGAAACATTCGTGAGTTAAAAAACAGCATAGAGGCCGCAGTGGTGTTGTCTAAGGGGAACGTCCTTTCCTTGGAAGATCTCCACTGTGCGGGATCGCCCCAGGGGTTTGTCGATGAGGCCTCCCAAGTCGACTCCCGGCAGAACCATGGCGTATCGTCCTTGCCTGAATTCATCGAGGGACAGGAGCGAGAGTTGATATTGGAGGCTTTGGAACATAACAACTGGGTGCAGAGGGGTGCAGCGAAACAACTCGGAATCAGCCCTCGTGTGCTCAATTACAAGATCAAGAAGTTGAAGATCGATCCATCACTAAGCACACAGGATCAATGACCTCCAGGGAAACCAATATCTCACGCCAGTCACCTTGGAAAGCACGACGACATCCGGGACCCACCAGCCAGCCATGATTTCCGCCCTATACATTGCTGAGGCGATCAGAGACCACCCAATGGTCGCAAGGCTACGAAAGAGGCTTGGCCCTGTCCGCGCCACGGTGGTTCATGACGCATCCAGGATCCATGAAACATTGGCTCGTCAACACGATCCAGTGGCCCAGGGAAAGCGCGTGCTCTTCCTCACACAAAACCGGGGACCCTTCCTAAGAAAATGTCCCGGCACCAAATCGTATATTTGCTGCGGCTACCACATCCTTCACATCGGCACGTACTGTACCATGGACTGCGCCTATTGCATCCTACAGGCCTACTTTCATCCCCCCGTCCTCCAGTACTTCGTGAACCATGAGGCCCTGTTCAAAGAACTGGACGATCTCCTCTTGCTTAAGAACCCGCCATTTCACCGGGTGGGCACCGGGGAGTTTACCGACAGCCTTATTTGGGAGCCGTGGACACAGCTTTCCAGGGATTTGATTCCGCGTTTTGCCAGCCAGGACCGTGTCGTCTTGGAGCTCAAGACCAAGACATGTGCGATAGAGAATCTCAAGGGCCTTGTGCACAACAAGAAGACCATTGTCGCCTGGTCTCTCAATCCACCGGCCGTGGTGCGCACCGAAGAGCGTCACACGGCCAGTGTGAAAGCGCGTCTCCGGGCCGCAGCTCGATGTGAAGCATGGGGATATCCTCTGGCCTTTCATTTTGATCCGTTGATCTTATATGAGGGCTGGGAAAAGGATTATGAGAGACTGGTCGGAAGACTCTTCAAGACCGTATCCGCCAGAAACGTTGTCTGGATCAGTCTCGGCTCCTTTCGATTCATGCCCTCTTTAAAACCGATCATCCAGAAGCGATTTCCCGGGTCCAAGATGATCTATGGGGAGTTTGTCCCGGGGCTCGACGGTAAGATGCGATATTTCAAGCCCCTGCGTATCGAGCTTTATCGAAAAATGGTGGCCTGGATCAAAGCGCTGGCCCCGGACGTGTTGGTCTATTTTTGCATGGAGGATGAAGAGGTGTGGCGCAGGGCTCAGGGCTTTATTCCTGAAGAGCTGGGAGGCCTGCCAAGGATGCTGGACGCGAGCGCTGCAAGACACTGCGGGCTGGATGCATCTGTGGTTACTCCTCCTTTTTCTTCGGCAAGAACCTGAAAACCCCTCTGAGCATGTCTCTTCGGCTCATGGTTTTCTTGGAGACCCTGTCCAGTTCACGCCACGGGTTAAACTCTGGCTTCTTTTGTTTCACCTTCTTCTGGAAGTGTTTCCGGGTGCCCTTTTTCTGGGCCAGAGCCTCTTCTTTCATGTCTGAGAGGTTGGAGCCAGCCGTTTCAAGGCCTTCGCCAAACTGGACGTTACGGAGTCCAACTGCTTCCTGAAAAGCAGCATTCTCAAAACTGACCCTTTTTTGGAAGGTCGATTGACTGAGATTAACCTCGCCCTGAAATGACCCATTGACAAACGTGGCTTCTTCTCGAAAATCACAGAACGTAAAGACGGCTCCTTTTTCAAACGTGGCCCCACCAAAATGAACCCGGTCATGAAATGTACAGTCTTCAAAACTCACTTTTTCCCTAAAGACAGCGCCGGCAAAATCGACCTTCTTATCAAAGATCACATCATAAAAGCTGAGCTTTCCCTGAAAGATCCCGTTGTCGAAGCGGGCCTTTTTCCTGAAAACGGATTCATCAATGGATATATCAATGACGGCTGAATCAATCTGCGCTTCGGCCAGCTCACATTCTTCAATACTGATGGGCCGGTTATCCTTATTGGCAATGGCTACGATGTCTGACAGCCTGGGTATGAACCTCTCCTCTATAAAGATCAAACGTCTCGGTCCTGTCTCGTCTGTATCAACCGACCGCGCCAGTTCTTCGATGCGAAACTCCTGGAGATCCTCCTCATCTTCGTCTGCGTCCATGTCATCATCGTGTACGTCATCTTCATGCATCTTTATTGTCTCCCTGCGTGAACCGCAAAAGCGAGCGCATTCCCCGTAGCTTGCTGCGGGGTTAGCGAGCGTATCCAAGAAAAGTCAGCGTTCCTTACGGTCGAAGATTCCCTGTAGCTTGCTACCGGGAGCTTCAATCCCTTGATTGGGTTCTTAATTTGCAATATGCTAACACTTTAGATCTTTGAAACGCCGGTCGCGCAGGCGGCAATCAAATTTTAGTGCATGT
>CAZCXI010000165.1:0-1897 GCA_964502635.1 uncultured Desulfobacterales bacterium
GTCGCGGTAGTATGTGGCGCAGCCCTCATCAACCGTGCCGTCACAGTTGTCATCGACGCCGTTGCATATTTCAGTCGCGCCCGGGTTGATGCTGCCGTTGGTATCATCGCAGTCGCTTGCGTTACCCACATAGCCCGACTGTGGTATCGTGGTCGTGGGACCAGCAGGATTCCCATAGCCGTCGCCGTCCGCATCGCGGTACTGAACAGGACAGCCCTCGTCAGTATTTCCGTCACAGTCATTATCGCTTCCGTCACATAGCTCCACAGCGCCTGGATAGGCCGTGTCGTCCGTGTCGTCGCAGTCATCGGAATTGGCCACGTACCCTTCCGGCGTGGAAGTATCGATGACCGAATCATTCGGATCGCCATAGCTGTCCCCGTCGGTGTCCCGGTAATAGGTGGTGCACCCCTCGTCGACATTCAGATCGCAATTGTCATCTTTGCCATTGCAGACTTCTGTAGCCCCTGGGTTGATGGTTGCATCGGAGTCGTTGCAGTCACCGCTATTTGTCACATAGCCCGCAGGCGGCGAGGTGGCGACCTGAAAATCTAACGGGTCTCCGTAGCCGTCCTCATCGGCATCCCGAAAGTACAGTGTACAGCCTTCATCAACGGCTCCGTCACAGTTATCATCCGTGCCGTTGCAGAGCTCGGTAGCCCCGGGGTTGATGTTGGGATTGTTATCGTCGCAGTCACCGCTATTCTGCGTGGTGTAGCCGTCATGCTCGTAGGTCGAGGAGTCATCGGGATCGCCATAGTTGTCGCCGTCGGCATCCTGGTACCACAACGTGCAGTCCTCATCGGTGTGCGTATCGCAGTCATCATCCACCCCGTTACATTGTTCCGTGGCGCCGGGATAAATCTCGTCGTCCGTGTCGTCACAGTCGCCACCGGTGGCCACATAGCCATTGGGCGGGCTGGTCGCTGTGAGGGCATCACCCGAATCGCCATAGCCGTCCCCGTCGGCGTCCCGGTAATAGGTGGTGCACCCCTCATCCACGTTTCCGTCACAGTTGTCATCCACGTCATTGCATGTTTCAGTCTCTCCGGGATTGACATCGGGATTATTGTCGTTGCAGTCAGCGTCGGCTGGATAGCCGTCGAGATCATTGTCCAGATGAAGTTGGTACTCGATCCCGCTGACATGGAAGTGGGCGTATTTTCCGGCTCTCACGATAATGCGTTCAATGGATCCAACGCCGTTCAGATCAGGAATCTCGGAAAAATCAAAATAACCTGAGAGGGTGCCGTTCGTGTAATGGTTCGGATCAGAATGATACTGGTCCGGGTCGCCGCCGGTATCGTGGAAGTAGCTCAGGACATTAGAGATGTTAACGGCTGAGCCCGAAGAGGGTTTCACCCACAGATCGACCCAGACGTATCCGTAGATGTCATAATGGTGGTGAATTCTGTTCAGCCATAGTTTGATTGACGCGGCGCTCACGGCCGTGGAGAAATCAAAGACCAAGGACTCATAGGCCCCCGTGTAGTACCCATCAATCCTCGGATAACCTTGACGTCTCCAGGAGGATGTCTGTACCCCCGTACCCTCCGTTTGATGGAGGTAGATCGTTCCGGAGCATCCGGTAGGATAACCCGTCCGGTTGCCGTAGACCAGCGAGCGTAACTTGAGAAAAGGGGATACGGTCAACTGGGTCCCCTTGTTTCCCTGGGACAGGCCTAATCCATCACCTGTCAGCTCGTGGGTATACGCCTGGGCATTTGGCACGCCTGTTGTTGCCGTGAGCAATAACAGCGTGAACAACCCAAGACCAAGATACATGCCGTGCCGGCGAAATGACCTGAGGGCTCTAGAAAACATGTTGTTACCTCCTGTGCGCCTGCAATAATCCTACGACTTAAGCAAAATTTACCTATTCATTTGCAATGCTGAA
>CAZCXI010000165.1:1997-3863 GCA_964502635.1 uncultured Desulfobacterales bacterium
TAGTAGCTGATCCGTCCGGTCGGGTGACAACCGTAGCAGGCATGGTTAGCTGTCAGGTCCCCTATGGCCCCTGCCAACAGTTCGCCGTAACGGCTTTCCTGGAGGATGGTGGTTTCAGTCACGCTGTCTTCAGCGTACCAGCGGAAGTCCATGGCAGGGACCTTGTCGGCAGTGCCCGGGGTGCTAATGAGTTCTCCGTGGCGGATCATGGCCGGAGAGGGTGAGCCGTGAACGTTGTGGCATGTCGGACAACTGGTGACAGAGTCTATCTCCCCGTCCCAGTCGGAATCCGATGAATATATGGTCTTGAAAAGATCAGATAGGTGATAGTAATGTAACAATTTATCCTTGCTCTCATCCCTGAAATTGGTTGTCTCACCAAACACCCTGTCATAGACGTGACAGGAGAAACACAGCTGAAAATCCGCCTCACCAGAAGTGTTGAAACGCGGCATATGCATGTCCGCGACGAGCCTGTATCCTTTCACGTAATTGTCCTGCGTAGCGTTGTATGTTCTTTTTTTGCCGTCCGTATGCCGGGAGGATGGGCTGTGACACTGCACACACTGCACGTCAATGCCGGACTTGCCGTGCCCGGTCACATGGTACCCGTATGTCGTATTGTCACCCATGACATTGGGCGCACCAACCCCGTCCACAACAGATGTCCCGCCATCATGACACGTGGCACACCACGCCTGTTTGTCCTCCTTCAGCGTGTTCCCACCAGCCTCATAAACGCCCCCATTCCAGTTTATTTTGGCCCCTACCGCTGCGTCGTTGACCCCGTCAAGTGCGCCTTCTGGGCTGTGGCAAGGGTCGCAGACGGTGGTATCGGAAAGAGATTTGCCATCAGCAAAGTGGGTGGCATCGACAGGGTCATGACAGTCCGTACAGGCAACAATTTCAGGTCCCTTCTTGGCATGAAGGTGTGTGTCGTGAGATTGGGGACCGGGAAGCTCAGGCGAGAAGAAGTCCCTGCCGGAACCAGGGAAATGGTCATGGCAGACCGTACAGCGGCCGCCATCAAAATGGGAGGTTGAATCCCCCGTGTTGTTATGATATACGGTCTGCGTGTGACACACCTCACAGGCTCCATCATAGGTCTCGTCGCCGTCGGCGAGCGAATTCTGGCCTTCACGATTCTTGTACACGACCTGCTTGTCCCCGCTGTTGGGCGTTGCAATCGTTGTCAGGACCCAGTCCAGGTTGGCATCAGGGTTCTGGGGGTAAGGCTCCTCGTCGAAATAGTGGCAGTCAAAACACTCCAGGATGCCGTAGTGCTCCATATACCCGGCGAAGATCGGGCTGCTAGAGACCACGATGAAACCTGTCAACACAAACAGGGCAAGGATTGTTTTCTTGACCACCTACCTGCTCCTCTGATTCAGGAGTTGTTTTACTTTTTCCGACCATGTTCAAAAAGATAGAAGTCGGCTCTTGTCGTAGTCCTTACCGGCAATCGGAACGCTCCCAATCCTGGTAGAAGAGGTTCCAATCCACGGCGTCACAGATGCCGTCAGAATTCAGATCGCACGCACACATCTCGCTGCTGTCCCTGCAATCGGGTCTGTCCCAAGCCTCACTAAAAATGTTCAGATCCAAGTTGTCGCAGTGACCGTCTCCGTTGAGGTCGCAGGCGCACGTACAGGCAGCAGGCTTTAGGATCTTAAGTCGCTCGGGGTTGCTGTCTGCCGAATAGACGGTCACCCATACCTTTTGACGCTTCAGTTGATCAAACTTAAACCATTCGCAGTCGTATGCCGGCACTTTGATACGGATCTTGGTGTTCGTCCAAAGTTTTATGCGCTCACTGGCGGCGTCGAAGGTGTCCTTTCCGACGTGAACCACACTGTCGCGTTGGAC
>CAZCXI010000166.1:0-3854 GCA_964502635.1 uncultured Desulfobacterales bacterium
CGTTCTGAAGGTGTACGGTCTGATAAGGGTGAAAGGAAAGATACAAAGATGGTTGATACGCATTTTGAGCCTGTAAATACGAACCTGTCTTATGATCAGGCTAAAACCCTGTTTGAAACATATATAAAGGAGCCCAGTATCCACAAGCACTGCAGGGCATCTGAGGTGATCATGCGGGGGTTGGCCAGGCACTTTGGTCAGGACGAAGAGCAGTGGGCGATCCTGGGGTTGCTCCACGATATAGATTTTGAACAGACAAAGGATGACCCGGTCAGTCATTGCGTCTATGCCAGGGGTATCTTAAGCGATGCCGGTGTTTCGGATGAGGCTATAGAGATCATCTGCTCTCATGCGTGGGGGAGCGAATGCGGCGGAGGAAAGGTACTGAACAAAAAGAGAACAAGAAACATCGAGCATGTCCTCGTTGCTGCAGAAACTGTAACCGGATTGATATCTGCTTCGGCCTTGATGACCCCTGACAAGAAGCTTGCCAGTGTAAAAGTAAAGTCATTGAAAAAGAAGTATAAGAGCAAGGCATTCGCGCGAAATTGCAATCGGGCGTTCATGGCGGAAATAGAAAATACAGGGATTCAACTGAGTGAATTTTTCGATATTGCCATTACGGCCATGCAGGAAATAAGTGACGAATTGGGGTTGTAGAGAGAGCCGGGGTCAGGGTATGTACTGATCGATCAGGCTGCCGGAAACCGCCTTTACGGTCTCGGATATCGGGTGGGCATGAGGCGTACGCGAAGCGATGTACCCTGAAATGAGGCACTGATCTCCATAGAACCGCTGTAATGCTTGAATTCCCTTCAGGGCCTTTTCATCAGGATCCTCTGTGGCCTTGACTTCAATGGCAACAAATTTGCCCCCCTTTTCGATCAGCAAATCCACTTCAGCCCCGTGAACCGTCCGCCAGTACCATAGCGGCGGTTGCCGGCCCTGAGAAAAATAATGCCGGACAACCTGCATCACAACGTGCGTCTCCCACAAGGCCCCGGCCACTGGATGGCGCATGACCTCTTCCCGCTTTTCGAAACCCATCAAAAACGCGGCCAGCCCGGTGTCGCACATATACAGCTTTGGGGCCTTGATCAGCCGTTTTCCAAGATTCCGATGATACGGCTCGAGCAAGATGATCTGGCCTGAGGCCTGGAGCACGGAGATCCATTTTTTTGCCGTGTTTGGAGCGATTCCAGCGTCTCTGGCCAGTTCGGAATAGGATAGAATCTGGCCGGTCCGGATGGCCGTTGCCCTCAGAAATCGATCAAAATCTCTCAGGTTTCCAACATTTGAAATATTTCTGACATCCCTCTCGAGGTAGGTACCAAGATAGGCTGCATACCAGAATCGGGGTTCGATCTCCGGTTTTTCATAAAGCTCGGGAAACCCGCCTTTGAAAAAATAGGCGTCCGGATCAGCGGTCTCAACCGTTTCCTTAAGCTCCCTGAATGAGAGGTTCAGCATGTTCAGAATGCCGCAGCGTCCGGCCAGGCTTTCGGAAACACCGTGCATCAGTGAAAAATTCTGGGACCCGGTCAGGATAAACCGCCCGGGCGTCTTTTTTTGATCCACAATGCCTTTCAAATGACGAAACAGGGACGGCGCATATTGGACCTCATCAATAATCAAAGGTTCTCTATGGCCGGCAAGAAAATCATGGAGACTGTGCTCAGCCTGTTCCGACAGGGCTGGAACGTCAAGGGAGACATAGGAAAACCCGGGGAAAACCCTTTGAACCAAGGCCGTCTTTCCAACCTGACGTGCACCTGTCAAAACCACGACCGGAAACTGATTGAAAAGATCTTTTATTGTATTTTCGTATTTCCTCTCAATCCACATGCGGATATTTTGCATCCAAAATGACAAAAAGTCAACATCTTTTTCGGTTAAACCGGCTTGACACGATGAGAGTTGGGGATTCAGAGTTGGGGGTCAGATCTTTAACCTTCTGCTGGTTTCATCCAAGCACTATCTGCTGACAGGCGGAACGCTGGGGAACTCAAGTATAACCGTTGGCTGGACCGGCAAGAGGTAAAGGTGAAGAAAGTGAAATAGGGCGTCGCTATAGGTGAGTGGTAGGCGGTCGCGGATTCGAACCGCGGACTTCCACCGTGTGAGGATGGCACTCTCACCGCTGAGTTAACCGCCCACGGACTTGATCAAAAGATAAGGGCTCAACGGGCCAAAAGTCAAGCCTTTTTGTTCGGCGGCCGGCAGGTCAAGGACGATGACGCAGCATCTTTGGTGAGGTATTTTCGAAGCTTTTCAACTTCACCGGGTGTGAGCCGTCGGTAAGTTCCGGGTTTCAGGTCTCCCAGGCGTAGGGGACCATAGCGAATCCGCTGCAGTTTCATTACCGGGTGGCCCACAGCCTTGCACATACGCCGGATCTGCCTGTTTCTTCCTTCTTTGATCGTGATTTCAAGCCAGCTGTTTCTGCCCGTGGTTCCCGTTTTCTTTATCTGGGCCGGGGCAGTGCGTCTGCCGTCCAGCATCACTCCGGATCTTAGACGTTTCAAGATCTGTTCCCCGGGCAGGCCCTTGACCTTGGTCCGATAGGTCTTGGGAATACCGTATCGGGGATGCTGAAGGTGGTGGGCCAGTTCTCCGTCGTTTGTCAGGATGAGAAGCCCTTCGGTGTGATAATCGAGACGTCCTACTGGAAAGAGGCGGCGCTTGATGTTTCTCACAAGTTCGGCTGTCGTGGGGCGGCCCCGGGGATCACGGGATGTGGTGAGAACCTGTTTCGGCTTGTTCAGGACGATGGTTACCTGAGGCTCCAACCGATGAATGAGGCGCCTGTTGACGCGTATGGCGTCTTGCCCCCAGACCACCTGCGTGCCGGGCGTCAGGACCACCTCGCCATTGACGGTAACGCGGCCCTCTCGGATCCATCTTTCTGCTTGACGTCGGGAGGCGACTCCGGCTCGGGCCAGGACTACGTGGAGTCGTTCGGCCATGCTTCTCCGAGTTCCTTCAGGTCTTTCAGGGTAGGCAGCTCGCTGAGCTCTTTCAGATCAAAGATTTCCAGGAAACGCTTGCTCGTCCCGTAGACCATGGGGCGGCCCGGCAAAGGCTTGCGGCCCAATACCCGAATGAGTCCCCGTTCAAGAAGGGTACGCAGCGTTCCTCCGGACTCAACGCCTCTTAGGTGCTCCACATCGCTTCGCAGAACAGGTTGTTTATAGGCAACAATGGCCAGGGTTTCCATGGCTGCACGGCTCAGGCGGGCCGGTCTGGTTTGCTTCATCCGCCTTACCCATTGCCGGTACTCGGGACGGGTTCGGAGCTGGTATCCACCGGCCACCTCACTCAAAAAGAAGCCGCGCTTTTGGGACTCATATTCCTGCGCCAGGCTTGTGAGGGCGTTGAGTGCGGACTGACGGTCCTGGATTTCCAGAATCGCCTTGATCCTGTCGATGGTCAGGGGGGCGTCTGATGCAAAGAGCAAACTTTCAACAATGGCCTTTAGATTATCCATTGAAGATCCTGATGATGCCCGAGCTGACGTGTTGCATAATCCGTATGACCTGGGCTTTTGCCATTTCCAGAATAGCCAGGAAGGTGACGATAATCTGGCCTTTGGTCGCCTGTTCTTCAAAGATCTCTTCAAAAGTCATAGAGCCGCGCCTTTCCAAGAGATCTGCGATTTCAGAAATCCTGCCCTTAACCGATATGGTGTCCACGGTAATATTCAAGAAATCTTCCGGAGATGCCCGCTTGACGATCTTCTCAAAGGCGTCGATGAGTTCAAAGAGGCTCACCTGGACGAGATCGTCGGGTTCTTCATCCGCGGATTCGGGAGAGCCGTTCGACGCACTGCGGACAAAGACATCCCAATCAAGTTG
>CAZCXI010000167.1:0-3844 GCA_964502635.1 uncultured Desulfobacterales bacterium
ATGGACATTAACACGTTCAGGATGAAAAAGATGGACATGATTCAGGCAATTCAAAGGAGAGAAAACAACATCGACTGCTTCGGCACCCCGCGCGTAGACTCCTGTGGAGAGGCGGCGTGCCTGTGGAAAAGGGACTGTCTGTCGCTGAACAACAACCATGGAACAGCGAAATAAGAGCGCTCACTGCAATCCTTGTAACCCAAGGGGCTTAAGACGCCAATCGGGCGGCGTAGGCAGTCACATCGGCCGCATAACGGTTTGAGTTATCATACGCGAGGAGGAGGTGCCCAAATATATTAGATAACTAATGTCCATCCGGGGGGAGATGTGGGATTCTTTCTCCTGCCCCGCAATGACAAGGGAGGAAAACGCTATGAGGAAAATTGCTCTCGTCAATCAAAAAGGCGGGTGCGGCAAAACAACCACGGCGGTAAACCTGGCCAGTTGTCTAGCAGAAAAGGGCAGGAAGGTGCTTCTGATCGACCTAGACCCTCAAGGGCATGCAGGGCTTGCCCTTGGCGTGAAGCCTGACCAAATAGAAGAGAGCATCTATGAGGTCTTGTCAGGCAAAATGCCAAGCAGTGAAGCCGTAAAGGCTTTGAGGAAGAATCTTGATGCCATCTTCAGCAACGTGGTCTTGAGCGCCTTCGAGCAAGTCATGGCTGGGGTCCCGGAAAGAGAATTTAGACTTGCAGAGGGCCTCAGAGACATTGAAGAGGACTACGAATACCTCATCATCGACTGTCCTCCCAGCGTGGGGCTCTTAACCTTTAATGCGCTGATGACATGTGATGAAGCGATCATCCCGGTTGACTCCAGTTCCTTTTCCGTTCACGGCTTGGCAAAGCTTCTGGAAACCATTCAGCTCATTGAAGACAAGGCCGGACACGGACTCACCTTCAAGATACTGGCCACCAACATAGACCGAAGGACCAATTTCAGCAACCGAGTCGTAGAGACCCTCAGGGCCAGATTTCCCAAGAACTGCTTCAAGACCGGAATCAATACATGCACGCGCCTGAGAGAAGCTGCTGCCGCTGGAAAACCTATAGCCACATACGACAAACACAGTGCTGCCTTCGTCGATTATCAGCAGTTGATGAAAGAGATCCTGAGGCAAGAAGCCAAGATGAAGGCCAAGAGTTTCGCCCTGAAGACCTTTGTGGAAGCCAAGGATAAAGTGAAAGCGTCTGTGGAAAAGGAAGTGGCGTTCATTATCGAGGCGCCCGAGAATGCCAGCGTACAGATCGCTGGAGATTTTAATAGCTGGACACCGGAGAGCCTTCACTTGACTCACTCCCATGGCAGGCCCGTGTGGCAGAAAGCCATCCGCCTCAGCCCCGGCCTGTATCAATACAAGTACCTGGTTGACGGCCGTTGGGTGTCTGATCCCGGCAACAAGAAAAGAGCGGACGATTTTTTCGGGGGCAAGAATTCTGTTATCAACATATAATGTTTATTGGCGCGTCAATGGAAGATAGAGAAAAAAGGGGCAGAACATTAGAAGAAGTGTCTCATTTCTTCCTGTCCGGCGAAAGTCCGTCCAATCAAGCAGAAAAGCCCGTCGGAGAGCAGGCCGTCCAGGCCGATGCGGAAGCAGGCACGCCGATGTCCATTGATCTTTCACGAACCGAAACACACCAAGACGCAGTCCCCACGGCCCCAATCCAAGAGAATTTGTGCCTCCTTTTTTCTGCTTCAAAGAGGCTTTCCGATAAGAAGTCCTTCCTGGCCTGCAACCTGGCTCTCGAGTTGGCAAAACAAGACTTTTCCGTAGGACTCATTGAGACGACGGCCAGACTCCCAAACACCTTTTTTCTCTTTGGCGGTTACAAGAATATAAACGCCGTCTTTTGGGAAAAAGATCTTGATTCCCCGGATTTCTTGACCATTTTGGATAGACTAAGGAGCACCAACGATTTTCTCATCATGAACGTATCTCCTGACGCCTTCGGCCCGGGTAAGATGACCGCTGCTGTCAATCCTTTTTTCGTGGTTCCCACCACCGGGCATTCAGAAGACCTCTTGAATGCATATACACTCATCAAGCAAATCGCCCAAGACGTGTCTTGCGCGGATGTCGGTCTCGTGATCATGGAAGAAGACGTTTCCCCTCCGGCCGAGGCGGTTTGCAGGGTCGTATCGGAAATGGCCGACAAATTTCTCTCTTGCAATATCCATTTCATGGGCGCCATTTCCAACGGGCAGGATGCTTCTCAGGCCACCCTCACACAGACACCTTTGCTCAAGGAGTCTAAAGATTCACCCCTTTCTGAGTCCGTCAAACGACTGGCAGACAGCCTGATCAAAACAAATCACACCCATCTGAAAGGAGCTGGCAATGGTAAAAATAATCTATGACGCCGTTTCCACGGCGATTCCGCAAGAGGAATTGACGGATGCCGCCAAGAATTTTCTGCTGCACTCCGGGTCCCACAAAGACCTCGTTTTGGGTGACAACATTGCCTCTCCACAGTTTGGTTCGTCGGATTTATTATTTGTCAACCAGGGGAAAACGCACTTAACCGTAGCCAGGTTAAATGATACAGAGGATACGGAAAGATTTGTCATGTCGGCCATGTCTTACTATGTCTGGCTGAAGGATCTTGTCGCGGCGACGGAGATTCTTTCTAATGGAAAGGTAGAAATAGACATGTACCTCTTCTCTCATGACTTTTCGGCTTCCATCTCCCACCTCATGCATCACCTAGCCACGACACTTGACATTTACCTCATCAAATATGACATCTTACAGGTGGAGGGCCTTGATGAGCCGGGGATCTATTTTCAACACTTGTCCCCTGAAGACATTGCCCGGGACAGGCCGTTGAACCGGAATACGAGGCAGCAAGAGGCGCTGCCAACGGAAGAGGAAGAAACCTCAGACCCCCTTGAATTATCAGCCGAGGAGTTAAGTGAATTCAACCGGCTCGAAGAGCGTTATCTCAGGGCTCCCTCAAAAACAACTTAACATTTTGGCATCCCGGCTTCAGGCCATCTTTGACCGATACCTCATCCGCGAAATAGCCGGCTATTCCTGCGGTTTTACTCAATCGGACCAGCCAAATCTGAGCGCCAATTCTGCGAAGGTGTTTTTGCTTAGAGACCTTTGCACAACCCCTTCTCACTTGGTTCTGTGAGCTTTTTGACCCATCTTCGGCTTTGGTCGCTAAATCGTGAAAACTCGGCCTAAGGGCCTCAAACAGTTCACGATTTGCCCACTCTCGTGGGCCGCTCACTGCAGCCGGATGGGTACCCCAAAAAGCCCACAATGAACGTTCGAAAGAGTTGTGCAAAGGTCTCGCTTAAGCCCTAATTTGTTTTGGGCTGTCCGGTCAACCCCTCTCAAGTTTCTATCGGCTTTGCTTCATCAATGAGCATGATCGGAATGTCATCCTTGATTTCGTAAAGGAGTTTGCACCTGTCACAGATGAGCCCGTCTTTTGTCTCGTTCAGATAGATGTCCCCTTTGCACTTGGGACAGGCCAAGATGTCTAACAACTCCTGGCTGATTGTCATGATTAAACCCCCCTTTCCTGATCCGGACCGGCCGGATAAGCTACAAGCTGAAGGCTGAAAGCTTGAAGCCAAAGTGAAGCCTCCCCGCCCTCCCGGGCGGGGCTTGCGGGGAGCAGGCCGGTCAAATCTCAGATTCTCGAGCTCTCTTCCCCCTCGGCTTCCATGCTTGTTGGCAAAAACACTTTCTACCAAAACAACATGATTCTCAAGACTCGAAAACTACCCAACGAACGCTTTAATCCACTCATATTCCCTCTGGAGCCCCTCTGAAATGGGCACCTTCGGCCTGTATCCCAGTTTCTTCTCGGCCTTGGTCATGTCCGCG
>CAZCXI010000168.1:0-3834 GCA_964502635.1 uncultured Desulfobacterales bacterium
TGCTTTCTTCCCAAAATGCTCAATTTCGCTCACAAAAGACTTTTTACGAAACCATTAAAAAGGAATCTCGAAAAGATCTTAGAGTATCTTATGAGCCATTTTAAAGGGGGTAATCATGGGTAGCATATCAGCAGACAGGGAGAAGGCGGTTGATCAGGCGATAGGTCAGATAGAACGCCAGTTTGGCAAAGGTTCCATCATGAAGCTGGGCAGCCAGGTCATTGCGGACGTTCCCGTGATTCCCACCGGCTCCCTTGCGCTGGACCTCGCCCTGGGCGTGGGCGGGATACCGCGCGGGCGCGTCATAGAGCTCTTTGGGCCAGAGTCCTCAGGAAAAACCACGCTGGCGCTTCATGTCGTGGCCGAGGCCCAGAAGCAGGGCGGTATTGCGGCCTTCATTGATGCCGAACACGCCCTGGATGTCATGTACGCCAGAAAACTTGGCGTGAACTGCGATGACCTGCTGGTCTCCCAACCGGATACAGGCGAACAAGCCCTGGAGATCGCCGAGGTGCTGGTGCGCAGCGGTGCCATGGATGTGTTGGTGATTGACTCCGTGGCAGCCCTGGTACCCAGGGCGGAGATTGAGGGCGAGATGGGGGATGCCCATGTGGGTTTGCAGGCCAGACTCATGTCCCAGGCGTTAAGAAAGTTGACCGCCTGTATCAGCAGATCCATGACATCTGTCATGTTCATCAATCAGATTCGTATGAAGATCGGGGTCATGTTTGGCAATCCAGAGACCACGCCCGGGGGCAATGCGCTCAAATTCTATTCGTCGGTACGACTTGACATACGAAGGATCGGAAGCATCAAGGACGGCCAGGACATCGTGGGCAACCGGACAAGGGTGCGCGTGGTCAAGAACAAGGTGGCGCCGCCTTTCAAGGAAGCACAGTTTGATATCATGTATGCCGAGGGCATCTCCAAGGCCGGGGATCTTCTGGACATGGCTGCCCAGGCCGAAATCGTTGACAAGAGCGGGGCCTGGTATTCCTTTGAAAAGGAGCGGATCGGACAGGGCAGGGAGAATGCCAAGACCTTTTTGAAAGAAAACCCTGACGTGTTTGCCAGCATCCTGGAAAAGGTCCGGGATGCTCTGGGATTGGGACACAAAGCGTCCCAGGAAGACCAGGGGCCGCCACCCGAACAGGCAGAAAAGATGGCAAAGGGTAAACGGTAGCATGACGACGAATGACATGACAGCCAACGATCTGCGGAGGACGTTCTTGTCCTACTTTGAGCAAAGGGGCCACACGATCGTCAAGAGCGCCTCTCTCGTCCCCCATGACGACCCCACGCTCCTTTTTACCAATGCCGGGATGGTGCCGTTTAAGCGGACCTTTCTGGGCGAGGAGAAACGAGACTATGTGCGGGCCGCCAGCTCTCAGAAATGTGTCCGGGCCGGGGGGAAACACAACGATCTTGAAAATGTGGGCCACACGGGCCGCCATCATACCTTCTTCGAGATGCTGGGCAACTTCTCCTTTGGGGACTATTTCAAGGCACTGGCCATTGAACTGGCGTGGGATCTCATGACCAGGGTGTATCACCTTCCCGAAGAAAGGCTTTGGGTCTCGGTTTACGAACAAGACGATGAGGCTTATCTGCTGTGGTCGCAGAACACGGGGGTGCCGGAAGACAGAATCGTTCGACTTGGGGAAAAGGACAACTTCTGGTCCATGGGGGACACCGGTCCTTGCGGGCCGTGCTCGGAGATCCTGATCGATCAGGGTGAGGGCGTGGGTTGCGGCCGACCCGACTGCCGGGTGGGCTGCGAGTGCGATCGTTACCTGGAGGTGTGGAACCTGGTTTTCATGGAATTCAACCGGGACGAATCAGGTAAGATGACGCCCCTTCCAAGGCCGAGCATTGACACCGGCATGGGGCTGGAACGGCTGGCCGCGGTGATTCAGGGGGCCAAGAACAATTATGAAACCGATCTGTTCATGCCGATCATCAGAGAGATCGAGGCGCTTTCGGGTCATGCCTTCAAAGAGTCTCCTGCGGTCGACATTTCCATGAAAGTCGTGGCAGACCACAGCCGGGCGGCGGCCTTCCTGATCGGTGACGGTGTCCTTCCCTCCAATGAGGGGCGAGGCTATGTGCTGCGCCGTATCCTGAGGCGGGCCATGCGTTATGGTCGGACCCTGGGGTTGACCCGGCCCTTCCTGCATCACACGGCCCAGAAGGTGTCTGAGCTGATGCATACAGCCTATCCAGAGCTGTCGGAAGCGGATGCCTACATTACCAATATCATCAAGAGCGAAGAGGAGCGCTTCCTGGCGACCCTGGACACGGGCCTTCGGGTGCTGGCCGACGCGCTGGATGAATTACGGGCACAGGGGCTTTCCCGGGTTCCGGGTGATCTCGTATTCAAGATGTATGATACGTATGGTTTTCCCGTTGATATTATCCAGGACGTTGTGCGCGATGACGGGATGTCCCTTGACATGAAAGGCTTTAACGCGGCCATGGAGCAACAGCGGGTCCGATCGCGTCGTGAGCCGGTATCTTATCCGGAAGGCTCGCCTTACGCCAAACTCTCCGCCCAGGGGATAAAGACCGATTTTCTGGGCTATGCGCGCACCAGGACGGATTCAAAGGTTATCATGATCGTCCGACAAGGCGAGGATGTGCAAGAGGCTGGCGAAGGAGATGAGATTGAGCTCGTGGCAGCCGCAACCCCGTTCTATGGGGAGGCAGGGGGGCAGGTGGGAGACTGCGGCCGTGTCCACGGGCAGGGTTTTGAGATGGAGGTCTCAGATACGGTCAAGGATCCCAATAATATCACGATACACAAAGGGAAGATCTTGCGAGGCCGCATTTCTGCCGGGCAGACCGTGACCCTCGCCGTGGATGAAGACAGACGTCTGGCCATCGCCAGGAACCATACGGTGACCCATATCCTGCATGCCGTCCTGCGCCAGGTCCTCGGGGACCATGTGAAGCAGTCAGGGTCCTTGGTGGCCCCGGACAGACTCCGTTTTGATTTTACCCATTTTGCCGCCATTGACGATGAGACGCTTCAGGAAATCGAGATCCTGGTCAATGACCGAATTCAGAAGAACACCCTGCTTCAAACCGAGGAAATGGATGCTGAAGAGGCGCTTAAGACAGGGGCGACCGCGCTGTTTGAGGAAAAGTACGGAGACTCCGTGCGCGTGGTGGCGATTGAAGACTTCAGCAAGGAACTATGCGGTGGGACCCACACGGCCCGGACCGGAGACATCGGTCTGTTTAAGGTTGTCAGCGAAGGGAGTGTGGCGGCAGGGGTCAGGCGCATCGAGGCTGTTACGGGCACAGCGGCCATTGGTCTCGTGCAGAAGGCCTTTCACACATTAAACACGTTGGCAGAGACGTTCAAAACAAAGCCTGACGAGCTCACGGGCAGGGTTCAGAAAAACATAGCCCACCAGAAGGCTCTGGAGAAGGAACTCGCTGCCATCAAGGCCAAGGCGCAGGCCGATGCATCAGATCAGGTGCTTTCCGATATCCAGGTCGTGGATGGCGTCTCAGTCCTTGCCCAGGAGGTCTCTGTGGACACCCCGGCGGCCTTGAGAGACCTGGCCGACAACGTGAAGGCAAGGATGAAATCCGGAATCATCGTCCTTGGGAGTAAGGCGAACGGCAAGGTGCTACTGGTCGCTATCGTGACAAAGGAGCACCTGGAAAAATATCACGCGGGCCGGATACTCAAGGATGTGGCTGCCGTGGTTGGCGGCGGGGGCGGCGGACGCCCTGATATGGCACAGGCCGGAGGCAGCAAGCCCGAAAAACTTACCGAGGCCCTGGCCGCCGTTTATGAGATTGTTGCCAAACGCGGCTCCTAGG
>CAZCXI010000169.1:0-3812 GCA_964502635.1 uncultured Desulfobacterales bacterium
ACCAGGGCGTTCAGCCAGAAAAAGATAAAAAGAGCCGGTAGAGGGATATATGTGGGGGCGTAAACGGCCCCCGCTTTGGCAAAGTCTCAGTGATACCTGTACTTGCGGATGACCGCGCAAACCACGCCCATCACCCGGACCTCGTGGTTGTGTAAGATAATGGGTTTCATCCTGGGATTGGCCGGTTGCAGGCGGATGCGGTCCGGTTCGATATAGAGTTTCTTCAGGGTCACCTCCTCATCATTGATCATGGCCACCACGGTCTCGCCATTTTCAGCCGTCTTTCTGGCCTCGATGATGATATAGTCGCCGTGCTGGATGTTCTCATTCATCATAGAGTGACCTTCCACCCGAAGGGCATAGGTCTCAAATCGCCCCACCATGTCCTTGGGAATCGATATCGTATGGGGGTAGGGTAGGGCCTCTATGGGCTGGCCTGCAGCGATGGTTCCCAGGACTTTGATTTCAGTGGATTCGGGCTCCACCTCACAGCTGTGAAGGAGACTATGCTGCCACCTGAAGATTCGCCTGCCGGACCTCGCGTCTACTGGCGGGCAGCTTGTCCGCTCTTGCGGTTAAGACGTCGAAATCTGCAATCAAACAAGATATGTGGTTTCATTTTCTCATTGCTGGCTCTGTCTTGGCGATCATCGTAGGTCTGTGGTTCGGGGTGTCTTACTGGGCGAATGCGCACCTGGAGGCCCCAGACGTCAAGGCTGTCGTGACTGGTACGTGTGGAGATATCATGGAACTTCGTCTAAAGTTTTGTCATGGCAGGGTAGTTGAAACCTCACACTGGACCAATGGCTGTGTATTCAGCCTGAACTGCCTTTCCTCTGCCGCCAGCCTGGCCGAGGGGAAAACCCCGGAAGAGATACTGGACATCGATCCTGAGATAATCCGTGAATCGATTGGAGGACTTCCCACAGATCATATGCACTGCGCGACCCTGGCCGTGGATACCCTGCATGAGGCCATCAATGACTACATGAAGAAGTGTATGACTAGTTCATGCCGGTGACAATTGAAAAGATTAAAACGGGTTTAATCAAGCCTTGGAACTGCGTTCTTGGCCAAGAACGTAGTTGACCTCGATGTGGAAGCGTGCCTGGAAGTCGCCCCCTTCATTGTGGACCAGCGTGCCCTGGACGTATGGTCGCGGGATTTCTTCAGGCAGATCATCCCTCGAATCGTGTCGGTCTGATGCACGTTGAGAACCGGATCAAGGAAGGCGGCCGTCTCGTTCGCTCGCTTTCGCAAAGTCTCAGTGATACCTGTATTTGCGGATGACGGCGCACACCACGCCCATCACCCGGACCTCATGGTTGTGTAAGATAATGGGTTTCATCCTGGGATTGGCCGGTTGCAGGCGGATGCGGTCCGGTTCGATATAGAGTTTCTTCAGGGTCACCTCCTCATCATTGATCATGGCCACCACGGTCTCGCCATTTTCAGCCGTCTTTCTGGCCTCGATGATGATATAGTCGCCGTGCTGGATGTTCTCATTCATCATAGAGTGACCTTCCACCCGAAGGGCATAGGTCTCAAATCGCCCCACCATGTCCTTGGGAATCGATATCGTATGGGGGTAGGGTAGGGCCTCTATGGGCTGGCCTGCAGCGATGGTTCCCAGGACTTTGATTTCAGTGGATTCGGGCTCCACCTCACAACGCATCCAGTCCCAGTCAATCACGGGCCGAACGTTTTTGCTCTTATACGCCATGATTTGTGCGCTCATGATCACTCCCCTCCATCTTTCCTGTTTCTCTTTAGACCCTCAATCTCGGATCTCAAATCCTCAACCTCTTGCTCCAGCCTGGATCGTTCCCTCGCCTCCTCCTGCTTTGACGCAAGGTGGTCGGCAAAAAACCAGGTGATGATCCATTCCAGAAAAGTGAAGCCTCTCCCGCCCTGAAGGGCGGGGCCTCCGGGTAAGGAAGAAAAACAGTTTTTTTATCCTTCTGGAGCTAAATCTTTGCATCCCCAAAAACACCGCCAGGTTTCGGTAGGATTGTTTCCGGCCGATCTGGGCCTTTTCCAGATACTTGCCTGTGGCCTCCTGCATCATCACCCCCTTTCTTGGTATTCTATGTCTCTTATACCGAAGGGGTGTGACAGATCCGGTCACACTTCAGGGGAAAAATGTATATTTTTCTCTTTGTGGATCGAGATCAACTCGGTGGGTTGGAGAATATAAGCAATTTCTCCCGGATTTTCACCATCCCCATGGTGTCGATAGCGCAGTATTCCAGTAAGCTTTCTCTTATCTTCTCTCTCTCCTTTTCAGGTGTGTCCGGGGCCAGCATCCGCAGGAATTCAAGGGAGGCCAGGCTGCCTTCCTGAATGGCAAGGTCGTCATACCTCATGGATGGAACGAGTGCCGGAAGCACGGATTTGAGGGAAAACGACCCATGAAATTCCCGGTGATAGACATACCGCTTTATCAGTGCATGCAAATCCTTGAAACGGCCCAGGGTTGCCCGCAGTTGGTCGCTATACGGAGGTAGAGATTCAGCTAGTTCACGAAGAATTCTTGTCTCATAGGTGGTGTAAATAAAGATGGTCCCTGCGCTGCCAAGAACCGCAAGGAGGGTGCTGGAAAATTCTTCTCGGGGGTCCGTGTCTTCGCTGCAAAGATACTCTCGGTGCTCGATGGTCCCGTCCCTTGAAAGCACGTGGTCTGACCACTGAAAGGGAATGGTCTGATAGGGCCGGGTCCCGGGATAGCGGGGAACAGCAGGGCTGACCGTTTCGAAATCCAGAAAGTGAATGGGATATTCGACAGCCAGCAATACATCCCTGAGCTCCGGAGAAATGTGGTCGGTCCCGCTCTGCACGCAATCCTTAATGCGCTGTTGGTCTCTGGTCAGAGAAAAGGAGCCGGGGATTTCCCCAATGTCTTCAATGCCAAGCTCCGCCAGTTCATTAAATTTCTTCTGGGTCATCCCGGGAAGATCCATCACCCAGAATGCGGGCTTTTTCCTGGTACAATGCTCCCAGAACTCACATTTGTAGGGATTCTTGCAATGAGGTGAGGGCAGGATTTCAGGCGGGTCCGTCTCTGACAGCATTTGTCTAAACTCATCAATCTTTAAGGGAATCTGGTCTTGAAGATTAATAGCTTGGACTGTGAGGTCAGAAAATGAAAACAGAGACTCAAGTTCAAGGTGTTGCCCGTCGTAGACATACTGGCTGTTCACGTGCGTGATACCGGCGCTGGCGATGGCTAAATCCGACCCGGTCAGCACATGGCACTGGATTGCCACGTCCGGCAGATAAACTACTTTGACTGAGGTGGATGATTTGACTTCGATGAGGTTCCACCTGCCGTCATCGAGCCTTTCCACGATGTCTGCCCGAATCCGCACCCCGTCGTAAAGAAACGCTCCCTCAAAGACGGCCGGAACACTCCGGTTCTCCAGGGCTGCCATGGTGCTTTGCATTGCTGCCTCGTGATGAAGGTGGTCCTCCTCGATGAGAATGCCGCCTGGATGAAGGCGAGTCGCCAGTTTTCCCACTTCATGGCCGGTGTCGAAAATCGCCCGCTGCACAGAAGACACCTCTGTGGCCAGCTCACGGTTGTAACACTGGTACCACAACCGGAGGGGGCACTGTAGACCTGCCACAAATCGGGATTTAGATAGCATAGGTATCTCTGTCTGGTTCATCTGTATCCAGCATTCAGTGTATCAGAAAGGTGTGACAGATCCGGTCACAATTGAACCGCAAAAGCGAGCGCATTCCCCGTAGCTTGCTGCGGGGTTAGCGAGCGCATCTAAAAGAGTCAGCGTTCCTTACGGTCGAAGATTCCC
>CAZCXI010000170.1:0-3785 GCA_964502635.1 uncultured Desulfobacterales bacterium
CAAGGATAGAAGCTGGACATGAAGGCAAGTGAAGGGCGCATCGGCCGGGTTTTTGTTATACGCCTTGAGGATGGGGACAGGGTCCCTGAATGCATTGAACGTTTCGCAACGGACCAGGACGTGTCCGTGGGTCATGCAGTCTTCATAGGAGGCATCGGGGAAGGGCAGGTGGTGGTTGGCCCTCGACGTTCGGACGAAACACCGCTAGACCCGATGCTTTTGCCTGTGGATGGCGCCCATGAAGTCGTCGGGGTGGGTGTCCTGGCCCCTGGCGAAGACGGCAAGCCGGTCCTGCACATCCACGCCGCCCTCGGACGATCAGGGCACACCATGACCGGCTGCTTGAGGCCGGGGGTCACGACCTGGCTCGTGGGAGAAGTGATCCTTTATGAAATCCTGGGTGCCAAGGTGGCTCGGGTTAAAGATAGGAGAAGTGGCTTTGCGCTCCTGAAGCCTGGAGACGGCCCTGAAAATCCCTAGGCCTCATGGCTCCTCTCCCATACCCTGTTTCACTCATTCTCATGGACCTTTTGACCCCCACGGAGTCGGGGCTTCCTCCCCGGAGCAATCGTAGACAGCCTTTTCATGGTAGCCGAAAACAGCCAGGTTACCAGGAGGGTGAATAGAGCGAATATGCCCAGCAGCAGGGCGACTCTTTCCCCGGTGGCTCTTGCCCACTCGATTCTCCCGCCGGCATAGTAGCCAATGCCAACGAACAACAGAACCTGGATCGCCACGCCTAGACCATCCACAACCACAAACCGCAGCCATGGATAGCGCGCCGCCCCAGCCACGATGTAGGCAACGGCACGCAGGCCAAAGGTAAAACGGGCCAGAAACAGCACCAGGCCGCCCCAACATGCCAACGCCCTCCGATATCGGTCAAGGCGCCTTGCGCCCACATAGCGCGTTAACCGAGTGGATATAGCAGGGCGTGTGAAGAGCCAACACGCGACGGCAAAAAGGAGGAGATCTCCGCACAGTATAGCCAAGAACCAGAAGCAGGGACCGAGTATAGGCGGGCTGAACTGCTTTTGGATGGCATATCCCCCGCCCAACAGCACAGGATTTTCCGGAATCGGTATCCCCACCCCCCCTAAAAAAAGCGTCAGGGCGATCACCCATATCACAGAGCGCACATTCATCGCAACATTAGAGCCAACAACCCAGACTTTGAAACATCATTTCAGCCTATCGCGAACCCTGGAGTTTCTTAATGCGGATAGAGAGTATTGCTAGGATCAGATATCACAGGGGGAGAGCTTTGTCCAGAAGTGAAGATCCCCCAAAATCCCCGTAGCATCTATATCAAGCGTATAGCCCTTGATCCCGCCGCCATGGAGCATCAAAGCCAGCGGAAATATATACTCATGGGCTTGATATCCAGCACCACTTCCGGCCTTAGGCAGCTGGCTGTCTGCCGATGCCAACAATCCCAGCCCCACGGCAAATTCTCCCACCAACGCCAAACCTGCATGGGCGGTTATCGCGTCCTTCGTCGTTTCTGACTTGAACCGCCAAAGCAAGCGAATCTGAAAAGGCAAAACTTCCTTACGGTGAAGATTCCCCGTGGCTTGCCGCGGGGAGGCTTCAATGGAAGAACTGTCTAACGTATCATCATGTCACCTCGTTGGTTACGGTTTGATTGTGTCCCTCATAACTTTTTTAGGCGATGCTTCTTGATTTCAAGCGCCTTTCGCATTATGTTGCTTACAAATAGATGAATCTGATCCCACTCAGTGCCCATCCACGAACCGAAGAGGGCACTGGACAGTGCCCAATGCATAAATGAGCAATTTTTTTGATGAGCAAGGCCGCACAAGGGTTTACGGCGAGGCGTACATGATGTACGTCGCAGCCGAAAACCCGCGGAGAACGCCGCTCATCGGAAAAAGGGCCATTTATGGATGGACACTCAGTGCGCTCCCGACCAAAGGCACTTGAGCTAGGGACAGGTTTGGGTATTGAGCATCCCTACGGTCCGGATAATCGGGACACAGCCTCTTGGACTGTAAGGAAGTGGAGCATTTTTTTGATTCGTTCGCCCCTGCCCTTCCAGACATCAAACGCAGCCATGGCCCTGCACGGTGGTGTGAGGCATTGATTTGAGGTTTATCGTCCCTGTTGGCACAATTTTTCCGGCAAAACACCCTTACTGACAGGGCTGCCTGAAGGAGTCCAGCATGAAAACGATGAGAGGAAAGATAGTGCTCTTTTTTGCAGTGTATTCTCTCTTCATAGGTGTGGCTACTGTTTTGTACTATGTGAATATACTCGCCATTGATAAGAAGCTTGTCACCATGGAAAAGTTTGACGACCTCGGCAACAATATCTTGGAGCTAAGACGCTACGAGAAGAACTTTATCTACTATAAGGATGTTTCAACCCAGAACGAGATTGGGACCTATCTATCGAAAATCGATAGCGCTGCTGTGAACCTGGGTGAGGACATCCAACGCGTCCTCAGTGAAGATCTGTATCGAGCATTCAGGAAAAACCTGACTCAGTACGAAGGTGTTCTGGAAAAACAGATGCAGTTGGTCAAGGCCGGGGGGCAAAGGATTGATGTACAAAGCATCAGGGTGAGCGGGAAGGTACTGGTCGACTTTTCCCACACCCTCATCCAAGCCAAACGCCAACGGATTAAGAAGGCCTTAAGACGCATGCTCACCATTCCTGTTGCTTTATTGGCTTCCTTTGCTGCATTTTTTATCATGACATTTCATCTGGTCGTCAAGGGCATCCTAAACCCATTAAGAGTCATTCAAAGAGCAACCCGGGATGTTGTCAAAGGAACGTTTACCCCCATCCCATACCGTAGAGAAAAACAAGATGAGGTTTCCGAGTTGATCGTTGCCTTCGACAAAATGGTCCAGGAATTGGACTCAAGCCAAGATCAATTGCTGCAGTCGCGCAAAATGGCTGCCATCGGCACCTTCACCTCTGGAATAGCCCATGAACTGAACAACCCTCTCAACAACATTTCTTTGACCGCGGAGAGTTTGCTTCTGGAGCACGATCACACGGCCGACGCAGCAACGAATGAAATGGTCAAGGACATCCTCATCCAAGCGGAGAGGGCCGGTCAAGTGGTAAGGAATCTGCTGGAATTTTCCAGGAAAGAGCATGAATCCTTGTCAGAACTGAGCATAAACGAAGTTATAGACAGTACTGTCAGTCTGTTAAAAAACCAAATTAAGATCAGTGGAATTGAATTGAAGCAGGACACCGCCGACGAGTTGCCGCCTATTAGAGGAAAGCGTCGCGATTTACAGCAAGTCTTTCTCAATATCCTTTTGAACGCGGTCCAGGCCATGGAAGGGACGCCCAAAGGGGGAAGCATTTATATCCGGTCGCGACCGGGACCAGAAGGCTATGTCAGGACCGATATTTCGGATACAGCAACAGGGATAAAACCGTCAGATATGGAACATATCTTTGATCCATTTTACACAACCAAACCGGTGGGCCATGGCACAGGGCTCGGACTTTCACTCGTATACGGGATCATCAAGGCGCATGGCGGCCACATTGAGGTCAAAAGTGAGGAAGGCAAAGGCACCACTTTCCTGGTTTATCTGCCCACCGCAAAACCCGAAGACAAAGGGCAGGAGCTTGGATCGGACGGAGATCGTTCGGGTTCAATACTTCGAAAGGGCGAAACTGCTGCCCTTGACAAACGGGAAAATCCGCTATAGGGACGATTGATGCGTCTAGATTGCTTACGTAACGTGCCTGAAGTATCCAAAAGCGGGAAAGGAGATGACGATGTGGCACCTGTATCT
>CAZCXI010000171.1:0-3574 GCA_964502635.1 uncultured Desulfobacterales bacterium
ATAATGCTCGAGTCGCCATCTTCGCCTCCTTTTCAGGCCAGGGTGGCGTGGAACGTATGATAGTCAATCTCGCCGGGGGACTGGCGGCCCTTGGCTGCCCAGTCGATGTAGTCCTGGCTAGGGCGAAAAGCCCTCACCTAGACTCGCTTCCTCCTGGAGTGCGCCTCATCAGGCTCGGCTCGCTTCACACCATGAGCAGCCTCCCCGCGCTGGTGCACTATCTTAGACGCGAGCACCTCACAGCGCTCTTGGCGGCCAAAGACCGGGCTAATCAGGTAGCAATCGTTGCAGGACGCCTGGCGCGGACGTCGACGCGAATCGTTTTGCGGATGGGGACCACTATTTCCGCAGCTCTCAATGGCAAGAGCTCATTGCGAAAAGCAGTGTGGTACGCACCCCTGCGCGTCCTGTATCCCATGGCGGATGCTGTGGTGGCTGTCTCGGAAGGCGTGGCCGCCGACATGACGCAAATCGCGAGGCTCCCGCCTCGCAAGATTCATGTGATTCCCAATCCGGTAGTCACCCCGAAAATGTTTCATCTGGCCCAAGAGCCGATCGAACACCCGTGGTTTGTGGATCATTCTGCCCCCATCATTATGGGCATGGGCCGGCTCACCCGCCAGAAAGATTTTCCCACACTTATTAGGGCTTTTGCTGTTGTTCGCTCTCAAAGCTCCTGTCGGCTCATGATACTCGGTGAGGGCCAAGATCGTTCAAAGCTGAAACGGCTGACCGAAGTTCTCGGCATCCAAGACGATGTAGATTTTCCTGGCTTTGTGGCCAATCCGTATCGCTTTCTCAGCAGGGCTAAGCTTTTTGTCCTTTCTTCTGTTTGGGAAGGATCCCCAAACGCCCTCTCTGAAGCAATGGCCCTTGGCGTTCCCGTGGTTGCGACAGATTGTCCTAGTGGGCCCCGGGAAATCTTGCAAGGCGGCCTGTATGGGCCCCTTGTCCCCATGGGCGATGTGGATGCCCTGGCCGAGGCGATGCGCGCAACACTGGCAAATCCTCCCGACAAAGTCTTTTTGAAGCTTGCCGTAACCGATTACACTGCGGAAATAAGCAGCAGACGGTATCTTGAAGTGTTGTTGGGCAAAAACGCGTAGAATTTTGGCTGAAATTTGAGGGACTCGTAAAAGATCCGCAAACAGACGGCACAGTAAAAAGCTCCAGATGCAAGGCGCGCAAATCTTGAGGAGTGAGGCGTACTTACGGTACGTCGTAACGACGAAAGATGAAGCGCAACGCCGCAGATGGACGTTTTACGAAGCCGTCAAATTTAAGGAAGGCTGCATGCTCCTCTCTCTCCGCCATAAGTTTCTCTTTGTTCATATCGCCAAGACCGGTGGTACCAGCGTTCGGGCCGCTCTGCGTGACTGCAAATGGACCGACCCCTATCGCATCCCCTTGTTTTTGTGCAGCAGGATCAGCGCGCTGACGCGTCATCGTCTGGGCTGCAAGCTTCCCCGTCACGCCAAGGCGATCGCCGCGTATGAAATGCTGCCAAGGGAGCTTTTTGATGAGCTGTTCAAGTTCGCCTTTGTGCGGAATCCGTGGGACTTGCAGGTGAGCTCTTATCATCACATTCGACGTGAGCGACCCCATCTGCTGACCGGCATGGACGATTTCGAGACCTTCCTGCGCTGGAAGCTGGACCCTGATCACAAGTACCACTATATCATTGATACTGCAAACGAGCTGCAATCCGACTATGTCATGGATCTTCATGGCAATATCATTGTCGACTACATTGGAAGATACGAACGCCTCGAAGATGATTTCAGCGAAGTGTGCAACAGAATCGGCATCCGCCCACGGAGGCTGCCCCGCAAGAGACAGGCCAAAGATCGCACCAGCTACCAGGCATATTATACCGACGATACGGCACAACTGATCGCGAAATACTTTGAACGCGACATTGAAATGTTTGGCTATTCCTTTGACCGATGAGACGGTCTTTGAGTCTTTTCGCGAATCAAGGTTCTTTGAATTGGAATTTTTTCAGGCCCTCCTCGTCAAGGCCGTATTCCTTACCCAGCACATCCATATCCAGCTGAAATATCAACCAGCCCAGGAATCGATGGTCTTTGTTCACTTCAAAGGCGATCTCTATGCTCTTGTAGCCCATGGGATGATCTTTGTCTTTGCGATACACCGTGAGGACCTTATGCACGGACCTGTCACTGCCCTGAAAGTCCATAAGCGCATAACTGCTGCCCACCATTTTCGAAGCTTCCGTCCTCATGATGATCGAATATGCATTGAACACCTCCTTGTCCTGATCAAGCAGGACAAGCCCCGTGTAGGGTATTGTACTGGTGTCCTGAATATCAAAAAATCCCTTCATCAATTGACTCGTCTTCAATCTGTTGTCAGCCGAAAAGTGATCGGCCAGCAATGACTTGAGCAAAAAGTAATCTTTTGCCAACTGATTCCTCAGCTCCTGTTTTTTGACATCCGTACTCCGGTAGCCTTTTGCAAAGTAGGGATACCCAAAGAAAGCGGCTGTCACGAAAAGAGCGACTAAAATAAAGGATGGGAAAAGCCAATACCGAGCACTTCGATATTTCCTCTCCAGATTTTGAACATCCGTCACATCCCGGGCCAGGAAAAGGACCCCCTGAAAGTTCTGATGACCGTCATAGAGCGAGGTTGTGCTGGTGGATACAAAACGTATCCCTTTTTCAGGGTGTCGTATTCTAAGAATCTTTTCCCTCACAGAATATCTTGCTTGCACGTCATCAAGGAGGTCGCCGTAAACATGGGGGTCTTCGTAAATGTCTTCCACGGATTTGTGGTGCATTTGATCCCAGTCCCTGCCATACAGGTCTTCGGCGGCCATATTCCAGGAAAAGATCTTCCCTTCACGGTCGGTCAAAAGGACAGCGTCCGGCAATTGGTCACAGAATTCCTTGAGGCCGTGAACAATCTGGCTTGTCTCATTAAGCCGCTTGGCCAGCAGCTTGGCTATCTCGCGGGCCACATCCGGATATTCACGAAGAAAGGCTGTGATCTCTTCTTTGGGAATGCAAAGCGCCTTGACATCACTCTTTGCCTTGACCGTAGCGGTCCTTTTGGACCTCAAGAGAAATGACATGTCGCCAAAAAGAGAGCCTGCCTCTCCAATCTCCGATATCTTCTTATTCCCCTTGAGGATTTCCAGCTCCCCGGAAACCAGGATATAGAGGTCCTGGGAATCATCTCCTTCAAGCAAGACGATCCGACCCGTCTTATAGCTTTTCAAGTATTGATCTAAGTCTGGGCTGTTTATGATGTCATCCAACATGAAAATGCTCCTTGCAGTTTCGCCCTCAACCAAGACAATAATGATCCTGGTCTTGAAACACGACACCGTATGTCCTTGACAGCAGGAATCATGCCGCGATGCCACAGATCCATAATGTTTTATCATTCTAAATGATTAGAGCCCGTTAGACCAAGATCAGAATATGGAAATGCAAGTGTCACTGAATCAGGGCCTGTCAGTGTGTCAGATTGTTGACCTTTGACAAGCCTTTGCTAGGAGCCTGTCGGAGAACCCCGGTTTCGGAGGCTGTCGGAAAATGTTCAGATG
>CAZCXI010000172.1:0-3556 GCA_964502635.1 uncultured Desulfobacterales bacterium
CGGTTACACCCTGCCCTTTCCACCGTCCTGACTTCGCCTGCCGTCCGGACCCCATGACCCAGGTAATGAGCTGGCGAAGGAAGAGGCGGTCTGCTCTTGACTGATGTTCTAGCCTCGTAAGATTGAAGCCTCCCCGCGGCAAGCCACGGGGAATTTTCACCGTAAGGAAGTTTTTCATTTTCAGATTCGCTCGCTAACCCCGCAACAATCTACGTGCGGTGTGCTCGCTTTTGCGGTTCAAGGCGAGACTTGACGCCTGTTCCCCTTCTTCTTGGCCCTCAAGCATTGTCTCCCTGGTGCCGATAACGGCAACAAGGCCGGAAGGGCCTCCGCCCTCCCAATAACACACATCGGACGGGAAACAGCTTAGCAATAAGGTAAACCCACCTTAAGGAGGCCCCCGGCCCTAACTTTGTGGGGTGTGATTGGGCTTACAAGTTCGTTTTTGGTAATTTCGAAACTGTAATCAAGACGGCTCCAACAAGAGACAGCCCGCCTATTTCGTCCATCGCAGAAAAGATCCTATTTGTAGTTATTTAAGAAGGTTAATCTGAAAGATACCCATAAAACCATCCGGCAAGGCCAACTGGCATAGGCCTTGCTGAGATTCGTTAGCAACCGGCATTTGCATGGGCCCTATCCAGCTTGATAACAACCTAATGCAAAGGGGGATGAAAAATGGCATACGAGCTCTGCACCACAATAAGTCATGATGTCAATCAGCGAGTGGATGAGATGGGCACCGACTTTGGAAAATGGGCTCGCTTGGGAAGCTTTGTAGCGGGTCTAGATATGACCCTTGCGTGGCTCACCGAGAAACTGGACAGGAAGTTTGTCACGGCTATGGAGCGGTGCTGCAAAGAGGACCCGGACAGAAAAAGGGAAATGCGGCTTCTCAAGAGGACCGTCCTCGTTCTGATATGCGTGGGCCTTGGGATTACGGCGGTGTCCATCAAGGTCGCGGCAGACACTCAAATGATTTATGGGCTGCTTGGATAGATTGTCCACACATCAGCTTAAGGCGCTTAACAGATACAATGCCAACGATTAAGCACAACCTCCACCCCCTGCACCTCTGCTGCCGCCTTGTTGAAAAGGGTTTCAACAAGAGGCTGCGCGTCTCAGTGTGCAGATACTATGGAACAGTTATCTACAGTTGGATAAACTGGTTTGCCATACTCACTGTCCACGTTTACCGGAATGCCAAACTGATAGGGATTTGAAACTTGAAACACA
This sequence comes from uncultured Desulfobacterales bacterium, assembly GCA_964502635.1. Lineage (GTDB taxonomy): Bacteria > Desulfobacterota > Desulfobacteria > Desulfobacterales. The sequence goes on from CAZCXI010000172.1 coordinate 1,237, forward strand.
TCTTTATCTCTGACGATTACACCACGGCTACTCCATGACAAGGAACGGGTCATGAAAAGGGCACTGGCCGTTTTGGGGTTATTAACATTCTCCTGCCTCTTCGGAATCTGCCTTCTCTTCTGTGCCATCTCTGGAGCAACACAATTGTATGTCAGACTCTTCGGATAAACCCCGTCCAGGGTTTTCTACACAGACTGCGCCCCTCAGGGTTACGAGAGAACCGGATACATAAACCAATCGCTGCAAGGTTGCGGACTATTTGATTTCGCTCCGGAAGCATACAAGCGCCGAAAATTCTTGTCTAAAATCTTAACGTGTGATATTTTTTCAAATAGGATTGTGGCAACGGTAAAGCTGTTCTCTTAGAAAGAACGACGTAGGCGTTTATCATTGACGCTGTCGGCGCCTCCCATCCTGACATAGCCTAGATGAGCAACATACTTGTCATAGAAGAAAGCAGACACTGGAAAAACTTGCTTTCAAGGGCCCTTTCCCCTCTGTATAAGGTGAGCTATTGGCCGGACGGCAAGGATATCTCTGCAAAGCTTCAACGCCAAAAGAGCGATGTTATCCTTCTTGACCTCCACATCAGCCAAGAAGACGCGTTCGGCCTGCTAAAACGGTTGAAGTCAATCGTTCCCCACACACCCGTCATCGTCACAAGTGAAACAGAAAAGTCGGAACTGGTTGTTAGAGCGGTCAAGCAAGGGGCCTTTGATTTCGTTCCAAAGCCTTACTCACCGGAACGGATCAAGTTGGTCCTCGAACAAGCCCTGGAAGACCGCAGCCTCAGAAACGAAATCGATTATCTCAGACACGAACAGGATGTCATATACAGCTTTGACCGCATCATCAGCCACAGTGCGGCTATGAAAGGCGTCATAGCGACTCTGGAAAAGTTTTCTGAAACAGACGCCACCATCTTGATCACGGGAGAGACAGGCACGGGGAAAAGCTTTCTTTCCGGGAGCATCCACTTTAACAGCAACAGACGAAAGAAGCCCTTTGTCAAAATCAATTGTACCAACATACCGGAGACCCTCCTGGAAAGCGAATTGTTCGGTCACGACAGGGGGGCCTTTACGGGTGCCAACAAGACACGTGTGGGCAGATTTGAACAGGCCAACGGCGGGACCGTGTTTTTGGATGAAATCGGCGAACTGAGCTTGGACCTCCAGGCAAAGTTGTTGCGAGTATTAGACGAAAAGTCTTTTGAGCGGGTCGGAGGTAACCAAACTATTGTGTCGGATGTGCGGCTGATCGCCGCTACGAACAGGGTTCTGGAAGAGCAGGTAGCTGGCGGGAAGATTCGAGAAGATTTCTACTATCGAATCAACGTCCTAACCGTGCATTTGCCGCCCCTTCGGGAACGAAAAGCGTGTATTGAACCTCTTGCGAACCATCTTCTTGACAAGAGCTGCCGCTCTTTGAAAAAAAAGATTGACGGCTTCTCCCCGGCGGTCATCGAGATGCTTAAATCCTATTCCTGGCCTGGAAATATTCGCCAACTTGCCAACACGATTGAAAGGGCTGTCATCCTTGAAGAAGGCCATATGATCAAAGAAGAAAATGTGTCGCTGCCCAAACCTGTTGGCTTACCAAAAATCGAATCCAAACCGCCTACAACACAGCCACTTCAAGCCCATGAAAAAGAAGCCGTTCTGAACGCTTTGGAGGAAAGCCTCTGGATTCAGAAAGATGCGGCAGAGCTCCTGGGTATCAGTCCTCGGGCTTTGAATTACAAGATAAAAAGGCTTGGCATCACCCACCCGCGCTGGCGAAAGAACAAGTGATCGTCTTCATGGCCAGACGGCCCCTTTTGGTTGATCTGCTCATTGTTTTTGAAAGATTCTCTCCGCTCAAGGGGTTTCCGCTTGGGCGACAGCCCATCAAGTTGTGTTTCGGATTTGTAATATGAAACCGCATGTGGGCCACATCCTCCTTTGAAAATTCCAGCCCCTATGTCAGGGCCAACTCAGACCTTTCGTTCAATAGTCCCAATAATTATCTAATGTTACAGAAAACAGAATTATTGTGTCATGGCCCGCGTTGCCGCGGCTTTACGTGGCACACAAGTTGCTTTTAGGCAAGATGTGTTCGTTCTTTGGATATACTGAGTAAACGTTCGAAAAAGGCAAACTGCTCGAAAGAGTGGGACGCAAAGCCACTGGCCTAAGTCCTAGAATACAAGGATAGGGCAGCAGGGCTGCCGAGCGGATGCGGCACCTCCGAGAAGCCGCGTTTCGCGCGGCCAACCACAATCTGGAGGTGCCTTCATGTTTTCAGCTCATATAGGAAAACGATTGGGGACCCTATGGTC
>CAZCXI010000173.1:0-1759 GCA_964502635.1 uncultured Desulfobacterales bacterium
CATTTGAGAGAGGCGGTGGGAAGGGAGCTGGCAGCCACCATGGGCAAATATGTGGGAAAGCCTGCCCAGCCGCCACAAGAAGAAGCAGAAAAGAGAACATGGTGATCATTTGACAAAAACCGTGGCGGATCAATTGTCCACGTTCTGCACGAACATGCGGGAAAACCTTTTTCTTGACGCAAACTTGTTTTTTCTATAAAACAAATATAGCAAGTTTTGTTTTCTAGCAAATTCAGCGACGTGGCGGGGAAAAGATAGTATCCCCTACTCATCGAGATGAAAGAGAAACTCAAAATCATCATCAAGGAATTTCATGAGTCATCCCTGCCTCACCTGATCGAACGTCATGAGATTTTCGACTTATCCATTCTCAGCTCTTCAGTCAACAAGGTTATCACCATTGTTGGTCCTCGTCGGGCAGGTAAGACGTTTTTTCTTTTCCAGATCATCAAAAAGCTGCTGAGACAGGGCGCTGATCTAGAAGATATCATCTACATAAACTTCGAAGATGAACGTATCCTGCCCATGAAAGCTGACAATCTGCAGCTCATTCTGGATGCATATTTCGAGTTGTATGAAAAAAGAGAGTCCCCGTGCATTTTTCTTGACGAAATTCAAAACATAAGCGGTTGGGACAAGTTTGTAAGAAGGCTCAATGACCGTGGCTTCACCATCTTCGTCACAGGTTCAAATTCCCGAATGCTTAGCCGTGAAATTGCCACTTCATTGCGAGGGAGAACCTTGACTTACGAATTGTTTCCCTTCTCATTCATAGAGTTTCTCAAGGCAAAAGGAATAAAGCTGGAAAAGAATGCGGCCTACGGAAAAAAGCGGCATCAAATCACTCGCCTCTACGATGAGTATTTTCATTGCGGGGGTTATCCTGAGATAACCTTTGTGGGCGATGAATCTGTTAAGGGTCGAATCGTCCAAGATTATTTCAATGCTGTGTTTTACAGAGATCTCGTGGAGCGTTATCGTGTCAAGAACACCGAATTGCTCAGGCAGTGGTTAAATGCACTGATCACCAATGTCTCCTCACTGATAAGCTTCACAAAGATTGAAAATGACTTTCGGTCTCGAGGTATGAAGCTATCACGTGCCACCTTAAGCACCTTTGCCGGGTATGTTGAAGATATTTTCTTTGGCTTTTTTGTTGAGATGTATTCAGCCTCAACTAGAAAGCGCCAGGTGAATCCCAAGAAATTTTACGTTATTGACCTGGCTATCCACAACTACCTGACGTTCGGGTTTTCAGAGAACCGTGGGCGCCTCCTAGAAAACCTGGTTTTCCTCGCCCTAAGAAGAAGAGGGCATCCTGTTTTCTACTATAAGACGGCTCAGGGATATGAGGTAGATCTTCTGGTTAAAGACAAGGGGAAGGGGGAATTGATTCAGGTGTGTCATGATCTGAACCGCATTGACACCTTCAGCCGTGAGAAGAAGGCTCTCGTCTCGGGGTTACAGGAGTTGGGACTGACAACTGGAACCATCGTGACCGATCACGAAAAGAGGGCGGTGAAGGTGGGGGAATTTACGCTGAATATAGTGCCGGCATGGGAATGGTTGCTCACAACGTGATAGCATTGAAGCCATTTTGGAAGCGATCGGCCGAACTCCTGGCACCTCCTGATGAGCCTCACAGGATTTACCCGGTTAAACTCGGACTTGCCCCGTGTTTCTAAGAGGCGTGTGCTCGGGATTGGTGAAGGGAGAAAGGAGTCAGCTCTCTTGGCATATGTTTAACTGGGGAGATCGC
>CAZCXI010000173.1:1859-3526 GCA_964502635.1 uncultured Desulfobacterales bacterium
GTCGGAGGTTCGATAACAGAACGTTATGCAATTTCAACACGAACGTCCCCAAAAATCTCGTCCCCAAAAATCTCCAGAGGCCGTAATTCAACATAGTCAACAACGTTATGCGCCCAAAAAGTTCGACCTATTAGCTTAGGGCTTATGAAAAAAGGAGGAGATCCCATTTCTTGGTTGACCTTTATTCGCAGGCAGTATATTCTTACTGGTAAGACTCACAGCACCGTTTAGGAGGCTAGAAATGCCACGATTGGCCACAACGAAAATGTCATCCAAGGGGCAAATTGTCATTCCCGAAGAGGTCCGCAAGCGACTTGGTCTTAAGCCGGGTTCACAATTTGTCGTAGTTGGAAACAAAGACGTCGTGATTCTGAAAGCGATCTCTCCCCCATCCATGAAAGAGTTTGATGATCTTATTGCAGAAGCGCGCACACAAGCCAAACAGATTAGAATGAAGCGGTCTGACATCACTGCCGCCATCTCAAAGGTCCGCGGACGCTAGTGAGAATTGTTCTGGACACGAATGTTTTTGTTTCCGGCGTATTCTTCAGCGGCCCGCCATATGAGATTCTCAGAGCTTGGAGTCATGGTAAAGTCCAGATAGTGATGTCAGAGGAAATATTAGAGGAGTACCGACGCGTTGGAGAAGAGTTATCAGAACAGTTCCCAGAGGTGGATCTGGAGCCGATGCTCGCATTGCTAGTCACACAAGGACAGATCTGTTTGCCGACAGAGTTGCCGGAGTTGGTTTGCGATGATCCTGATGATGATAAGTTTCTAGCTTGTGCAGTTGCCGGCAAGGTCAAAGTCATTGTCAGTGGCGACAAACATCTTTTGAAGGTGTCAGGATACCGGGAATAGACGTATTGAGACCCAGGAAATTCCTGGACCAGTATATGACGTAGAGGTAATAGAGGGGGTGTAGACTGTAGGGATCTTGATTTGAAGAGATACAGTTCTCTTAGCACTGTATTGCAGCGAACGAAAGCTGAGACATCAACAGACCGGAAGCTTAGGGAGCGGGTTGAAAAACTGAAAACCATCCTGACTAAAAGTGAAGCCTCCCCGCCCTCCCGGGCGGGGCTTGCGGGGAGCAGGCCGGTCAACCGCAGACCCCAACCCCAGCGACCCTCAAGTGAAAAGAGCAGACAAAAAGGAGATGAGTTAGGGTCTCTGTGGGCTGAGATTTTGTGCACGCTCAGCACGAACGTCCCCTAAGTGTTCGACGTTAGGCAATTTCTGCACCAACGTCCCCTCTGGGGTTCTGAGAGGAGCTAAGATTGTAGGTCTGAGGCTAGGAGGTAGCCATGGGCATTGCTAAGAATGTGGCTGGCGTTGAGAAGACAGGCCGGATTGTTCTGGGAGTCATCCTCATCCCATTGGGTTTTTTCCTGTCTGGTCTTTGGAAGCCTCTATGCATCATAGCAGGCGTCTCGTTTATACTGACGGCATTTGTCGGATATTGACCCTGAAAGGGGTTCTTGCTGAAGGTCTTCAGCAAAAGAGACAAAGGCGGGGAGGGTAGGTCTTCCTGAATAACTTTGATGGGAAGATTAAACGTGTCCATGGGCGGTAAACTTGGAAAATATGGCGATGCCAACGGCAAGCTGCGGATTCCCAAAACTGGCCAAAGAGGGCAACCCGGTCGCAGAGAACTATGCAATTTC
>CAZCXI010000174.1:0-3446 GCA_964502635.1 uncultured Desulfobacterales bacterium
CAGCACATCTCAACTACTTTAAGGCCGACCTTGTGCTTTTTCGACAGCCTCAACGACCAATTAAACCAGTGGGCTTTTTCGCTTGTAAGGACAAAACTCTCGAAGGTATCAACTTAAGGATAAACATGATTCAATCCTTGATGGACATTTTTGGCATAATGCGGAATTGACCTGCAACCGCAGACGTCGCGTGGGGAAAATGCGGAGCGTTTGACCAATAGCGACGGCAAGGCCGACAGCCCCGACGAAGGAGGGGTTGTCTGGTCGAATGACTTGTTCGCGCCGCAGGCGCGACAAGGCGTTCGGCTCAAGGGCAAGTCCGCATTCGCGCCGCATCAGCGGCGCGAACATTATATATTAAGAGTACGCTTCAAAATGCGGAAGCGTGGCCTATTTGAACTGTGTCGTCTAAGAAGTGAACTCTCCAGCGGGCTATAAGCGTCAAGGTATAACTTGTACATATAATTGAGTGATATCTAATTGTCAACCAAATACGGGACGTGGCGTTCTGGGAAAAGACCTCTTTGATGGACTTGCAAAATGCTTGAATATGTGGTTATTGAATGTATTATATGGCAGCGCGATAAAAGATAAAATATGTTATTTTTGTGTTATGGATCAATTTGAATCATACTTGAGATCAGGGCTTTCCATTCCGGAAAAACGGCGGAAGTTCTATCTCGCTTGGGTTTCCGGACTCTTCGCCTTTCATAACAAAGGTCCTATGGCGGAAATCTCCACAGATGAGATAGAAGCCTATCTCAGACGTCTTTCCAAGAGCCGGGAGGAGTGGCAGGTCAAGCAGGCAAAGGAGGCCATAGATCTCTTCTTGTTCTTTCGCAGGAAAAGACTGCGGCAGCCGTCTAAGAAGTCCCTGGACATGGATGCAGCCTGGAAAGAGGCAGCCGATGAAATGGTTCGGATGCTTCGTCTCAAGCACCGGTCCCTTGCTACGGAAAAATCGTATCTCAGTTGGCTCCGGTCATTCTATGGATTCGTGGGAGGCAAACACCCTGATTCCCTTAAGGGCTCCCACGTAAAGGATTTTCTGAGCCATCTTGCTGTTGAGCGACGTGTGGCCCCTTCAACCCAAAATCAGGCTTTTAATGCGATTCTCTTTTTCTTCCGCCATGTGCTGAACCGGGAAATCGGGGATTTGGATGGAACGGTCCGGGCTCATCACAAGCGCAGGCTTCCTGTTGTTTTGACTCGTCGGGAAATACTCCAACTCTTTGATCACCTGGACGGACAGTGCCTTCTCATGGCCCAACTGGCCTATGGGTGTGGGCTTAGGGTAAGGGAATGTGTCAGTGTGAGGGTAAAGGATATCGATTTTGAGCGGGCCAGCCTCATTGTCAGGGCCGGCAAGGGCGACAAGGACCGGTTGACCGTCTTACCGGAGAGCCTGAAGAACGATTTACGGGACCACATGGAGACGGTACAAGAATTATTTGCAAAGGACCGGAAGGAGGATGTGGCCGGTGTGTATTTGCCTGGGGCACTAGAAAGAAAGTACCCGGACGCAGGCAAGGAATGGGCGTGGCAGTGGGTTTTCCCCTCTAAAACCCTTTCCGTTGACCCGCGGTCAAAAGTGGTAAGACGCCATCACGTACATCCGAGCACACTGCAGAGAGGAGTCAGGCAGGCTGCCAGGGCAGTAGGCATTTCAAAACAGGTGTCTGTTCATACGCTTCGTCACAGCTTTGCCACTCACCTGCTGGAAAAAGGGTATGACATCCGCACCATACAGGAGCTTCTCGGCCATGCCAGTGTTCAAACCACGATGATCTATACCCATGTGGCCCAGAAGAATGCACTGGGGGTCAAGAGCCCGTTGGATTTTTGACAGGGTAGTGATTGTCATACTTGTTTTCTATTGCGCCTCATCAATGTGGTCGGGGTCGGGCCGTCATAGTTTACTGATATTTAACCGATTTGACTCCAATTATAGGTGTTTTCGGAGCCTATATCGCTATTTCTAGGGTTGAAATGCTCTTACGACGGCCCGACCCCAATTAGCCCCTTTAACCGCCCCTGCCTTTTGGCCATCGCGTTCAGCCTGTTGTTGAGCTTTCCTCTGACTCACAAATGCTGAAGAGCCACCATCTCGCGCCCTTGCGTCCACCGCGCGGCTGCCTGTCGAAATAGATCTTCATCGTGTCATTGGAAGTCGTGGCCACCTCAAACCAGTGCTTGCGAACATACAACTCGGGACTGCCGTGGCGGCACTTCCCGGTTTCGCGCCACGTGCGCAGCACGGCCGCAACTGCTATGGTTCGGCCTCGCCACATGAACTCGCGCGGGAGCCCAGGCTCTCCGACTGCCATGCGCAAGGTGTCACACCTGGCGACCAGGGGTCTAATGGCTTCACTGACGAATCGCTCAGGCATGATTACTGTTCTGTTGGCTTAACGGAAAAGAGCTCGAAATCTCAAAATGTTACAACTCAAAGATTACCCTAGCATTTTGCTGCATGTCCCTTCTTGAGTTCTCAGGCCTCGCTTGTTTAGACCCAAAAAATAAAAAACCTCATCTCTCCTCACGAGAAACGAGGTCTCAGTATTCACTTCATTGGATGCCCTTCGGCTGGCGTAAACGCCCCACACCATGGTCCCGTCGTCCAGTCGAATGGATACCACGGCCCCACTGTTTATGCAAACGATTCTGAGGAAAAACGGGCCGTCAAGCAGCGGATCAAGGCCATTAGGTACAAATTGGCTCTGACCTTTTAGGCCTTGACTAAGCGAAGAGACTGTGACAGTTTGGCAGGATCTAATAGCCCAATATTACTAAACAAAATTGTTTCGGCCATCATCGCCCAAGGTGGCGCTCTGAAAACCCTGTGCGACTCAAGCGACGAGCGAGAGCGGGCGAGAGATCTTTACTCGGGGAAATATGGAAGCGTCCTGGAAGACCATAAAGGGAGAACACAACTATTTGCTCCTGGGTGTCACCGGCGGGATTGCTAGTGGAAAAACGATGGTCGCCAAGATGCTGGAAAAACTCGGTGCACCCTTGATCGATTTTGATCTGCTTGCAAGACAGGTCGTGGAGCCTGGCAAGCCCGCCTTCAAAGAAATTGTGGACTACTTCGGGAAGCAGATCCTTCAGGAAGATGGCACTTTGGATCGGAAAAAGCTTTCAAAGATCATCTTCCAAGATCCGCGGAAAAGAAAAAAGCTGGAAAGCCTTACCCACCCACCTATTTATGAGGCATTTTTGAAACAGGTCAATGCCATCGCGGACAAAGACCCAGCGGCCATCATCCAGGCCGTGGTTCCGCTTCTGATTGAGAAGAGCTTACAGTCCATGTTCGACAAGGTCCTGGTGGTTTATGTTCCTCAGGAGCAGCAGATAGAACGGCTGACCCGGCGGGATAGCATCAGTAAAGAGGAAGCAGCCCATATGCTCAGGGCTCAGCTTCCCATTGACGAAAAACTGCAATA
>CAZCXI010000175.1:0-3433 GCA_964502635.1 uncultured Desulfobacterales bacterium
GGCCGAGGTTTGCAGGCAAGACCCCCAAACCATGCTATCTCCGCAGGTTTCTCTGTGGAACAACTCGAATCACTAAAAGTGCGGCCACGAGCTAGGTCCCCGACAGAGTCAGATTAACCCGTATGGTGTTCCCGTCCGAAACGCCCTTGGCATCGACTTCAACTGCCGCCACGAATACTCGGTCGTTGGGAACCTTTCCTTTTTCGATCAAGTATCCCTTAATCCGGGTTGCCCGTTCTTGGGCAAGATGCTGAAGGGCAGCTTCGTCGACGGGAGTGTCTTGGATTAGCCGTTGCTTTGCCATAGCAATACGAAGCACGGGGTCAATACGCGATGATGCCGGGCCCTCAGTGCGGGCTCCTGTTTGAGCGAGGTTGCTGGCGGGCGTCTCCTTCCCAGTTTCGGTGAACGGGTGATGTCCGTATGTGTCTATGTATTTCTGCGTCAGCAGGCGGGCAAGCTCCTTTTCGCTGAGTGAAATCTGTTCCAGCTTGACAGCCGCCTGCGCTCCCGAAGCCTGCAATTCCTGGAGTTTCCTAAGTCTCAGTTCACCGAAGAGCTTCTTTTCCGCCAGGGCCGTCCGGTCATATTCCTTGTCCGCAGTCCCATTTATCTCAAGCTGCAGGGCGGGCCGCTCCTGCAGCGCCTGCGCCAGCTTGTCGAGTTTCTCCACTTGGTGGGGCAACAACTCAGCATTTCCATACTCAAATTCCACAAAGCTCAGTTCCTCGCCGCCACCACCGACAAGCCCTGCAAGCAAGGCAAAAGGAGAAGTAACGGCCTTCGTAAGCACTTTCATCAAGGCCTTAACGATGAGGTGACCATAACTGAATTTTGGATCATCAAGATTGCCTTGCACAGGAAGATCAATATCAATTCTTCCTTGCCGGTCCTTCATCAGAGCTATGGCAAGTCTCACCGGAAGTTTTGTGGCATCAGGGCTCTCTACGCGGTCTCCGAGAGTGAGTTGGTTCAGGAGGATTGCATTTTCTCCAACGAGTCTATTCTCTGACAGCTTGTATTTAAGATCAAGCGAGAGCTTGCCTTTCTCTATGGCGTAACCTATGAACTTGCCAGCATAGGGCGTAAGGGGGGTGAGTTCCATGTTCCTGAAAGACATGGCCATATCCACGTGGGCCTTTGGGCTCAATGGATTGATCTGACCAGCGATTTTCACTGGTGCGTATTTGTCAACCTTGCCGTCAAGCAGCACTTTTGCACGGGCAGGTGGATCAGAGGAAAGGCCATTGATGGTTCCATTGATATCATGAATGCCCGTGAAGAAATTCGGCTTCATTGAAAAATCAGCAAAATTGGTCGAGCCATTTTCAACCCGGACAAGATCAATGGCTATTGGCATGGGGCCCTGCGCCTTTGACTTCACCGCATGGATGGGGCGTTCTACAGGAAAAACAGCATCCTCAGTTCCTTTGTCCTTCTGAGGGGACAATACTTCTTTCACATTGACACTTCCGTCAGGCCAGATGATAACTCTGGCGTATAGGCTCTTTGCAACGATTTCAGAAATGTGAAGCCTGTTAGGAGCAATATCAAACAACAAGCCATTGAATGCGAGAGATTGCCACTTAATGAAATCTTCAGTGTAAGATTGGTTCAGGCCCTCAAAGTCAAGGATACTCAGGCCGCCTTCGTAACGTAATTCTGGTCCGTCCTCTCCCATTTTTCGATACAGGACTTTACCATTCAAGTTGGCCGTGCCACTCACGAGATCAAGCTTTGAGACAGAATGGACATATGACTGCAAGGGTTTTAAAGCGATTTCTCCAGCCTCAAAACTGAACTCAGCAGAAACGGGTTTAATGCTGGCAAGTCCTTCAGCCTTCACAGTTCCTGTTTTATTGAGTTTAAGATTCAGTGTAACCTCGGCCTTGGAATTGGCCTGGTTGCTCAGGTTTTTCACGTTGACGCCAAGCGGCTCAAGGTTTACCCGCAATGGCGGGACCAGCGTCCGGTTTTCCAGTCGTATCCCGCAGTCTTCCAATGTAAGCTCATTGATCCTAAACATCCACGGTTGGGTATCCAGGCCTGAGTCAATTGAAGATCCAGATCCCTTGCCTGGTTCGTCCTCTTCATCCACGTGGAATAGCTTCGTATAAATGAAGACACCGTCGGGTTCGAGCCAAGCATCAAACCGGGCTTGGACAGATCTAACGGATTCAAACACAGCATCCTTTTTACTGAAGTCAATGTCGGCGCCCTCCACAGAAAACTGCGGCAAAGAAATGAGCTGGGCACCTTTCTCCTTTTCAGACACCTTTAGCTCTTCAAGATTCAACATCCCGTTCGCGAGCTTCAGTTCAATGGTGTCGCCGCTGGCGTCCATATGGTACCCGGAGGACACATTAATGGACCCACCGGTCACTTCAAAGGCAACCTGATCCTGGAGGTATTTCCAAAGAGTCCTGGCCTTGATGCCGACAAGCTTAAGACGTCCTTCTGAGCGAAGGGGATTGACGGAGAAGCTCCCCTCCCAACTGAGACTTTCGCCCTCACCGGTAGTGGCGGTAAAAGCATATGGGCTTTCGCTATCCCTGCGCGTACTGAAATTGTGCAGCGTGATCTGGACTGGAGAAAAGGTTGATTCGAATGGCGTGGGTCGAGACAGGTCAGAAAACTCGAGCCTTCCCTGTTCAATTTGCAGTTGGAAAATCAAGATGGGAGGTGCGGCGCTGCTTTGATCTGACGGCGGTGCAGGGGAATCTGAAGAACCAATGAGATCGGAGAAATTCAGGCTGCCGTTTGGCAATACCCTCACCAGTCCGTGAGGAGCAATCAAGTGAATCTCCTTGAAAGTATAGGCCCGACGCAAGACCGAAGAAAGCTGAAAATTGACGTAGAGCTCTTTAAAGCCGACAAAAGGGCCGCCATCAGGCTCTCTCATTGCAAAGTCCCGCACGGTCACCGTGAGGGCAAATGGATTAATCTTGATTCGCTCCACGGTGACCTGCCGTCCCAGACGCTCGGCGATGCCTGACTTAAGCTGGGACTTGACAATCGGGGGAGCCACAAAGAACCCAAAAAGGGCATACAGGAAGATCAAGATGCCGGCAACGATTGCACCCTTTTTCGGGGGAGATAATGTGGCATAGGCTGAACGAAGACCCATCAGATCCTTTTCCGGTCGTCTCTTACGGACAAAAAAACACTGGCACCAGCCCATTTCTAGACTGAACTCAGTCTGGAAATCAATGGGGTAAAGACAGTATTTTGTTCAGTTTAACCATGTATTTTCCCTCCGGAGAAGTGACATGACACTACTGCCAGCTGTATCCCAGTGTCATCAGGTATCTTTCGTCCACCCTGTCGGTATCAGGCGCTGGAGAACTGTCCCAATCCCAGTTGTATTGAACGGTGGTGTTGAACCGCGAAAGCGAGCGCATTCCCCGCAGCTTGCTGCGGGGTTAGCGAGCGT
>CAZCXI010000176.1:0-3381 GCA_964502635.1 uncultured Desulfobacterales bacterium
TAACTTCACATTTTGGCATCTCAGCTTCAGCCCATCTTTGACCGATGCCTCATTCTCAAACTCCTCGAAATAGCTCGCTATTACTCCGGTTTTGCTCAATCGGATCGGCCAAATCCGAACCAAATCTGAGCGCCAACTCTGCGAACTTATTTTTGCGCGAGCCCTAAGGATGACATGAATCACCATTTGGTTTCGGTGTGATCTAATAAACTTGTATAAATACTTACAGTTCTATCTGCCATCGAGGAAGCCAAGAACCTGTTTTCAAATAGGGTCTTGGCGCTTTTTCCCATTTTTTTCCTTATTTCACGATGGGTTATCATGTCCCGTATAGATTGGGCTAATGCCTGGCTATCTTCCGGAGGGAACAACAAACCTGTCTTCCCATGCATCACTGCTTCGGGAATGCCTCCTGTTGACGCGCCAATTGTTGGAAGTCCTACGGAGCAGGCTTCCAGAACTGCCAACGATATTGCTTCCCTCCGGGATGGCATGATGAATAGATCCATTGCGGAAAGCAGTTCAAGCACGTCGTCTCTGTAACCCAGAAAGTGAATGCAGCGGGAGAGCCCAAAGCGTGAGACCAGATTTCTGATTGATTCGTACCAAGGGCCGTTGGTCTCGCCGATAAGATAGACGTGAATAGTCGGATAATCCAATACCAGTTGTCGGGTTGCCTCAATAAGGATGTCATGCCCCTTATCACGAATAAAGCGCGCGGTCATGCATAGCGCAATGTCTCCTTGGCGGAGACCCAGGTGGATGCGTTTCTTGTTTGCCTGGTCGAAAATCCATCTAGAAGGCGGTGGCAGTCCATTGTACACAGTTGTAATTTTGTGGCTCTCCAGCCCCCTGTTGATCAAAGACTGCCGCACCGCGTTAGACACAGCAATAATACGTTTGCTAAGCTGGAAATGCTTCCATGTATTAGTAGAATGTGCGGTGGAGACCGCTGGGACGGATGTCAGCTTGGAGGCGACACCAGCATAAAACGCACCACGTGTAAGATGCCCGTGAATAATGTCAATCTTGAACTTCCTTATAACCCAGGCAATCTTGGCGTGAGACCAGAGGTCTGGTAAACCGTGCATGGGTGTATGAATGCAGCAAATATTTTCTTTCAAGGCTTGTTCAGCTAGCCACGAATCCATAGGTCCCGCGAAAAACAGATCACGACCGAGGCTCTTTAATTCCGTCATTAGCAGGAGCGCATGTTTTTCAGCCCCGCCGCATTTGTGGCTGTGCAAGATAAACAGAATTTTCATTTCCTCAGCCAGGTTGGGTCAGGATTCCGTTCGCGTGTTTGATTTCTTCTTGTGCTTCATATGCAGCTTCCAGAAAAAGCCCACCAGGCTATCTCCGAAAGAGATCGCTTTTCTTGGCAGAGTGAAGATGTCGTCAGAGGCCGTGGCGCTGCCACGGACACAGGTCAAGGCTGCCGTGTAACCGGCTTCTCGCACGGTGGCCACCACGTTGTCGTCAAAGTCGCCGTTGGGATAACAAAAGTATTTTACTTCCTCGCCCAATAAATCTTCCAGATCTGCCTTGCTGCGAAAGATTTCCTCGGTTCTCTGTTGGGGGCTGACACGGGTCAAGCTGGGATGGCTCAGGGTGTGTGAACCAAAGGTAAGGTTTCCCGCCTGTAACTCATGGATGGTGTTACGATCCATGAGTCTGGAGGCGACACGTCCGTCGTCTGCCAGCCACTGGGAGTGCCTGCCCAAGAGCCCTGAGACCAGGAAGACCGTCGCATGAAAGCCGTATTGCCGTAAAACTTCGAGGGCACAGTCTCGAAAATTCTGATAACCATCGTCGAAGGTGAGCACCACAGCGTGCCGCGGCAGGGACCTGTGACCAAAAAGTCCGTCGAGGGCATGATCGAGGCTGATGACTGCGTAGCCTAACCTGTTCAGATAGGCCATTTGTGCAGCGAACCGCCGAACATGGCAAAATGTCGCTCGGTGGGCCGTGGGCCGGGCGAATTCCCCCACTTGGTGGTACATCAAGATGGATACTCTTTTCACTGACGCAACGTTTGTGATATTGCCTTCCTTCTTGCTTGCTGGCGCTTACGCTTGGCCAGATCTTCCGGGTATAAATATGGATAATGTCTTTTCCAGCGTTTGTGAAACCAGAACCATTGTTCCGGCCATGCTCTTACAGCACGCTCGATGGCGTCATTCATCATCTGGGTGTTTACCTGCATGTCACGCTGCCTATCCTCTGTCTTTTTCAGAGCAAGGGGTGGCTCGACAACGAGCGTGAGGCCACCGTCTTCCTCCCTGATACAGAAGGCCGGCAGCACGGCGCTGTCATATCGTCTTGCCAATATGGCTGCAGCAGGCGTAGCTGTCACGGTCTTGCTGAAAAAGGTAGTTTCAATCCCTTCAGAAGGCAAGGTACCCTGATCGATTAACAGACCCACGTGGCCGCCGCGGTTCAGGGCGCGGGCCATCTTGGGAAGGGCGCCGCCCTTGTCCAACACAACGCTTCCGAAGCGCGTTCTGAGTCGATGAATCCACTGATTCAGTGCCTTAGGCCGGACCTTTCTGGCCACCAGCACCAAGGGATTGCGGACGTAGCAAGAGGCAAAGATGTGAGCCATTTCCCAGTTTCCAAGGTGGGCTGACATCAGGATGACGCCTCTCGGGCTTTTGATGGCCTGAAGGAGATTGTCTTCGCCCCGGATGCGCACCTTGCGCAGGATATCTTCCCTCGAAAAGCAGGTCATTTGACAGATTTCAAGAAGGGCAATCGCCATGTTTTGAAAGACATCTTTGGAGAGTTCTCGGATGCGATCACGAGGCCAATCCGGATAGACGAATTTCAGGTTGCGTTTTACAATGCGTTGATGACGTGTATCCAAAATGTATCCAAGCATCCCCAACAACTTACCGGCATAAGCAATATGCCTATGTGGTATTCCGGCGATAAAGGAAACCAGTGCGCTACGGAAGACGGGTGTTTTCTTCACTAGTCGATGCCTTGGGTTCTTTCCTTTGTCCCAGCACAAATACTTAGGGCTCGCGCAAAAATAACTTCACATTTTGGCATCTCAGCTTCAGCCTATCTTTGACCGATACCTCATTCCCAAACTCCTCAAAATAGCTCGCTATTCCTCCGGTTTTGCTCAATCGGATCGGCCAAATCTGAACCAAATCTGAGCGCCAATTCTGCGAACTTATTCTTGCGCCAGCCCTCAAACCTTGCCCAACAACCGAATATGACTCAGGGCCGATGGGTGAACATGTGAACAGGGATGGTCTTCCAAAGAAGCGAGGCAAGGTAATCAGAACATTACAAATTTTCCTGCACTGGACCCAAACTGAACCGCGAAAGCGAGCGCATTCCCCGCAGCTTGCTGCGGGGTTAGCGAGCGTA
>CAZCXI010000177.1:0-3338 GCA_964502635.1 uncultured Desulfobacterales bacterium
ATCACCGCAAGATTCTGGCCCACGTATTTGGGAGTCGCCAGATGTGACGAAAAGGTCCTGGTGAGGCTCGACATGAAACTGCCGAAGTCTACAGATGTCGGATCACTGCTCCACGCCCCTGGCACGGCCAAGCCTTCGAGAAATGCTTGCATGGGCACCGAGACGATTTCGTCCAGCCCGACGGTCGATGCATCGGACCTTTCGTTGATTCCACCGCCGATATCAATCAAGACCAAGTCCAGAGGGATATGCCATTTCATTTTTCGGGCTACAACGTCAGGGTCATGATGGTGGTAATAATTCAGATCAATGAGTGTCTCCACGGCCTTTTCGTGGACGAAGCGGGTGATATCATGCAAAGTCTGGCAGGCCGAGGGGACAAAATTCTTGTCATGAGGATCGAGCAGGTTCAACGGGGTAATTCTCTTAAGGATCCGTCGGAGAAGTCTATATTCATAACTCTCCTCGAAAGCCTCTTCGGTGAATTCGTAGTAACAAAGTTCCTTGATGGTCCCTTCATACACCACATTGTCCTCTGCGTCTACGGTCACCTCCTGTCCCTGGTGCAAAAGTTGCGTCGCGACTCCCGTATCAACGATAGTCGGGATCCGGAATTCCCGCGCAATGGTAGCCATATGTCCAGTGACTGATCCAACATCTGTCAAGATACCGTTAGCTTTTCTTGCAACCTTTGCGAAGCGGGGCGAAGTATATTTGGCGACCAAAATAGCCCCCTGTGGAAACCTGTCCAAGTCCTCATCGCTATTCACTACAAAGACATTGCCGGTGGCGATGCCGTTTTGAGCGATGACGCCTTTATTGGCAAAAACCACAGGATAGTTCTTCAAGATGGAAGCGATGTCACAGACCAGTTTGGCCATATGGCTTTTGACATTGAGGGGCCTGGCCTGCAAAATAACAAGGTTGTCGTCCTGGTCCACCGCCCATTCGATGTCCTGGGGTTTTCTGAAATACCTCTCGATCATTAAGCCCGTCTCCGCGATGCGTCTGGTCTCTTGGTCGCCAAGACAGGGCTTGGCCTGGCGGTCTTGCCGGACCGGCCGAAATTCGCATCCGCCCCCCTCTTTGGCAACAAGCTGTTGGGCCTTGCGCACGACCTCAAACCCTGTTACCGGATGTGCTGGCTTACGGGAAACGGTATACTCATCCGCCGTTGCCTGTCCTGCCACCAGGGGCGCGCCTAGGCCCCAAGTCGCAGTGATCAGCGCAAGGTCACGCTCGGGAAAGCGGGGATCGAGAGTGTACATGACGCCGCTCATCTTCGCATCTATCATGAGCTGACAGCCGACCGCCATGGCCACCTCGTGTTCGGCAAATCCCGTTTGTTGCCTGTATTCCATGGCAGACGCGGAATAGGTGCTGGCCAGAACGGTTTTATAACATTCCAATAAATCTTTCGCTGGTTGATTAAGAAGGCTCTTATACTGCCCGGCAAACGAAAGTTCACTGTCCTCGCCCCAGGCGCTACTGCGTACAGCTAGAAAGAAATCTTCGCCTCCAGCAGTTTTCCGGAGGCGTTTCAAAGCGCTGTCTACGGCTTGATTGACTTGAGGCGGTGTTGTCCCAGCCATGATGAGTGCCTGGATTTCAGCAGAGGCCTGTTCGCCGGACATGTTTCCACTTTCCCAGTCGGCAATAATCGTTCTCACCCTGTCTCGGAGGCCGTTATGGTCCATGAAGCACTGAAAGGCCCGGGTGGTAATAGCAAAACCTTCCGGTGCGGTGAGGTGAAGCAGATTTTTCAGTTCTGCCACATTGGCGTTTTTCGCCCCAACAACGTCTGCAAAGTCCCGGGTAATGAGATTATAAGGCATGACATAGTCTGTTTGCGGAATGACCAGCTTCCCCGCCAATTCTTCTTCTATCTCACTACTGATACGATCAAAGACATCACTTAACACCGAGTACTTTTTCGGTGCGATGATATCCAGGTTGTAAATGAGGTTATGGGCCAGATGGACCGCATGCTGGCAGGACGATTCTATGTAATGCCGGTCAAAAACGTAGCTTCCTCCGAGCTTGCCCCCCATCTCAGCCATTAGATCCAATATCTGGTTGTTCAACCCAAGAATCTTTTGAAACCGCCGAAACAGGAACGTAAAGGCCAACTTTTTTTCACTGCGCCTGCCAAGACTGACAATCTCCTTGATCCATCCAAAGATTTTCTTCATGGGGCTTCAGGGATAAAGCTATTAAAGCAATACATGGGCCGCCTAGTGCGCCCCCTTGCCTCCCTTGAAGACAACGCCGGTCAACAGGCCGGCCAGGATGGCGATCATGACAGCCACGACGCCGTATAGCGTGCCATGATCGAAGGCCATCGACGACAGCATGGCAGGCAGACCAACCTCCGCAACCTTCATCTCTTGTGTGCCGGTTGCCACAATAGCGCCATCCCTGATGGCAAAGACCTCGACCTCGTAGACCCCTTGAGGCATAGCCGATGGTATCCAGACCGTGGCGCTGAAGGATCTCATCGCACCATCCATGCTTCCATAAGAGATGGTATTTTCGTACATGGCATAAAGGTCTTTGCTCTGTTTCAGCCTGACAAACTCCTTGAACAGAGTATCCTTGTCCTCAGAGGCGGGTGTCAGCTCTACGCTTCCTTGAAGCGCCTCAAAACCAAGGCCCAGGCGATGCCAATCCTCCTGGTTCGTTTTGGAGAACGCCTCCAGGGCCTTTGAGGGACAGAGCAAATAGACACTAGGCGCGTGATGGACACCCACACTGCCCAGGTTCATCCATAAGATGCCCAGGGCCCTTCCCTTCTTCTTGAGGTGCACATCTTCAGGCATTCCTGTGACTCGGACGAATGCTTCCGCATCTTTGGGTATCGCACCGGATACCAACAGTCTTGTGCCATTGTATGTTGCACCCATCAGAATCACATTCGGTGCCAGTCTTATCTGGAGCTGCATGGCGGCCCTGGCAAAATCAGGGTGCCACATAAGGCTAAGGCCCGTGCATACCATAATGACAGGTAAGAAAAGTCTCTTTGACACTTTAATGCCCTCCTATGAAAGCTAACAGAACATGAGGCCTGAGCAAGAGGCCGAGCAACATCTTGACCATGACGACCAGGACGAGTGTGGCGAGAATAATCTTAAGCTGATCTCCTTTTAATTTCTTGCTTATCGTTGCTCCAAACTGGGCTCCCAGGGTGGAACCTATCAACAGTACCAGTGCCAGCACGAAATCCACGGTATGGTTGGTATTGGCCTGCATAATGGTGACATTGACGCACGTGAAAAGAATTTGAAAAAGGCTGGTCCCCACCACCACGTGCATCGGCATCCTCAAGAGATACACCATGA
>CAZCXI010000178.1:0-3331 GCA_964502635.1 uncultured Desulfobacterales bacterium
GTGACGAAGAATGAGGATAACGCCGCAGATGGACGTTTTCCGACAGCCTCCTAGCGCCGGTGGCGTAAGGGGCGACAAATTTTGATGCGTGCAAAACTTGTCTCCGGCGTTCCAACTGTGGAGCGAGGCTCGACAAGTTCGATGACAGGTGATTGATATGAGGGACGGCACATGATCCATTTCAGAAAACCATGCTTTTTGATGGTCTTTTTCCTTCTGGGGCAGGCGTGGGGTTTCAGTGCGGCGGCTCGGAACGAACAGACCGAACAAACCACGACCCTGGAGGTCATCGGCAGGGGAAGAATCTCCCGCGACAACGTGGCCAAGGCCAGAGACGAGGCGATTGCGGATGGCTTATGGAACGCCGTGGAACAGGGGGTTGGGCTTCTCCTGTCCTCAGAAGCGGTCGTTGATCACTTTCAAGTGTTAAGCGATCGCGTCTATCCTCAGGCTGAGGAATTTATTCATGATTACAAGGTCCTTACGGAGTCCAAGTCCGGCCCATATTATTGCTTGGTGGTGCGAGCGACCCTGTTGACGAGCATCCTGCAGGACAAACTGCAGCAAATCGGTATCCTTGTGACGCACAAGGAGATGCCGAGTGTTTTGTTCTTGCTATCGGAGCAGAACATCGGCCAGGCCTCGCCCCAATACTCGTGGGCACGAAGTCCCTTTCGTGGATTACCACTGGCTATTGGAGACGCCCTCTCGAGTCACTTCCGTAAGAAAGGCTTTATCGTTGTCAGCCCGGAAACGCTGGGATCTCTGGCCGCTGACCTTGGCCCTGAGTACGGGGAGCCTGAGCTGAGCGATGAATCCGCGGTCAAGCTGGCAGGGCAGGTTGGCGCCGAGGTGGTGATTGTGGGCAAGGCGTTTGCGCGTCCTGCCGGCAACGTTCTGGGCACAGACATGAAGTCTGTTGAGGCCACGATGTCCGTGCATGCCATCAGGACCGACAACGCGACGGTCATGGGCTCGTCTGAAGCCACGGGGGCCGGTGTCAACGCAAACGAGACGGTTGCGGGCACGGAAGCCCTGACCCTTGCCGCTTCCAGCGTGGCCGAAGAGCTGAGCAGGCTGGTGACCGCAAACTGGGGCAGGGAGGCGAACCAGTCGGTCTCGGTGGAGTTGGTTGTCAAGGGAATTCAAGAGTATGCCGATTTTGTGAAGTTTCGGACGACCATCAGAAATGAAATCCGCGGCGTGAGGAATGTTTATCTCAAGGCCATTAAGGCTGGTGAGGCCAAGATGGACGTGGAGGTCAAAGGAGACGCCCGCATGTTGGCGGATGAGTTGTTGTTAAAGGCCTTTGAAGGCTTTGTGGTGAACATCTCCGAGGTTGGCCATGACCGGATCATACTTGAGTTGGTACCGAAGGAGGATCTCCTGGATGAGACCCAAACATCGAGCAAGGGGGCAGATCTGAAGGGTGGTAACCCTGGCGAGCCTCGGTTGATACAGAATCCAGGGCAAGAACGAATATAATCATTGTGAAACGATCTATTCCCATTAACATCCCGAACAGCCTGACCCTTGTCAGGATCCTGCTTACACCGCTTTTTGCCATCTGTCTGATCAAACACCTTTTGGGCGCAGCCCTTTTGGTCTTTGCCATTGCCGCGGTCACGGACGGGCTGGATGGTCTGGTGGCTCGGATGTTTCGACAAAAAACCAGGTTGGGCGCCTTTTTGGACCCTGCTGCTGACAAGCTGTTGCTAGCCACAGCATTTGTGACGCTGGCCATTCAAGGGATGATGCCAAGCTGGGTCACAGTGATCGTGATGACGAGGGATGTGCTGATCCTGTTTGGGGTAGTCCTGTTGAATATCATGGGTCGAGAGTTTGAGGCGAGGCCTTCCGTCTTGAGCAAGATAACCACCGTGGTCCAACTGGCAACCGTCATCTCGGTGCTGGTGGGTTTCCACGAACCGAAGGTCGGTCAGCTGGACTTGCCCCTATTTTGGTCCACCGCCGCCATGACAACGGTTTCCGGATTACAGTACATATACAGGGGGCTGAATATCTTGCAAGAGGACTCTTCACACCCGGCTGGGTGAGACGTTTGTCGTGGTGGCAAGCTGCATTTTTCTTGACACCATTTGTGATAGTTGTTACCCCAATGCATCGTTTTAGGCACGTAGCTCAGGGGGAGAGCGCTACCCTGACACGGTAGAGGTCCGGGGTTCAAATCCCCGCGTGCCTACCAGGAAAATCAAGGACTCGGGGGGATTGGCCATGATCCCCTTTTCTTGTTTCCCCGCCCATTTTCTCCTGAAACCAAATTCTCCAATCCATGAAGTGAGTCAGGGTCATTGTCTTTCATCCAGTATGCACAAAAGTTCCACCCGACGGTCGGGTTGAGTGCCCCAAAGGGATGGGAATGGAGCGGCTCTTCTGCCTTGCTGGTGTGGGTTTCAGCACACAGTGGGGTTTTTCTTGACACGCCATACCGCTGGTCGCCTATTTTCCCCCGGACACGAATCATACCAAGCATTAGATAAGTACTTGTTACAAAAGACAAAAACGGTTAATGGTCTTGACGTCTACAATTTGGCATGAATTTTGCTTATTTGTCCTAATGACAACTCTTTGTTTTCCCTTAAACGGTGATTCGAAAAGCAACCGGTTCGAAAGACAAAGAGAAAACACAATACAACTTGCGAGAGCCACCCCATGGGCATAAGAAACGCTTTGGTGGTTTTGGGAATGCTTGGTTTTTCCTGGCTTTTTGTGATCGGGGCTATTTACGGGATCATGGAGTTTTACCAGCTTTTGGTACCTTGAGCGGACCCTCGGATTGACCCCGAAGCCGTGGGGCGTATAGACCATGAACAAACTGCGTGTGAAGTGCATTAAGTGCGGCAAGGAGTGGGACAAGGATTCCGTGATTTCCTGGGGACCTGACGATGTCAGCTCATCGCTTTGTGATAGCTGCTTCAAAGAGTCTATCAGCCCTTTCATTCACAAGAAACAACTGACCGAAGGCAATTTCGACTGCTTCGGCAAGGCAAGCCTGTATTGTGATCAGTGTCGATGCAAATACCGAGAATGGTGCCTTAATGGGCAGGAAGCAGGCTAACCACCTGTCAAGGTTGCCTGGAGTATAGCTTTTTCCCGCCATGTTCTTCTCTCTGACCGATTTCCCCCCTCTTCGTTTACCCGGTGGCCGATTTTTTTCTGTATGACTGACCCCGTTTTGTAGAGCTTGATGCATACCTTTACGGAGATGAAAGGCAACCTGGCCGACGGCGTGCGTCAGGACGAAGAAAATGTAACCAATTGAAGCTCCCTGTAGCAAGCTACAGGGAATCTTCGACCGTAAGGAACGCTG
>CAZCXI010000179.1:0-3286 GCA_964502635.1 uncultured Desulfobacterales bacterium
AGATACAGGTGCCACATCGTCATCTCCTTTCCCGCTTTTGGATACTTCAGGCACGATAGGTGTGCAATTTCGAGGTGTTAGGCGTTATCGGGTCCCACCGCAGATCCCCCCATTTGTCATCGCGGCAGCAATTTCGCTTTGAATACTTTGCATGGGGCAGGCCCGAAAGGGAAACAGCCCGTCACTAATGCTCAATGTCGTTTGGAAAACACTTTTGACGAGTCTGTCACTTCTCGCGGCTGATATATAGTGATTGGGTCGGATAGGCAAACTCAATTTCCTCTTTTTCAAAACGCTGGAATATGGCAAGATTGATGGCCTGTTGGATGTTCATATAGACGTTGTAATCAGGATTCTTGACCCAATATACAATTTCAAAGTCTAGTGAGTAAGCCCCGTATTGCCTGAAGTGTGCCCTGTCAAAGCGGACATGTTCTTGCGCTTCGATGATTTCCTGAATGAGCGTCGGGATCTGTTTGAGCTTTTCATATGACGTTTGATAGACGACCCCGGCAGAAAAAACAACACGTCGCTCGAACATCCGTTTGTAATTTCGAACCCGACTTCTCAGCAAATCAGCATTTGAAAAAATCAGTTGTTCCCCGGAAAGGCTGCGAACACGAGTCGTCTTCAAACCTATGTGTTCCACCGTTCCCAGATAATCGTCGACAATAATAAAATCTCCGATGACAAAAGGCTTATCCAACACGATCGAAAAGGATGCGAAGAGGTCACCAAGAATATTCTGGACTGCTAGGGCAACGGCCACCCCGCTTATTCCCAGTCCGGTAATAAGGGCAGTGACATCAACGCCCAGATTGTCCAAGGCTATTAGCAGGATGATTGACCAAAGAATTATCCGAATGATAAATCCCACGGCAGTAAAGGTCGTAACGGCCGCCGCATCTAATTCCCTCTTCTGCTTTTTTTGACGATCCACCCAGAAGCTTATGATATGGGTACCCAAAATAGCCAACTGGATGAGAATAACAATGGCCACCAATGTACTGATAATGTCTGCTATGGTTTCGGGCACGGATAGCGATAGAGAGCCAAAATAACATGCTATTGTGAGCAAGAAGAAAGGTTTTATCCTGTTGATGAGTTCTGCGGCGAGATCATCCCAGACAGTATCTGTTCGAGCCGCTATTTTGTTTAATTGCCCGTAAATGAGCCTTTTCATAATTCTGGCGAGGACAAAGACGACAAGTAATATGGATAAAGCAATGAGCCACTCCTTGACCGTGTTGTTATAAAGATTTTTTTCCAAAAGCACGGGTTCCTCCTTTGCGCTTGTCGTTTAAGCACTCGCTTTATATAAACCAAGAACATCGGCAAACTGAACATTGGATCAATCAAAAGAACAGTATGTCCTCAGGCGATTCGGACTGACGTGCAGCCATATTGCAGCTGGAAGTATCATGAAATTGCTTTGATGTCTATGGGTTAACTTTTAGATTGGAAGGCGTTAACCCAAGTTTTACCTTTTTGGCCTTACGGAAAAAATCGGCTCTAAAAAGCCAAACTGTTACCCCTTGTGGGCCTTGCAGGCCACATTGCCTTACCTTAGGGTTACTCTGGGAAAACCTATGACGGCGAGGTGGTATACCTTTGCAATAATGGCGTTGTTTCTTATGGGTATCCAGAGATTCCTGTACAAGGTCTCTGCTGAAAGAAAATGTGACACGGCCCAAACAACCCTGTCTTTTATGGCCACGGTAGCTGTTTTGAGTTCAATTCTGTTCGTTGTTCTCAAACAGTCCGTTTCCAATATCCAATTTCTACTATTGATCGCCCTCATAAACGGTAGTGCTTTTCTTGCCGGCACGGTGGCCCACATAGAGGCCCTTAGATACATAGCCGCTTCCATAGTATATCCAATCATCAGGCTCAATGTCGTTGTTGTCGTGATATTTTCGATGGTCGTCTTTGAAGATGACTTATCCGCCTATCAGGCAGTGGGAATTGGTCTTGCTGTGGCTGCTATGGTTATCTTGTCAAGGCGACATGATGAAAAGAAAAGGCCTGATGGAAGAACAAGACTTGGCTTCATGTTTACATTCATTTCCGTCCTGTGCGGTTCTGTTGCTTCGATCTCCAGCAAATTTGCTGCTATTCACACAAACAAAATGGCCTTCATGGCACTTTCATACATATGTGCAACATCGTTGTCTCTGGGAATAAGAAAGAAATTGCAAGCGCCACATACTACTAAAGGTCACCAGGATGCATGGATAATCGGTTGTGTCATGGGCCTCATCAATGTTGCCGGATTTTACTCATTCTTGAAAGCACTCTCCATGGGACCACTGTCCATTATCGCTTCCATCACCGGTATGCATTTTGTCATCGGAATCATTTTGTCTGTCTTGATTTACAGAGAAAACCTGACGCATTTGAGAATACTCGGCATCTCACTGACCATTGCCTCGATCACCCTGCTGAGGCTTTAAACGCAGCATCAAAAAGAGGGGAGGGAACAAAGAGGGCACGTTGATGCAGAAATTGCCTAAAGGGAGCTGGTCATAGGTCCGTGCAACAACAAAAAGGCACCTGGAGCCCACCTCCAGATGCCCTCTGCTGCCCTCTTTGGTCGGGGCAAGAGGATTTGAACCTCCGACCCCCTGAACCCCATATCTGTGAACGGATTCTTCGGCTAACAGTTAACTGATGAGTGCCAAGACATCGATGACTCTAAAATGCCAAGACATCGATGACCTTAAGGGTACTTTGTGCCAGGACATCAATGACCCATTTGGGGCTTTTTGGTCTATAATGTCTCCTTCAAGACAAACCCTGAAGGAGGTCACAAATGGAACAAGAACTCAGAAAGAAAGCAATTTCAAGGTACTTACAGGGAGAAACTCCCAAGGCCCTATACTTCCCCCAAACGCTTTCATAATATTCGCAGTTGGACGTTCGGCTACTATTACGGGGGTTATTATCAAAGGCTGCCATCGGGTTACGTTGTCGTAGAAGCACCTTCTGGGGCGGTTGTTGTCGAAGAACCACCGGTAGTCGTACGCGGGCGTGTGTCGGTTATAACTCGTGCTTTGAATGTCCGCTCAGGACCTGGCATGAACCATCCTGTCGTCCATCAAGTTTATCAAGGCAACATGCTTGCAGTCCAGAATCATGCGCCAGGGTGGTTGTATGTGAAGCTTCCAAGCGGACAGTTTGGATGGGTGGTGGCCAAGTTTACCACTCAGATACCCCCACTGGCGAATGGGTGGTAATACACGCCTTGATTATGCAGATTTTTTCCCGTCCTGTCTTAAGGCCTAGA
>CAZCXI010000180.1:0-3193 GCA_964502635.1 uncultured Desulfobacterales bacterium
GCCGACTTGGCCGAACGAAAAATGCAATCCGCGATCCCGGCCTTTCGAAGCTTTTTTCCAAAACGCCTTGGACTTAGCGGATAGTCTTTGATAAATAACCGTTTGGCTAGAGGGTGAGATAGCGGATAGGGGTCTGAGGCCTGGAGCTGTACATCTATTTCCAGGTTCTGAAACCCATGGGTGACCATTGAAGATCCGCGCAGTCCCGATAAATCGGGACAGGCAATGCACTGGCTTTAGGGGTCAGTAAGCAAGGGGAGAACCCATGCAAGATGATATTGCGGCTGCGTTGACCCAAGAGGTCAGACAAGAGGTCGTTGAGAATTATCTTTATGAGAGACGATTAATTGAGGGGCAGATTAACTATGTGAAGGAATTGGCCGAACACGCTGCTCAACTGCAGGAAAAGCTCTACAGGCGATTTGCCCGCGTGTATGACTTGCTCCCTGAGGCCAGATTCCTGAATGAATTTATCCGGTTGGTTGAGGTGGAAGAAGCCCCTTGCATTGACAGGTTTGGCGAAACCCCCGAGTATCGAAAAGGCGTCCGATTTATCAAAGTCCACGGCCTCACCGATCGGTCGAGATTCAGGAAGCTCCTCGTAGAGTCTTATCGCAGGCTTTTTTCGTGGAACGAGGCATACGTGGCGGCCTACGAAAACCTTAAGGACGAATGTGAAGCGGTCAACGATAACCTGAAAAAATTTGAAAACGACTATGACCTCCTTGCCATTCTGAACTTTCTGAAAGACTTGGACGTTGAAGGGATTGAAAGGAAACACTTTCTGGGCGACAATTTCACCCCGGAAGAAATGGGTTCGATAGAAACCAGCCTCCGTTTCAAGGCGATCCGTATGGAGCAATTCAAGCTTATTCCCCCACCGAGTCTTCCCGAGCTCAATGCTATTAGAAGACAACTCAATGCCCTGGCGGATTCTATCTGCAGCCGGTGCGGCGACAGGGTAGAGATGCTCATCAAGTAACAATCTATCCTACGGCCTCTTGGAGAGCCCCCATGATTTCCGGATAGCGGAAGCGGAAGCCATGCTTCCGTAACTTGGACGGCATGACCTTCTGGCCTTCAAGGAGGATGGACCCAAATTCTCCCAGGGCGAGGCGCAATGTGAAGGCCGGTGTCTTCAAAAAGGAGGGCCTTGAAAGAACCTTGCCCAGGGCCTTGGCCAAGTCTTTGTTGCGGACCGGATTCGGGGAACACAGATTCACCGGGCCGTGGATATCTTTGTTTTCGAAGACGAAGATAAATGCCCTTAACAGGTCTTCCATATGGACCCAGGAAAACCACTGCTTTCCACTTCCCAATGGGCCGCCTACGAATTTCTTGAAGGCTGGAATCATTTGTCCCAGTGCACCCCCGGTTTTACCCAGTACAATGCCAAAGCGGGTAATAACGACCCTGGCCCCCTTTTGGGTGGCCTTGTTCGCTTCAGCTTCCCAGTCAATGCAGACTTCGGCCAGGAAGTCACTGCCCGGGCTGTCGTCTTCTGCGAGTTCTTCATCACCCCGGAAACCATAGTATCCCACTGCCGAGGTGCTGCAGAGGAGGGCTTCTTTGTTCTTGTCCATGGCCTCCACCACGTTTCGGGTGGTCAGGACGCGACTGTCATAAATCAGTTGCTTGGTCTTGTCGTTCCATCGCGTAAAAATCGAGGCCCCGGCCAGGTTGATGACGGCGTCCTGGCCCGCGATCTCTTCCTGCCAAGCCCCCTTCATCGTGGTGTCAGCAGGCACATAGGTGACGCGTTGGGGCGTGTAGGCCGCCGGTTCAGGCACCCGGTCCACCACTATGACCTGGTGTCCCTTTTCGAGAAGACGGTCAGACAGTTGGGTGCCGATGAACCCAAGACCCCCCGTAATCAGAACCTTCATCGCACACTCCTTTCCGCTCTTTGTAGGGCGAAAGAGACCAAGGATCAATGGTCAGTCTTGGCATGCCCCGTTTTGCGACAATACAGCACAGATGATTTTTCGGTCTGCTTTTGAAAATGCGAAATCCTTCAGTCGGCCCAACATTGTCCAACGCCAGTCTGCACAAGTCAAGGGCTGCGGCTCACCTGCCTGGTGGGCGCAATGGAACGCGTGGAGTGTGATCCGAAAATGCGTATAGGCGTGATTCACCGATGTGATGGGTTCTCTCACGCGCACTTGGACCCCCAACTCCTCGCGAACGTGTCTGCGCAAGCACCTTGTTAAGCTCTCACCTGGATTCTGTTTCCCACCGGGAAATTTCCAAAGCCCTCCCAGCAAGCCGTGGTTCGGCCGCCGGGCGATGAGCACTTGGCCGTAGTCGTTGCAGATGACGGCAGCGGTCACTTGACGGTGTGGGATAGGACCCCGCTTTCTGGTTACGGGCAAGGCATGCTGCAAACGGCGCTCATAGGCCTGGCAGCAGTTCTGGATGGGGCAAAGCTCACAGGCGGGTTTCTTGAACGTGCAGACAGTTGCCCCCAGGTCCATGAGGCCTTGGTTGAATCGCCCCGCCCCTTTCATCGGTATGAGTTTTCCGGCCAAGTCCCAGAGGTGTCGCTGCGTCCGGCTTTCATGGAGGGGTGTCTCTATCGCGAAGAATCGGCACAGTACCCGCCGCACATTGCCATCCACAGCGGCTGCAGCTTGGTCGAAGGCCACACTCAGGATAGCGCCGGCCGTGTAGTTGCCGACCCCGGGCAAGGCCGTGAGGTCGTCCCACGTCTGTGGGATCTCTCCGTGGAATCGTTCCATGATCTCTTTGGCCGCTTGATGGAGATTGCGGGCTCTGGCATAGTATCCCATATTTTCCCACACCTTGAGGACCTCGGACAAAGAGGCCGAAGCCAATGCCTGGACAGAGGGAAAGCATGCTAAGAACCGCTGGTAATACGGGATCACTGTTTCCACTTGGGTCTGCTGGAGCATGACCTCAGAGACCCAAATGTGATAGGGATCACGGGTTTTGCGCCAAGGCAAATTACGCTGGTGGCGAGCATACCAAGCAAGGATGCGCTCAGCAATGTCTTGTGAGATCTTTTCTGCCATCACGGTGCCAGACTCTGCCTCTGATTATCAGTCCACCC
Source organism: uncultured Desulfobacterales bacterium (assembly GCA_964502635.1). Classification (GTDB taxonomy): domain Bacteria; phylum Desulfobacterota; class Desulfobacteria; order Desulfobacterales. The sequence continues at coordinate 3,071 of CAZCXI010000180.1, forward strand.
CTGAATACTCCTCCGAACATGTCCCATGTGAAATCACAGTAACATGTTAGCCCTTTGTTATGCACGTCTTTTGAACCGCGAAAGCGAGCGCATTCCCCGCTGCTTGCGGCGGGGTTAGCGAGC
>CAZCXI010000181.1:0-3046 GCA_964502635.1 uncultured Desulfobacterales bacterium
TAAAATTGAAAAGTTCTGTGAGGGCCGCTTCAATCAATACGTTTTGGTCTTTTCAACATCATAGAGCAGCTTTTATGTCGTTTTAGCTATCACTACATACAATTATGTAGCTTATATGCGCCATATCATCCGATCAGCAGACAACCTCATGAGGCTATTTACTCTTGTATTTCAATATATTGTGGAGAAAATTCGCCCATTTTTCCTCCTTGGCACATCTTTTGAGATGTATGGCTTCATCGCTAGCGAATCATAAGAAAGGAGCGAACCGATGAAAAAAGTGGAAGCCATCATCAAGCCCTTCAAACTGGAAGACGTCAAGGAGGCCTTGGCCGAACTCGGTGTTCAGGGCATGACGGTGAGCGAGGTCAAGGGCTTTGGGCGCCAGAAGGGCCATTCAGAGATCTACCGCGGTGCTGAATACACGGTTGATTTTGTCCCAAAGGTGAAGGTGGAAATCGTTGTGGCTGCAGAAATGGTTGACAAGGTGACGGATGCGATTTTGTCCCATGCAACCACCGGCAAGATCGGCGACGGCAAGGTATTTGTCCTGCCAGTGGAAACCGCCTGCCGCATCCGGACCGGGGAACAGGGCAGGGATGCCATTTGATCCAACGCAAAGGCCGCACGGGCCACAAACACAACAAGAAGGGTTGAAAGACCAACAAGGAGGCAAGAAAAATGAAGACACGAATAGCAAAAGGGGTGTTTCTGACAACAGGCGCGTTTGTGGCAGTGCCCACCTTGGCCTGGTGCGCAAAGGAAGCCGCCCCAACCATTGTCGGCAACGCGGAGGCCATTGCGTCCGTGCAGAGCCATGCCGACTATGTGTGGACCCTGGTCGCGGCGGCCCTGGTTTTTTTCATGCAGGCCGGGTTTGCCATGGTGGAGACCGGGTTTACCAGGGCCAAGAACGCCGTGAACATCTTGATGAAGAACCTGATGGACTTTGCCATGGGATCCATCGCCTTCTGGGCCATTGGTTTCGGGCTCATGTTCGGGGCCACGGTCACGGGCTGGTTCGGAACCTCCGGGTTCTTTTTAAGCGACTTTGTACCGGGCAAAGACCCCTGGATCCTGGCCTTCTGGATGTTTCAGGTCGTTTTTGCCGCCACGGCCGCCACCATCGTGTCCGGTGCCATGGCGGAACGAACCAAGTTCGTCAGCTATTTCGTTTACAGCATTATTGTATCCGCTCTGGTCTATCCTGTGTTCGGGAGCTGGGCATGGGGCAGCCTTTACCATGGCAACGGATGGCTTGAAAAGCTGGGTTTCATCGATTTTGCCGGCTCCACGGTCGTCCACTCTATGGGCGGGTGGCTGGCCCTGGCGGGCGCTATCGTCCTGGGGCCGCGTATTGGCAAGTTCACCAAAGATGGCCGGGTCAAGCCCATCCCGGGTCACAACCTTCCGCTGGCAGCTCTCGGCGTGTTTATCCTGTGGCTGGGCTGGTTCGGCTTCAATCCGGGTTCGACAACGGCCGCCAGCAAAGACATTGCCTTGATCTTTGTGAACACCAATCTGGCCGCGGCAGCAGGTGTGATCCTGGCGATGGTCACGGCCTGGATCAAGTTCAAAAAGCCTGACGCGGGCATGAGTCTAAACGGCGCCCTGGCCGGCCTTGTGGCCATCACGAGTCCTTGCGCGACAGTGACCCCTTTGAGCGCGATCATTATCGGGGCGGTCGCCGGTGTCCTCGTGGTCTTTTCCGTGCTGTTTTTCGACCACATCAAGGTGGACGATCCCGTGGGCGCTGTCTCCGTGCATGGGGTTAACGGTGCCTGGGGAACCCTGGCTGCCGGCATATTCAATATTGGGGGCACGTCCGCCAAGATCATCGGCGTGCAGCTCCTGGGCATAGGATCCTGCTTTGTCTGGGCTTTTGGAGCCGGGTTTATCATGTTCAAACTGATTGAAAAGACCATCGGACTGCGGGTCAGCCCGGAAGAGGAGCTGGAGGGTCTGGATTACGGTGAACACGGCGCCAGCGCATATCCTGATTTTCAAATTGCCAGTCCCGTATAAGCTCAGGCTGAGTCCATGCCAATGTTGCAAAAGTCACGGTTGCTGGATATCCAGGGCAAGGAACCGGTACCAGAATCTCCTCGCCCTGGGAGTCAGCCGCTCGAATAACCTGAAAAAGGATCTATTTTCCTGGATGTCCCTTGGACTTCATCCGGGTACAAAGGAGAAAGGATAATGAAAAATACATTTGGAAAAGGCATTGTAGTCATTTTGTCCGTCATACTGGCCCTGTCTTTTGTTCCACCGGCATTTGCGCAAGGGGAGGCGCCATCGGCGGAGCTTTCCGTTTCCTTTCTGAGCGCCTATATATGGCGTGGTCAGGAGTTGAGCAAAAACAGCATAGTCGTTGAGCCGTCCACAACCGTCAGCTACAAAGGGTTTTCTGCCAACATGTGGGGCAACCTGGACACGGATCCCAACGATGGTACAAAATCCAACTGGAATGAAACGGATTTCACCCTTTCTTATGGCAGGGAGTTTGGGATGCTGAGCGCGGAACTTGGCTGGATCTACTACAGCCTGGATAATGCCGATGACACGCAAGAATTATATCTGAGCCTTGGTGCGGACGCTTTGCTCTCACCCACATTGACGATTTACAGGGACTTTGCCACTGCCCCCCTGACTTATGTCTTGCTTGGGATATCTCACACCCTTGAACTCACGGAGGCCGTCTCTCTGGAGCTCGCGGGTTCAATCAGCTACCTGAAAAGCAACGACAAGGGCGAGTATCCTGAGTACAATGATCAATTGGTGGCAACGTCAAAAGAGTTTGACAACTTCCATGACGGCACCATTTCAGCCAGCCTGCCCATATCGGCGGGCAAGTACTTTACGATCACGCCGTCGGCATCTTACGTGTTTGCGCTTACAAACGATGCGGAAAACGACATGAAAGCGCGGAGCCAAAACGGCGATGACAACAACTTCTTTTACGGTGGAGTGACAGTCACCATGGCGTTCTAGTGTACATCCATAAATGATCCTTTTCCCGATGAGCGGCGTTCTTCCCGGGTCTAGG
>CAZCXI010000182.1:0-3025 GCA_964502635.1 uncultured Desulfobacterales bacterium
GCTCGCTAACCCCGCAGCAAGCTACGGGGAATGCGCTCGCTTTTGCGGTTCAATAGCAAAAGCGAATAGTAAACAATTAAGATGCGACCCTGTTCTCTCCTAAATCGGGATAGTGTCTCTTGGAATCGTGGCACTTTTCCGCCATCTACGATTTGCGCATAATTAGCCTCCTTTCGCTGAAAACAAGTTCCGCCAGAACGACAGCAGCATACGCGACAAGTATCCATGCCAGGCCATACGCTGCTGTCTTGTACAGGTAGGTGGCCAGCACGATCCAAGACACAAGGCAGGCCGTCATCGCGAGTAGCGGCAGGGCTGGGTGAATGCCGATCTTCCCGCGTAGCCGGAACGCTGAGAGGTTGATGGATCCGAAGACCAACAGAAAAGTCGAGCTCGCGAATGACGATATGATGGTGAGGTTCATGGTATTTACGAATAGCACTGCAACCATGGTGATCACGACCAGGCTCACGTAAGGAATATCGCCTCTGCGTTCCTTATAGGAGAAAGCCCTCGGCAGATCGCCCTCCTGCGACATGGCCATGCCCAACCGTGCCGTACTGAAGAGAGTCGCATTTATTGCAGATGCCGTAGACAGCAGTGCGCCCAGGCCAATCAGCACGAATCCCGCATGCCCCAGAAAAGGCTTTGCCGCCACGGCCAAAGCGTATTCCTTGTAGCGGCTGATTTCTTCAGGCAGCAGATTGCCCACAGCTACCAGGGAAACCAGAACGTAAATGAGCGTTGTGACAAGGATAGAGATCACTATTCCGCGGCCCAGATTGTGTTGCGCATTCCTCATTTCGTTGACCGCGTTGGGGATCAGTTCAAATCCCTCGTAGGCGACGAAGATCAGTGCTGCACCCATCAGAGCACCCATCCCTCCGGTGTTGAAGACCGGCAGCACGTGATCGGACCGCACATGGAAGAGCCCTGTGATGGCAAACAGGGACAGAATCAAGACTTTTATTAGTACCAGAACGTCCTCCGACTCGCCTGATGCTTTGACTCCATAGAGATTCACTCCAAGAAACGTGAGCAGTACCCCCGATGCGAGGACATGAGGCATGGACGAACTTGCCACGGAGTTTCCAAGTATGGCACTGCCGTAAACGCCGAAGGTGTAACCGTAGAGACCGAGGGTGCCGACATATCCAGCTAACAATAGCCATCCGCCGATCCCTGCGATATTCGGATGGGCAAAAGCATGCTCCAGATAGGTAAAGCTTCCACCATCTGAATGGTACTTCAGTCCGAGCTTGATGTAGCTCCATCCAGTCAGCATGGCGATGACGCCACCGAGGCCGAAAGCAATAGGCGCCGCGTGGCCGGCTAGGCTCACCGAAAGGCCGAGAACGGAAAAGATACCGCCACCAACCATTCCGCCTACGCCCATGGCAACCAGTTCCCTCAGACCCAGTTTCTCTTGTCGCTCTTTCACCAATACCCCCTCACTTCCTGTTGATGTGCTTGCCACGAAAGCCTAATGAGTCTGTAGAAAAACCTCTTTTAAAAAACGTGACCTTCCGATGTTGTTGATTGGGTTCGTCTTTGTGCTGTTCTTCTTCCTCTGGCCTGCCAGCCTGTTTCTATGGTTGCCGCCGTTATCCATATTTTAGTCCTTACCGATGAACCCTCAAAAAATTGTGGACAATGCAATAGAATTTCCGCTGAATGTCCACTTTGTCTTTTCCCCCAGGGTAAAACCATCCAATTCAAGAGAATGTCTGTGTCTCTTGGGGTCGGGCCGTGCCGCCTGTCTTTGGCGAACCTAAGGAGGAACTCCCTGTTACGAATTTCTTTTCGGTTGCTTATCTAACTTCTTTTTTGCCTTTTGTTCCTGTCTTTTTTTGTTCTGTTTCTGACTCTTGTTCTTATCCTTCTTGCCGCCTTTGTCTCCCATTGTGTACATCCTTTCCTGTTATCAATCATCTTCTCGCCGCAAAGGGCGCTACGTCGGTAAAGCAAGGGTGTCAGACCTACACATTTGACAACAGTTGTTTTAATGTGTTTGTGATAAGCTTTCTTAGCTTTTTATTATTTTGCTGCTTTATCCCGATTCTTCGACTCGCCTGGGTTACGCCTGATTCGCTCACACCAAACCGCTCCCCAATTTCCCTTAGCCTCTTGCCACTATAGCGGTGGCACAAATACAGCTTCACCTGTCGAGCCAACTTCTCATCTGATTGAAGCACGGAGTCAATAACATGTTCGATGTTATCCAACCCTGGTCTGTTTGTCATCTCCCTTAATGCCGGCAGTTCCCTGTCCGGTTGCTTGCCTCTCAAAAACCTGTCCTTGATTTCGTCAACAAACTCTCTGCTACCCAGAATGACTGAATGTGAAAGCTCAGCCAGGGGGCTTTCATACTCCTGGTCCATCAACGAGTGGACAAAGCTGCGATAGATTTTCATGGCGACGGCCGGCTTTGTATGAAAATAGCTCAGAATGAAATCTCTTTGAAGCCAATCGGGCGCTTTCCGTTCAACGGTGTAGTAACGGCAGCTGGACCATTCATATTCCTCTGGGGTTTTTACCGTTGTGGTTCTGACAGGATTTAGGTGTATGTAACGCGAAAGTTGCTTTGCGTACTCATCAACCTCGACCAGTATGGCTTTGTACCTCCCCTGGAATAGATGCCCGGATCTTTCACGTTTGGTGTTGAAATAGTTGGTATATGCGCCATTGATATGTTGCATGATCCTAGACAGATTACCCAAAGGCGTTTCAAGAAGAAGGTGATAATGGTTGCCCATTAAACAATAAACGTGGATGACAGCCCCATACCGCTCCGTTGCCGATTCAAGATAGGAAAGGAACTTCTCCCTGTCCCGCAGGCTCTTAAAAACCGCCTTTCTCTCATTCCCTCTTGAGGTCACATGATAGAAAGCCCCGGGGAATTCTATCCTTAACGGTCTGCCCATAATCAAACTGAGTCCTTTATTGATATGCAAAGTCGAGCAGCCGATTACTGTGCTCTCTAGCAATCTCCTACAGTTCTGTCAAATGTGTAGGTCTGACACCC
>CAZCXI010000183.1:0-2972 GCA_964502635.1 uncultured Desulfobacterales bacterium
TTGCGGTGTGTATCCCGACCACCTGGATCCTGTTCCAGATCCATCTACGGGATTCTTTGTTTATTTCTAAGCCCATGTTCGAAGGACAAATCTGATGATGTCTTACCGGAAGCGAGGGCCTTCTGTGGCCCCCTGCTTCCCAAGATCCGTCCACGTCATGACCTTTCCGCGGTTGCCGCAATGTGTATGTGCAATCGCGGGGCGGCCTACAACTCCAAGCATCCAGGAACAATGGAATTTCCGACATTTCAGTCGTGCAACGAGTGTGCTAGATTTACCGATTGGGTTTAGAGAAACCAATGGGAGGCCGTTCCTTGTATTTTCTATTATAAGGAGATGTTATCAAGGTTTTACGGTCAGTACCCCGAGTAAGCTAGGTGCTGTGTGAATAGCTACCTACAGGCTTTTTTAGGCCCATCTAAGTACATTTGAGACGCAAGCTACGTATTCTACGGTATGAACAACACAGGGGTTCGCCCCGTTCGCTGGCTATGGGTTGGGTAATTCCGGTCATAAATGAGAAAAAAAATGTCACTTGTGTGTAGAAAGGGTTCACCAGTGGGAACAGACCAGACCATACTGGAGGCTTAGGGGGGAATAATCTGAACCATGATAAGATGGCTTGAGCGCTGAGAGATCGTCGGCGGGTCGTGCTCCGGACTCTGTTGTAACATCAAGCATGACAGCGCTTGCGGGTCGCCATCAAATGTTGAAGGTCAAGATGGGGTGGGTCAATATCACTCCGGAGATGAGAGGAGTTCATCCGGATTGATGATGCCGGACCGGATGGCAAAGGCGACAAGGTGGGCCAGGGTGTGGAGGTTCAGTTTTTTCATGATGTTTGCACGATGGGTTTCAACGGTTCGATAGGCGATATCGAGGAGTCTGGCAATGTTCTTGTTATCCTTGCCCAGGGCAAGGAGTCTCAAAATCTCTCGCTCCCGGTCTGTCAAGGCATCGTATGTCAAACCGGTCGCATCGTCTTGCGTCTCATCGGCTCCAAGCATGAGATACTTGCGGACCAACTGAGTGGACATGGAGGGGCTCAGGTAGACTTCTCCCGCGCGGGCGGCTTCGATGGACGAAACCAGCTCGCTTGCCGCCGCTTTCTTGATCACATAGCCGCAGGCGCCGGCCTTTAAGCTCCGGTAAAGGTATTCTTCGTTTTCATACATCGATAGCATCAACACCTTGATGCGTGAGTCGATTTTTTTGATTTGGGAAATCACATCCAGACCCGAGAGGCCGGGCATGGCGATGTCCAGAAGAACCATATCCGGTCTTAAATTTTTCACCTTCTCTAGGGTAGCCTGACCATTTGCCGCTTCGCCTATGACCTCGATGTCGGACTGTTTTTCCAAGAGGCTTTTCACCCCTTCGCGAAACAGGGTGTGGTCATCAACAATCAGGACCTTGAAGCTGGGCATGATATCAGTTCTTCGGGTACGGGTTTGGACAAAATATCGATCCTTATCTCAGTGCCTCGACCCTTCTCGGATTTGACGGTCACGTTCCCTCCCAAAAGGGAAGCCCTTTCCTGCATGCTAATGAGACCCATGCCTTTGTTTGAGGCTTCGCTGGAGTCAAAACCTAAACCATTATCTTTTATAATCAGGATGACCTGGGGGCCCCTTTCATCCAGCTTGATACTGGTCCGGGTAGCATGTGAATGTTTCTCGACGTTGCACAAGCCTTCCTGCACCATGCGGTAAACAGCCGTTTCCATACCCTTGTCTCCGAGCTTGTCCGCCACATTGGTTTCAAGATCAATGGCAATGCCTGTCCTGTCACCGAAATCTCTGCAAAGAAGACGCAAGGCCGGGACCAAACCCAAGTCGTCCAACTCAGAAGGCCGCAAATTGACGGCCAATCGATGGACTTCATCCACTGTACGCTGCAAAAGGGATTCCACCTTCGACAAGGGTTCGAGAGCTGTCTTGCTGCTTTCCGTCAGCTCGTCTTTTGCCAAAGCCACATGCAAGGCCATTGTATTTAGAAGTTGGCCGACGCCGTCGTGGAGCTCTCTTGACACGTGTTCTTTGTACCTTTCCTCGGACTCTCTGAGTTTCTTTTCAAGCCCTCTTGTTTTCGTCACATCTCTTATAATCTTTATACTGTACGTGATCTGACCCTGATCATCCCGAATGGGATAGGCAGAAATTTCATGGTGCCACACATTGCCCTGTTTGTCCCTAAATCGACGCGTGCTGCTGGGCGACGGGATCCCCTGGCGGGTTGCGGGCAGAAGGGGACATGTCCCTTCTTCCAGCAGGCAGGGTTCGCCCAGGGTCTTAAAGAGAGCAATGCACTGCTTGTCTATGACATCCTCTCTTGCGAGCCCCCGTCTTTCCAAATACGACTTGTTCACTTCTACGATGTTCAGGTCCCTGTCAATGACCAGGATATCCTCACGAATGCCGTCCAAAATCGTCCGCAAGAAATCCTTGGTCCTGGAGAGTTCCCTCAGGTACCGCGTCTTGTCCACCAGATAGCTACAAGCAGCCCAGAAAAACTTCGCATAAACATGATCTATGAGTTGAATGTGGGCCGGCTTTGTGCGGATGATAGCGTCGCGAACGTCGTTGCTGCCCGTAAGTTCAACGATAAAATTCAGGTCCGGCAGGGGATAGAAATCCCTATAATCTGTCGTGGTCAGCATACCCAGTTGTTTTGCAAATTGATATCCCACAGCGCCTTCGTCAATATCGGCTACCGCCACAATCTCCGGTGTTTCAACATTCTGATGATCTACGTAATTCTGTAACACCTCCAGACAGGTCGTGCCACCTCCTACCAGGGCAAGCTTCAAGTTTTCATTTTGAGCCGCCAATTAAATTCGACCTCCCAAGAGAAACAAAAAAAGCGCCTCTCTACCATGGTTAGAAGCGCTCAGTTAAGACCATTTCTCCTCCAATTTGTGGTGGAAAACTTGACCGGCCTGCTCCCCGCAAGCCCCGTCCGGAAGGGCGGGG
>CAZCXI010000184.1:0-2967 GCA_964502635.1 uncultured Desulfobacterales bacterium
CACCAAACCTCATTTCCAAAATATTCGGGAGGTCTTCAGGCAAAGTTTATTGAAGAACCTGATGGCAGAAAACATTCCCCAAAAACAAATTGAACTTTTTCTTGGTGATATTCGGAAAATCGGAATTGCAAAAACCAATAACCGTAGTGTTTTAGGTTCTATGAATGACTTGACGTTTCAGCTTAAATACCAAATTGCTGATCAGGGCGGGCTCTTAAATACAAACATGACGAAATTGAATCATGATTTAAATCGTATCCCCATGGGTGCAATTGATGAAATTTACAGTATTTACGAATTGCGAAAATTCTTTAAAAGTCTGAGCAGATAACATCTCGCTGGTGTGGGACAGCTCTGCGTTATGTGAACAGGAGAGTATAGAAAATGTTAACCGGGATCCACTTTATTTTGACATACGCATGCAACTTCGAATGTGATCATTGCTTTCTATACAGCAGTCCTAAATCGCAAGGCACTTTTACGATAAGTCAGGTTACTAAGGTCCTGGATGAGGCAGGAAAAATCGGCACTGTTAAATGGATATTCTATGAAGGAGGCGAGCCATTCCTATTCTTTCCTTTATTAAATGAAAGTATCAGGCGTGCCAGTGCGAGAGGCTTTAAGGTTGGTGTGGTGACAAATGCCTATGGCGCTAATTCAGAAGAGGACGCTGAATTGTGGTTAAGGCCTCTTGCAGAATCGGGTGTGTCGTTTCTCAATATCAGCAATGATACTTTTCATTACGGAGAGGAACCGGAAAACCCCGCAACCATTGCTTCATCTGTTGCAAGGAGACTTGACATTGAGACTTCACCAATCTGTATAGAGCCACCGAAGGTTTTACAACCATCTTCAAATGCGGGAGGTAAGGGGCATCCAGTCGTTGGCGGAGGAGCTAAGTTCAGAGGACGAGCGGTCGAAAAGCTATCTGAAAATCTCCCTCTCAGGCCATGGAACGATTTGTGTGAATGTCCGTATGAGGATCTTGAGTCTCCTTCCAGGGTGCATGTCGACCCATATGGAAATGTCCAGATCTGTCAAGGGATCAGCATCGGTAATATGTGGATGACCCCTCTTTCCGAACTCGTCTCTAACTATCGCCCAGATTCTCATCCTATTTGCGGTCCACTCGTTCGAGGAGGGCCGGCGGAATTGGCAAAAGCGTTAGGCGTGATGCCTGATAAAGGATACATAGATGAATGCCATTTCTGCTATTTAGCTCGAAGGGCAATTATCGATCAATTTCCTGATTACCTCACGCCCAAACAGGTCTACGGTTTAAACTGAGTAGCTCGGAGTCGCATAACATCTGGCTGGACAAGGATGCGCGGAAAAAGCGCCCGTACACCTGTCAGCCCGGCCGGTTAGGCGCAACAAAAGAAAGAGATGAAGAACCCAGACAGAGAAACAGTTTCACGACTTGACGAGCTTCCCAATATCGGAAAAGCGATGGCGGACGATCTCCAATTGATTGGCATTGATCATCCAAGGAAGCTGATTGGAAAAGAGCCATTTGAACTATACGAAGAGCTTTGCACAACATCAGGGAAAAGACATGATCCCTGTGTTATTGACGTATTCATGTCGGTTATCCATTTTATGGAAGGTGGAGAGCCTCTTCCCTGGTGGACATTTACCGATGAACGAAAAAGGCATATTACCCAAAATCAAAGGAGATAAAGAAAATGCAATACGGATATGCAATCATTTATGTTTCATCGGTAGAAGAAACATGAAGGCGACGCTCGTGCAGAAATTGCATTGCGTTTTCAAACTGAAGTAAGAATTTGTATATTGTAGGCGAGATGGTGTCACGTTAACATAGTGACATAACAACAGCTTTATGGACAACTGGGCGCATCCTGAATGAGTTTCTTGTCTATCAGACTCCCTGCATTCAAAACGACGCTAATGCCTAGTGCAAAGGTCATGATTTCATGGTCGTCACCATTTTTTTCCCTGGCTTTACACTTCGGCGGCTTCCATCAAACAGTCCCTCAAGGTTCCTCCCTTGCCTTCGGCTGGTACTTGGGCTAATAGCTGGGTTTGATGTGCGGGGACCTGGCATTCCAAGATGACTATTGCCGGAAGAAGCGAGAATAACTCCATGGCTCAACTCAATAATCCTATGGAAATCTTCAAGTTACTCGACAAATCAAATTGCAGAAAATGTAATGAGTTGACATGCCTGGCCTTTGCTGCTGCCGTGTTCAAAGGGCAAAAACAGCTCGCTGAGTGCCCTAATCTGGGAAGCGAGATCATTGAGCGGTATGGTGGGAAAGCCGCCAATCAGATGACGCTTGCACAGGAACGGAACGAATCCATTGAGCAGTTGAAAAGAAAAATTAGCACGATAGATCTTGCTTCATCAGCGCAGAGACTAGGGGCGAAGTTTTCCGACGAAAGATTGACCATCAAGTGTCTCGGCAAGGACTTTGGTGTTGACACCAAGGGGAACATGACAACGGACCTCCACGTCCATTCATGGATAGCGATGCCAGTACTCAACTACATCATAGATGGTGCTGGAATCCCTGTTTCAGGGAAGTGGGTTCCATTCAGGGAACTGAAAGGCGGCAAAACGTGGTATCGGCTTTTTGGCCAAAGATGTGAAAAACCCTTAAAAAAAGTTGCTGATACCTATACGGATCTTTTTGAGGACATGATTCGACTATTCAATGGAAGGCAAGTGGAAAATCACTACGCCTCTGACATTTCGCTTGTTTTGCATCCTCTACCGAAAGTGCCGATTCTGATTTGTTACTGGAAACCTGAAGATGGACTCGAATCCGATCTCAATATTTTCTTCGATTCAACCGCGGAGGAGAATCTCAACATTGAATCAATCTATATTCTTGGCACTGGACTTGTGATGATGTTTGAAAAGCTCGCTTTGAGGCACGGATATTAATTTGAACCGCAAAAGCGAGCGCATTCCCCGTAGCTTGCTGCGGGGTTAGCGAGCGT
>CAZCXI010000185.1:0-2928 GCA_964502635.1 uncultured Desulfobacterales bacterium
ATCCGGCACGGTGGTTTTGACTGATAACGCTGACGGCTTTGTGATCGCCGATGGCGTCAAGTTCGAACCGGAACCGTAGGAAAAAGAGGAGAGTTCAAAGCTGAAAGCTCAAGGCTGAAAGGTGGGAGGCTGGGGGTGGAAGGGGAATATCCACCGCCCGTTCGTTTCACTCACTAGAGACGCTGAGTGCGCAGCGGTAAGTCTTTTTCATTTGCCCCGATGATGTGAGGGCAAATGAAAACACGCCGTCCCGCCAAGGGCGGGATATAAGCTGCCCGAAACGTCGAGTGGATGGTTGAGAATGGAAATGAACAATAAACGTGTCATTCACAGTAACTCCAACACCTTGTTAGGAGGTGGGCGTTCTGTGTTGGCTGTCCCGCTCTTCACGCTGGTCTTGATCCTGCTCTGGGGATCGCCGCCGTGTCTGGCGGAACATCGTTTCGGGGACGACGGCGCCGTGTCGATATCCGGTCTCATGCAGCTTCGCTATGATGGGCGGTCCCTGTCTGACGGCGAGGGGGAAGACCACAAGCTTCACCAAGTGGTGGATGTCACCCTGAGAGAGAACAAGTGGGACCATTTCAAGTTCACCCTGTCAGGCGATCTCACAGAGGACCTTGACGGAAGGGCCGATGAGGACGAGATCGATCGAACCAGAACGATCCGTGATACCTGGGACTCTTCCACGCATGGTTTCTTGTACGTGTGTGAAGCTGAGTTCCACGGGTCTGGTCCCCTGGACTACGCCCGTCTGGGCAGACAATACGTGCATCATGAACTTGATACGACCCATCTAGACGGGCTCAATTGTTTGCTAAAGTTGGATATTTTTGATAAAAGAGTTAAACCTTTTGTTTATGGTGGCATCCCTGTTCGCCTCTATGATGACGAGGCTGACTACGGAGATGCCACGGAGATCGGGGGAGGGGCGCATATCTTTCTGGATCAATGGACAAGGATCACCCTTGAACATCAGTATATCAGGGAGGAACCGGGTGTCACGGGGACTTTCGAAGACAGCGGCGAAGACAGTTATCAACAGTCCGCCGTCGCAGTCAGGCACAATCTGTTTGGCAAGGGCTATGGTTATGTGTCGCTTTACCTGCTGGATGATTCTCCCAAGCATGTCAACACCATGTTCTCCGTGCTGCTGGACAAGGTGGATCTCGAAATCGATGCCTCTTACTTTTATCAATTTGACGAAATAGAAAAGACACCCTTGGCCGTGCCCCCATACACCGGTCTGGTCGGCACCATCAAACCGTACCACAACGCCACCCTGGATATTACAAAGGGGGTCTACAAGGATCATGTCTGGGTTTCGGGTGGAACCCACTGGAGACTCCTGGACTCCGGCGAGGAGGAGACAGAGTTTAACCATTCCTTTCATGATGAATACCTGGCCGTCATCATAGAGGATCTTCCCAGGGAGGGCATGCACCTGTCGCTGCAGGGTGATTTCTGGGAGGTCATGGATAGCAGTGATGAGGACAGCATCGTGACTGTTAGCGGAGAGATAGGCTATGAGCAGCGCAAGAGGTTCCGGCTTTCCCTTGGAACGTCTTACGCGCTTTACAGCTATGACTACTTTGAAGACACCGGGGAAAAGACCGATGTGTACTCCATTCATTCCAACGCACGTTATTATATGCAGCCCGGCCTGTATGTGGATGGTCGCTACGAACTCGATATCTATGACATTTACGAGCACCGGTTTGTGGCCACGGTAGGGATGGAACTGTAGGGGGTAATAATGTCACGAAGAGGGTATAAAGGGCTTCTGGTGCAGACGGCGATCCTTTCGTGCCTCTTGCTTTCCTCAGGGTCCCTGAGTTTTGCCGACTGCCCGCTGCCGGAACCGGCCCCGTTGGAACAGGTCCCGTGCGTCGAATGCCACCAAGGTGTCACACAGGGCGTTGAGTCCCTTCCCGTCCCTTCTGAACCAGGGAACCTGGGGGTCAAGTTCAGTCATAAACCTCACGAAAAGATTGATTGTCTCACCTGCCACAACAATCTGTCGGGGGCGGCCGGCGATGTGCGGGTTGAAGAATGCTTCGGTTGTCACGAGGAGCGGATTGCCAAAGGAAAATGCAGGGACTGTCACGGAAAGGACCGGTTCTTTCCCTCATATCATCAACCCGCCGGCAAGTGGATGAGGAGACACGGTCTCAGGGCCAACACCATGGTGATGCCCGATCGAAGGGCATGGAACCGGGTAAAGCCCGGTCATGTCTATAACTGCAGTGCCTGTCACGTTGATGACCAGTGCAGGAAGTGTCACCAGCTGAACCGCCCGGAGAGCCACACGGGTTTCTGGAGGATCAGGGGCCACGGGATCAGGGCCCTGGCAGAGCGGCAATCGTGCGCCTCTTGCCATGTGGAGACCTTTTGCGTGCGCTGTCACAAGACAACGAAGCCGATCAATCATCGCGCCAACTGGAACATGCTTCACGGCAAGGCGGTGGCACGCGGGCAGGCTGAGAGGTGCTGGGTGTGTCATCCCACCGTCATTACCAGGATCCATGTAGGGGATACGCCGGAGTGCCTGTTCTGTCATCCGCGATAGGAGGCTGTCGGAATACGTCCATCTGCGGCCTTATCCTCATTCTTCGTCACTGCGGCGTACCGATAAGTACGCCTCATTCCGAAGAATCTCGGATGCCTTGCATCTAAACATTTTCCAACAGCCTCCGAAGCTGGGGTTCTCCGACAGGCTCCTGGAGAGAGAGAAGCTCAAAGCTGAAAGCGGAAACAGCTCAAAGCTCAAGGCTGAAAGCTCAAAGGGGAGAGCTGAAAGGTGTTTTCATTGGAGAACGCCGCATCGGGCCCAAGGATGCCATTTATGGATGGACACTACAGGCCTGACCATTTCCACGAGTAGATGATTCCTTTTTTGCTTACGTGAAATATCCTTGTGGCTGCATA
>CAZCXI010000186.1:0-2714 GCA_964502635.1 uncultured Desulfobacterales bacterium
TCAAATAAAATGGTTGGAACCTGCATACATGCCCGAGGTCAAGGCAGAGAGGTTTTGGACAAGGAATAGACCATACTTTGTTTCTGAGTGTGATCCCGGTTGGAGGGCAACTACATATTGTGGTCATCGCGCCCGCCCGATTTCCTGCTGGATGTTTCGATCCTGCTATCAAGGCAGACTTGTGAAAATCCGAACTTCTTTCGCCCTTCGAATGGAATCTTCACCTCGACTCGGGGGGTGAAACATTCAACTCCCGGGCCTTCCGCTTTCCTTCGAGGATTGACACGAACAGGTCTACGATGACCTACAGGTTGAGGGGTAGCAGGTGGAACGCTGACACACACTTCGGGGGGTCAGCGATAGGGGCCCCTTGGTGTTATGATTAAGGGCTTCTTATGCCTCTTTGAAGGGTAGAATTCGTAATAATTTTGGTGTCTTGTTATGCGGATATAGCAACACGGGTAGATGAGGAGTACCTTTGGGGACGCCAAGGCCTATCAAGGGGTTAGCTGATCTGTCGGCTGACCTTTTTCTTTGCAGTGATTGATTGATGAGGCGTCACTTGGCAAATATCTTGTTGCCAAAGGAGAAAAGATGGGTTATCATCATCTTACTTTAGTCTTACCTCTGAGGAGGTTCTTATGAAAAAGACACGGTTGTCAAACAAAGGCCAAGTCGTGATCCCAAAGGCGGTTCGTTCACTTCACGGGTGGAAGCCGGGTCTTGAATTCGTTGTTGAGGCTGTTGGTGACGGCGTCATGCTAAAACCGATCAAACCATTTCAGGAGACGAAAATCAAAGACGTCGTCGGCTGTGTTGGTTATGAGGGCCCCAGGAAGTCGCTAAAGGATATGGAAGCCGCCATAGCAAAGGGGGCCAAGGAGAGCATATGATCGCAGTTGATACGAACCTCCTGGTCAGATTGCTGACCAAAGACGACGCAGGTCAAGCACGACGCGCCGCGAAGATCATGGAAAGCGATGATGTCTTCATTCCTAAGACGGTCATGTTGGAAACCGAATGGGTGTTGCGACATGCCTACGGGATTGGCAAGGTCGTCATCATGAGAGGTTTTCAGAAGCTGCTGGGACTTCCTAACGTAAGTGTCGAAGATCCACATGCAATAGCACAGGCCATCTCATGGTATGGCTTAGGGTTTGATTTCGCTGATGCACTCCATCTGACGTCCAGCATGAAGGCTGATAGATTTGTAACCTTTGACAACGCCCTTGCCAAAAGAGCTCAACAAGTCAGCTCCATTCCAGTGGTAAGACCTTAGCAGCATCCCCCAAAGATCTGATCCCGCCTACGACCGTTTCACCCGCTGTTGATAATTCCCCGCACGTTGTGTATACCTCACTATGGGTGAAATGGGCCGGCCCCCAATCGACCGTAAGGAATGCCGCCATTTTTTAGATTCGCTCGCTATTGCGGTTCAACAGGATCTTTGCCGCCAAGGGCTCTGACGCCGGATCTTTTGGTTCGAAAGAAGCTTACAATCCATTCTATCTGCCAGATCTCGGGCTGTTCCCTGTATTGTGGGGCCTCTAAAGGTTTTTCTGTATGAAGAAATCTTTAATCACCTTCATTGTGCTGGCAGGGCTTGGTCTTTTCGGCTGGCAGGCTTATCAGAAAATGTCTGCTTCCAGGCAAGGCCCGGACCCGCAGCGTAGAAACGCCCCCGTGGCCGTTGAGGTTATGCCCGTAAAGATAGCCACTATCCAAGAAGTGGGCAGCTTCACCGGGACCCTGTATCCCCTGTCCTCATTTGTCCTGGCGCCGAAAATCGCCGGGCGCCTTGAGAAGATCATGGTCCATATCGGCGACACGGTCAAAAGCGGGCAACTGGTGGCCGTCCTGGACGACGACGAATATCGCCAGCAGGTCAGCCAGGCACGGGCGGAGCTGGAAGTGGCCCAGGCAATGCTCCAGGAGCGGAAAAGCACCCTTGAAAACGCAAGACGGGAGTATGAACGAACGGTAGAGTTGCGGAAGAAAAAGATCGCCTCCGAATCGCAGCTGGATTCGGCCGATTCGGAATTCCTGACCCACCAGGCAGAACTCAAAGTGGCCACGGCCCAGGTATCTCAGAAAGAGGCGGCTCTCAATATGGCCAATGTGCGCCTTTCTTATGCTCAGATTCAGGTTCCTGCGAACCATACCACGGCCGATCGCGTCGTGGGTGAGCGTTTCGTGGACGAGGGCGCTATGCTGGCGCCCAACACGCCCATTGTGTCGATTCTCGATATCGGAAAGCTCATCGCCGCCATCTATGTCATCGAACGGGATTACCCAAAGATTAGGCCGGGACTGGAAGCAATGATCTCAACCGATGCCTTTCCTGGTCGCACCTTTACCGGAAACGTGATTCGAATCGCCCCTCTTTTGAAAGAAGAATCCAGAGAGGCCCGGGTAGAAATCGAAATACCCAATCCATTAACGCTTCTCAAACCAGGGATGTTTGTCCGGGTTCAGATTCAATTTGAACAACACGAAAACGCCACCGTCATTCCCACGGCCGCTCTTGTTAAAAGAAACGGCACTCAGGGGGTCTTTCTGGCCGATCTGACGCAGAAAAAAGCCCGGTTTGTGCCGGTCACCGTCGGCATTATCAGCACCGGCCAGGCGGAGGTGCTGGACCCGCCCCTGTCCGGTGCGGTGGTGACCCTGGGGCATCACCTCTTGGAAGACGGGGCTGCCATCATACTTCCGGA
>CAZCXI010000187.1:0-2670 GCA_964502635.1 uncultured Desulfobacterales bacterium
GGACGCCTTGTCGCTTGACACGTAAGCTTCAGCTCTCTATACCATGAATAGCTCATGCGTGAAGTTTTGAACCGAAAAAGCGAGCGCATTCTCCGTAGCTTGCTGCGGGGTTAGCGAGCGTATCTAAAACAGTCAGCGTTCCTTACGGTCGAAGATTCCCTGTAGCTTGCTACAGGGAGCTTCAATGGACTATGAATGACCGTGAAGAAAGTCACCCTTTACACAGACGGCGCCTGTTCGGGTAACCCCGGTCCGGGGGGCTACGGCGTCATCCTCGAATACGGTGGCCACACGAGAGAACTCTCAGGCGGCTTTCGCAACACCACGAACAACCGAATGGAAATGATGGCGGTCATTGCCGGACTTTCGGCCCTTAAAGAAGCTTGCGAAGTCAAGGTTGTTAGCGATTCCCGTTACGTGGTGGATGCTGTTGAGAAGGGATGGGTGCGCAAATGGCAGGCGAACGGGTGGATGCGCAACAAGAAGGAAAGGGCCCGGAATGTGGATTTATGGCGCAAACTTCTCGACCTTCTTGAAAAACACCGTGTCAAGTTTGCCTGGGTTCGAAGCCATAACGACCATCCGCAGAACGAACAGTGCGACCGGCTTGCTGTGGCGGCGGCTGCCCAGCCGGGTCTGCCCGAAGATATGAGAGGGGTAGGAGCAAAAAAGGCGGGGTGAACAATGCCCCGCCGGTGCCTGGTCACGCCTCATCAGGGCCCACGTCCGCGGCGCAGGCAAGCCTGAGAACCGGCCCTCCTTCTGTCTCTCACGACACGGCGATCATTTGTTACCGAGAGCGAGACGAAAATCCCTTCCCTCACGCTTCTCCGTCGGTCCTGTGTGTTTTTCCGTCGATCTTTGCCGACCTCCTTCTTTTTGGCAGGAAGGGCAATGCCCTCTTCTGACAGGTCCGTTTTGACGGATGACGTGCCCCCAATGACAATGTCCATGACACCAACCTCCCTATACATATCTCTTCGGAACGGCCGGCGGATACTTTAGCCCGGTGCGCAAACCCAAGCTCTGTGGGCGTGGTCATGTGGCCCCTGTCACGCGAACGGTGGGATGTGGGAAGCGAGTCTTTGCGTCTTTTGGACTGAAGGGGGGTGGGCTTCCAGCCGCGAAGGACGGGCCTTGCGGGAAGCGAGCCGGCCAAGAGGTCAAGGCGTGAACAGGCAGGCGAAATGATGACGGCCGAGGAGCCTCCTTAAAGAAGCTTGATAAAGGCTAAGGTCAATAAGCCATCTACCCTCCTTTATCAGCATTTATGATATATGGTTAAGCTGTTCCCCGTTTGTGGTTGTTCTTGGAAGGAGGAGGCTCCAACGGCCTTGGACCTCTTATCGGCACGTCGGCTCAGAAACTGAAAGGAATGTCGTATGTCAAGAATCTGACGCTCTGTCAGTATGAACCAGCCAAACAGATCAAGAAAGCCCACCATGATCCAACACGAGCAGATCGAGACCAAAGGCTTGTCTGTGCGTCGGCCACAAGAAAGGGCGGACATGGCATGCCGTGTCCGCCCTCGGAGTGGGGAATAACAGGGAGAAGCTGTATGTCCCACCATGGTGGATTTCAGCACAAAACGTGCCAACACCACGTAGACAAACAATAACCGGCGAGGGCGGGCCAAGCGGAAAGGCCTCCGAGGGATGGGATTTCCCGCAACCCCCAGAGGCTTGGGGCTCGCGCAAAAATAACTTCACATTTTGGCATCTCAGCTTCAGCCCATCTTTGACCGATGCCTCCTTCGCAAACTCCTCGAAATAGCTCGCTATTACTGCGGGTTTGCTCAATCGGATCGGCCAAATTTGAACCAAATCAGAACGCCAACTCTGCGAATTTATTTTTGCGCGAGCCCTTAGGATGAGACACCGACAGCCAATAAGGCCTGCCTGGTTGTTGACGCTACCATGATGGATGGGAATATCAAGGCCAAAGTGACTGGACGATGGGTGACCTACGTTTGGGCTGCGGTGTGGGCCGTGATGAAATATTCAAGGCGAGAAGCCTGCTCTTGGGTCAAGTCCCCAAATTGCAAGCCGAGCCGTCTTGGCGCCATGGAACTAAAAGGGACTTTCGCTATTTCGAAATCCGAAACGGTCTTAAACGGCAGCTTCCGCAGATGAAAACTGGGTTTGGCCGATACAATGGTCAGGTCGGATGACCTGTTCGATGGTGCTTCGTCAGCCACATAGCGCAGTGCAAGGCCATGCCTGCTGATGTCCAGTATATCACCTACTATGGTGGAGTGGGGCCACCGAGGCGTGAGTACGGCAACTCTACCTGGCTGAACCTGGAATCGTTTGTGTTTGCGTCGCTCGGCTGGCTTGTTCCTGTTGGCCATCAGACAGATGCCTCCTGGTTTCACTTCAATCATGCAAAAGCAGGCTGCAAATTCGAGGCCAAGGAGCGTGAAAAATGCGCCAGTATGGAGAAAGGGCGGCTTTATGGATGCGATTCCAGCTCTGGATTGATCATAAAAACTGCCCTGATTGAGCGAAAGTCGGAGGCGCCTCCCCATGCCGCCCCGTTCTGTTCTCAGCCCCGATTCCCGGTATGCTTTGGCCCTTAGAAGACCCCATTCCTGTCAACCATTTGTTAATATTAATTAAAATTGAAAAGTTCTGTGAGGGCCGCTTCAATCAATACGTTTTGGTCTTTTCA
>CAZCXI010000188.1:0-1267 GCA_964502635.1 uncultured Desulfobacterales bacterium
GATGGGTCAAAAACCTCATATCAAAGAGCGAGGCGAGGTTATTCAAAGGTCTCTAAGATAGATGTCGAACCTGCTAGAGAACCTTCCTGATCCCCCTGATCGCCTGATTGGTGCGCATCTTGTTTTCTATCAAGGCGAACCGAACATATTCATCCCCATATTCCCCGAAGCCGAGCCCTGGAGAAACAGCCACCTTCGCCTCTCGAATCAACATCTTGGAAAACTCCACAGAGCCCATCTTGAGGTACGGCTCCGGGATCTTTGCCCAGACAAACATGGTTGCCTTCGGACGCTTCACCCGCCATCCGATCCTGTTCAGGCCCTTCACCAGGGTGTCACGTCTTTCCTTGTATGTCTCCACAATGTGTCTCACGCCGTCCTGGGGGCCATTCAGTGCGATGATCGATGCAATTTGGATCGGTTGAAAAATGCCGTAATCCAGGTAGCTCTTGATACGACGCAGCGCCCCCACGATCTCGGCACTGCCGACGCAGAAGCCCACACGCCACCCCGGCATACTGTAGCTCTTGGAAAGGGAGAAAAACTCTACGCCTACCTCCTTGGCCCCGGGCACCTGAAGAAAACTGGGGGCCACGTATCCGTCATACACCAGGTCCGCATAGGCCAGGTCGTGAATGACCATGATCCCACGCTCTTTGGCGTAATCCACAATCTTCTCAAAGAAACCCAGGTCCACCACTTCCGTCGTCGGATTATGAGGAAAAGAGATAATGAGAACCTTGGGCTTGGGCCATGTCTGTTTCGTGGCGGCAATCAGGTTCTCAAAAAAATCCTCGTCCGGGCCGAGGGGGACCCCCCGCACCTCGCCGCCCGCTATGATGGCCGAGTAGGGATGGATGGGGTAAGTGGGATCAGGGGAAAGCACAACGTCCCCAGGCCGTATGGTGACCAGCACCAGGTGCGAAATACCCTCCTTGGCACCAATGGTCACAATGGCTTCTGTTTCCGGATCAATAGCCACGTCAAACCGGCGTTTATACCAGTTGGAAATGGCCAACCGAAGCTTGGTGATCCCCATGGACGCCGAATACCGGTGATTGTGGCCTTTCCTAGCGGCCTCTATCAGCTTATCCACGATATGCTTGGGCGTGGGCATATCGGGATTGCCCATACCCAGGTCCACAATGTCCTCTCCCGCATGGCGGGCATCCATCTTGATCTGATTGACAGTGGTGAAAACATAGGGCGGAAGCCGATTCAACCTCGCAAACTCTTTCATAGCGCAAGCCTTCCGTGTGGATTCAAT
>CAZCXI010000188.1:1367-2544 GCA_964502635.1 uncultured Desulfobacterales bacterium
TCAATCTCTTTGTCTCTAGGTATTTTATTATACTAGAGAAACCATCTTGTCAAAAAAATCTTTTGACTTTTGAGTATAATTGCTCTAAAAAAATAGACACTTATGGGGGGGGCATGAACGATTCTCTGACCTATCAAGATGCGGGCGTCGACATCGATAAAGCAAACCGTTTCATCAAGCGGATTCAACAAATCACCAAGCAAACACACCGATCCAGCGTCCTCGCCGGCATCGGTGGATTCAGCGGTCTATACTCCCTTGATGTGAGTCGATGCCCGGACCCGGTTCTGGTCAGCTCTACGGACGGGGTCGGCACCAAGCTGAAGATTGCTTCCATGATGGGAAAGCATGACACCATTGGTATCGACCTGGTCGCCATGTGTGTCAATGACATTGCCGTAGAGGGCGCCAATCCGCTATTTTTTCTCGACTATCTGTCCATGGGCGTGCTTGTGCCCGAAACCGCCGAGGCGATCATACAAGGGATCGTTACCGGCTGCAACCTGGCCAAGTGTGCCCTGATAGGCGGGGAAACAGCAGAAATGCCGGGGCACTATCCTGAGGGTGAGTACGATCTGGCAGGCTTTGTGGTTGGCCTTGTAGACAACGATAAGATTGTTGATGGATCAGAGATCGGTGTGGGCCACAAGGTGATCGGTATCGCATCAAGCGGCCTTCACAGCAATGGTTATTCTCTGGTTCGAAAGATCTGCTTTGAAAAACTCAAGCTAAAGGTCGATGACCGGGTCGATGCCTTGGGGAAAACCATAGGGGAAGAGCTGCTGAAGCCTACCAAGATTTATTCTGAGGTCATCCGACACCTGTTGCGCGATTTTCCCATCCATGGCATGGCCCACATCTCGGGCGGCGGTATCG
The DNA here is from genome assembly GCA_964502635.1 of uncultured Desulfobacterales bacterium. Taxonomy (GTDB): domain Bacteria; phylum Desulfobacterota; class Desulfobacteria; order Desulfobacterales. The sequence continues at coordinate 2,244 of CAZCXI010000188.1, forward strand.
TGGACAACCTGCCACGCATCCTTCCTTCCTCCTGTACGGCCGTGATCAAGGATGGGAGTTGGGAAGTCCCCCCGGTTTTTACCTTTCTTCAGGAGGCAGGCAAGGTCTCGCCCCAAGAGATGAGAAGAACATTCAACAATGGCATTGGGATGATCCTCGTTGCGCCCGAAAGCGCCGCACAAGGCATACTGGAGTTTCTGGCGGCCATGGACGAAAAGGCCTATGTGATAGGAGACATCATAAGGAGGAAGAGGAAAGCCGAACCTCAGGTCGCCTGGCCATAAGAGTCGCCCTAGGAGCC